>CAZCZK010000018.1:10937-24273 GCA_964503195.1 uncultured Methanoregula sp.
CCAGGATTCCTTCTGTTCATTCTGTTCAATTATTTTCTGACATCCCTGCCGGTCGTGATCTATAATCCGTCAGCAGTCTCCGGGATCCGTTTCCTGACGATTCCATTCGAAGACTTTTTCTATAATTTTACGATGATGTCAGGGTATCTGGTGTTGTACCTTTGGGCGAAAGACAATCTCGGGGGCCAAAAAGAAATTCGGGATACTCAGGAGTAAGTATCTGAAGGGCGATACTGTTCCTCGACAACTCCTCATCCCGGTTCCCGGCAATAGGTTCACAGAATACAATCAACTCTGGTTAAAGCAGGACAATTGAATGCTCCCCTTGCCGGTGAAAATCACTTCACAAGGATGCCATAATAACCCTGGTGAAACGGCAGGCCGGACACCAAGCCTGACATCGAAAGGCGATTCCTCCCCTGTATATCTTCGAAGCCATCAGAACTTCGGGATGACTCGCCCGGTCACCTTCATGTAATTTCGATACTCATCGCCAAACTCCGCAATCAGCATCTCTTCCTCCTTTGGTACCCGGAAGAAGTAGAGAATGCCCCATGCGGTGATCCCGAATATGAGAACCAGTGCGTTTGCGAGCACGATACCCTGTGCGATCACCCAGATCCAGAAATGCGTATACAGGGGGTGACGGATGTGCCGGTAAATCCCGGTCCTGACCAGGCGGTGCCCCTCCCTGATCTCCAGGATCGCTGACCATTGCATTCCCAGATCGCGGTGTGCCACGAAAAAGAGCCCAATATTGAGGGCGAAGATGATGAGGAAGGCGAGCCGCACCGGTTCCGGGAGGGGGATCGCAAAAGAATCAAGGAATGGCGTGAATATCGCAAGGAACGGGATCGTCATGCCGATGAAGTGAAGCCCGACGAGGAACGATTCAAAACCCGGCCGTACCGTCTCTCTGACCTTGTTCACCGCGGATTGTTTACCGTAAAATACCTGAATACAGAACCAGATAATGAAGAGGGAGAGATACCCTGCTTTCCATACTATCTCGTCCATGATACATTCCGTAACGAAGTTTCTCTTTGGTATCCACATTCCGGTGAGCGCTCAGGTTATCAGGGTTGGGTCCCGTGTCATGGACGATATGCCCGCGGCCTCACGCCGAAGGTGAAGCAGTGCGGGATCTCCAGGTGTCCCGACCCCTTTACGGTTACCCGCTGCAACGGTACCCCCCGGTCGCCCGGACGGATAGGGTTCCTCAAGTACGACCAGTCCGACCAGTATGACCTGCCACCTCAAGGCTGTCCCTCTCGATGTTGGTTATGCCGGGACGTTGTTAAGTTTTTTGGTAGCTGCACCGGATTATGGCTTCCGGCAGAAAGAGCGATAAACCCTGCGGTATGAGTGGATACCGATGAACACGCGGGTTGCAGAGGAACGGGTGCGGGCACTCAATGATGCCACGGTCCGGACCGGGGACTATGTCCTGTACTGGATGCAGTCTTCGCACCGGACGGAAGAGAACCCCGCGCTCGTATATGCGGTCGAACGTGCGGATCATCTCAACCTCCCGCTGGTCGTGTACTTCGGGCTCGTTCCCGCGTATCCCGAGTCAAACCTCCGCCACGTTACGTTTATGCTGGAAGGGCTCGATGAGGTCTCACGATCCCTGGAAGCGCTCGGAATCCGGTTTGTGCTCAGGACGGAACCTCCCGACAACGGAATCATCGATCTTGCCGATAACGCGGCACTCGTGGTGGCCGACCGGGGATACCTGAAGCTGCAGCAGGCATGGTACCGCACAGTTGCAGCACGGTGCCGGTGCCCGCTCGTGCAGGTCGAGGGAAACGTGGTCGTACCGGTGGAGACGGCCTCGCAGAAGGAGGAATACGCTGCAGCAACGTTCCGGCCAAAAGTCACCCGCCTGCTGGACCGGTTCCTGCACCCGCTGGAAACTCTCCCCCCACAACGCTCCTCCCTTGGGCTTGACCTCTTGACGCTTGCCGGTGAACCACCGGATCCTATTCTGTCGCGGATAAACATCGATCGCACAGTCCCGGCTTCAGGAGTATCCCGGGGGGGGAACACCGAAGCACACCGGCGGTTCGGGCAGTTCCTCAAAACCCGGATCAACGGGTTTGCCGAGGAGCGCAATGATCCCGGTGGTGCCGGGGGGTCGGGTATGAGCCCGTACCTCCATTTCGGCCAGGTCTCTCCCGTCACCCTTGCACTGCAGGCACAGGAGGATGGCGGGGACGGGGTTCCGGCTTTCCTTGAAGAACTAATCGTACGCCGGGAACTTGCCGTGAACTTCGTCCGGTATAACGACGCGTACGACTCGTTTGCATCGCTGCCTGCATGGGCACAAAAAACCCTGCTGGTGCACACGGGAGACCAGCGGGAGTATGTCTATTCCGAGAGCGAACTGGAAGGGGCAAAAACCCATGACCCGTACTGGAATGCCGCACAGCAGGAGATGGTGAAGACCGGGACGATGCAGGGCTATATGCGAATGTACTGGGGCAAGAAGATCCTTGAATGGAGCCCGTCACCGCAGGATGCCTACCAGACTGCAGTGTACCTCAACAACCGGTACGAGATCGACGGGAGGGACCCGAACGGGTATGCCGGGGTTGCATGGTGCTTTGGCAAGCATGACCGGCCCTGGAAAGAGCGGGAGATCTTCGGCATGGTCCGGTACATGAATGCCCGCGGACTTGAACGAAAGTTTGCCATGGACCGGTATGTCGGGAACATCCGGCAGATCCCGTGGAAGGCGGAGGCCTCATCCAGCGGGGATACGAAACCAACGTCGTGGAAAAAACAAATCTCAAAAAGGTCTCAGCAGAAACGGGCATGAACGTAGTGAGTTCAGACCGTAACCATGACAATCGCAGCCATGAGGGCTCCCCGGTTCAGGGCCCCATGCGGGGCACGGCGGAACACGGCTGGGCAGATTGCCGGATTCGTTTATGAGTACGGTAATAAAAGCCGCCGCGGGGCGCCCTTCGGGGCGGCGGCCTTCATCGCACATAATTAAGAGGAAGCAACATCCAAAAATCACATTAATCCGATAATAGGGAAATGCCTCAAGTATTTTCATCCAGTGTGCCTGGTGCCCTTCGAGCACCATGTCTGGTTTCATGGGTATCCTCTTTTCATGATGATGACAGCTCCCCTTGTGCCAGCCCTTACCCCATGGGGGGGCGGGGCACATTACGATGCCTGGCCTTCAAGGAGGGAGATTCATCCCTGAACCGTGGCTTTCTGCAGAGCACCAGTGTACCGTGCAAAGGCACCCGGTCATCGTTTCTTCCGGGTTTTCCTCTTGCCGGAAGGGTCCTGCGGTACTCCAGCGCAGGCACCGATGGATGCAAGATAATCCTCTGCCTTTGCAATCAAGAGTGCACGTTTCTCTTCCGGCATCCGGGTAATATAGGTGATGAAGGGTGCCATCCGCGGGTTATGTTCAAAGATATCCCGGTGGACAAAAAGGAATCGCCAGTACAGTGCGTCCCAGAGATCACACCATGGGCCTTTTTGGTAATCGCTCATCTTCAGCACATACCGGGAACCGGAGATATAGGGTTTTGAGCTCATCAGCCCACCGTCAGAGAACTGGCTCATGCCATAGACATTGGGGATCATCACCCAGTCGTAGGCATCGATAAAAAGCTCCGAGAACCAGTCACAGACCCGGTCCGGGTGGAACTCTGCGAGGAGCATGATGTTGCCCAGCACCATCAGGCGCTCGATATGGTGACAGTAGGCACCGCCAAGCACCCTCCGGATCGTGGTGTCAACGGGTTCGATGCCGGTCGAGGCGGTCCAGAAGCACGGCGGAACCGGACGCGTCAGGCCGAGCACGTTCGATGCCTGTTCCCGGGGTCCGGCAAGGAGGTAGACAGCCCGGATGAACTCCCGCCAGCCGATCATCTGGCGGATGAACGCCTCTAACGACTGGAGTGGGATCTCGTGTCCCTGTGCATGGCGCAGGGTGGCATCGACGACCGGGCGCGGCGTGAGGAGCCCGGTGTTCAGCAGGGGGCTGAGAGCGGAATGAAACAGGAATGTCTCATCATGGTGGATCGCATCCTCGTACCGCCCGAAGAGCGTGAGCCGGTTCTGAATGAAATCGCTCAGCCACTGGTCTGCTTCCTCATACGTGACCGGCCAAAGGAAGGTATTCACGTTCCCATAGGCATTCGGGAAATGCTTTCCAACATAGGCTGCTGCTTCATCGACATACCGGTTCTTTTTTGGGTACCTGACCGCAGGAACCGGAACATCACGGGGTAAAGGTTCACGGTTCAGGGTATCGAAGGTCCAGCGTTTTCCGGCCGGTTTTCCGTCCTCTTCCAGCAGGATCCCATGGCGTTTCCTCTGCGCTATATAGAACTCGGTGAGGTAGAACCTCTTTTTGTCCCGGTAATACTCACGAAGATATTCGCGGGAACAGAGAAACATCGGGCTCTCGTACGTCACCAGCCGGATCCCGTTTTTTGAGCGTGACTCCCCGATCTCAGCGATCAGGCCGTTTTCCAGCGGGTCGCAGACGTGAACTTCCGTTATACCGTTTCCGGCAAGCTGCACAAAGAGATCCCGGCTCTTTAAAAGTCCCGCCGTTTCACGGTAGTCGACAACAAATCCCCGGCCGGCAAGGTACTCCTGGTAGAACTTCATGGAAGCCCGGTGGAGCACGAGCTTGTGGGCATGGAACTTTCGCCGGGTAAAGAACCACGGGTCCTCGGCAAGGACTACCGGCCGGTCCTTGTGCAGGGCCGGGCTTGTAGAAAAGAGCTGGTGAGGATAGACGACCGTCACCGCAGCCGGCCCGGCAGCATCCGCCTTTTTTTTCAGGGTCATAACCTCACACCTGCCGGGTCGTCCCCGACCGGCCCTCATCCTGCGGGGTTTTTTGTTTCTTCCAGACATCACGCCCGCGGTCCGTGACCTCCTCCGGAAGGTCAGAAAGGGTAGCCGGGTACGGGGCAAAGAATGTCTGTGCGAGGAGTGCCGGTTCCCCAAACCGTATCACCCAGGACCGGAGGAGGTCCCGGGGTTCGGCGAGCGTGGCATGCCCGCTCCTGTACCGCTCGATCAACCGGAGGCAATACGCTTTCTCCTCACCTGAAACCCTGTTGCTGAAATAGCCCAGCGCATGCTGGAGCACGTTGATATTATTGGTGTACCGGGGTACCTGTGCGAGAGCGGAAAGGAGCAGGCTGCGGTATTTTCCAAACACCTGCTCCGGCGACTTCTCCGCCCGTGATGCAACAACCCTCCCCATCTCCCGCATCAGGGTCTGGTTGGCGGCAAGCAGGAGGAGCTTGTTGTCGGCATGGAAACGGGCAAGTGCCTCACGGTCTTTTTTCCCTTCCGTTTCGCGGAATGAGGCAAGGGTAAAGACACCGGTGAGGAAATGATCGCGGATGCGGGCATTGTTCAGCCGGAGTTCGTCCTCAATGGGCAGTTCGGGGAACCGTTTTTGCACCTCCCGGGCAAAAAAGCCGGCAGTCTTTTCAATCACCAGGGATTTTTCCGCGGACTGGTATACCCGGATCCCGCCCGTTCCGGACGTGGGAGACCCGCCTTTTAAGATAAACCCGTCAACGGGTGGAAGGGAGTCCAGAAACCTGGTCGCGAACGCGGACATCTCACCGGTCACATCCTTCCCGGTCGCCGGCTGGATGAGGTGATCCGCCCCATCCACCCGCACGATCCTGACCGTTTCCCGCGGGATGCCAAGACCAATCTCAACTTCCGGACAGACCGGGATACAGTCAGCAAACGATCTGAGGCGTGCCACTGTGGGGGACGGTATCTTCGAGCCGTCGTAGCGGCACGGGTCAAACTCGATGCAGCGGCTGACAACAATGCAGGGAGAAGGGTAGGTTCTTTCCATAGAGAATCACCGTATCTGTGAGTGGCGGATGCATGCATATGAACTCTTGGGTACCGTATCGTTCCTCCATCTCTCCTGACGTCACAACGTATTGGAAAGGTGATGATCTGGCGGACCGGTCAGAGAACGTGACACAGCCAGAGCGGGAGATCTCAGGTATTTTTCATGGTGCACCATGTGATGTGGATGCGGCGGGGGCACGGGTGCAGGACTGGCTGAAAAATGCAGGGACAGGTTCGAAAAGTCAGCAGTTCCTGATGCCGCAGGGTTCCCCAAGCATACCAAGCTTTCCGCGAAGGAATTAAGCAGGATTAAGCCATCCTTCCCCGTGCAGGAAAAAAGCGGCTTGTCTCTACCGCCATCTTGATAACCTTACAGAAAATACCCATCAGCAACCAGCCATGGTCTCACCTACACTCCAGGACATTCGTCTCCTCATCAGGACCGGGCGGTTCCATTTTCTGGGCGCGGGATTTCTGCTCTATCTCACGGGAGCCCTGTATGCGGTTCGTACCGGGACTCCGTTCTCGCTCCTCCCCTTCCTTGCCGGGTACCTTGTCTGCGGTTCGGCACACCTGTCCGTATCCTACAGCAACGACTACTTTGACCGCCACACGGATGATCCCTCCCAAAGAACGCCATTCTCCGGAGGGAGCGGAATCCTGGTGGAGAATCCCGGTCTTGCCCCGGCCGCACTGGCCTGTGCAGTCCTGCTGACGCTCGTTTCCCTGGCAACGACGGTCCTTCTCATCGCTTTTCAAAATTACCCTGCCTCGATCCTCTTCTTTGTTGGCGCCGGGATCTTTTTCGGATGGGCATATTCAGCCCCCCCGCTCCGCTTTGTGGACCGGGGTCTCGGCGAGCTCTCGACCATGGCAGCGTTTGGGTTCTTCCTGCCCTCTGCAGGGTACCTGTTCATGGCAAAGGGCCTTGACTTCTCACTCATCCCGCTGGTCCTGCCGCTTCTCTTCCTGGGCCTGTTCTTCATCATCAGCGTGGAACTACCGGATGCAGAGACCGACCGGCGCACCGGCAAGCAGACGCTGGTTGTACGGTTCGGGCCACGGGCTGCCCTTGCCTTTGGGACCACAGCAGCGTTTTTCACGAGTACGGGATTCCTGGCTGCAGCCCTCACAGGAATCCAGCCGGTACCGTTTTTTGGAGCAGCCTCGGTAGCTTGCCTCGTCCCGGTCCTCATGGGAATCGGCGGTTTAGTGCAGGGAGCTGATGATTTCCAGGCCGCAAAAGCCATTACCGGGCGAAATATTGCGTCACTTATTGTTTTCTGCCTTGCATCAGTTGCTGCGCTTGTCCTGATAGTCCCATAACCGGACGCCCCGGTCCCGGGTTCACCGGGTACTAAGGATTATCAGCAATCCCGTTGACAGATCCAAAGAACCAACGGGATCCCGATCAGATGAAACCGGTCTATATTACAGGTCTGAAAAACGCCAGCGACACCGGCAGGATTTCTTCTGCCATCCGGGACATTGTCCTCAAAGCGACCGAAAACCTCTCCTGGCTCTCTTCAGGCGAGACGGTCCTCCTCAAACCGGCACTCAACTCGGCTGATCCATACCCCTCCACAACCCATCCGCTCGCAGTCAGCGTGACAGCGTCCCTCCTTGCAGAACGGGGAGCAGTTGTGGTCATCGGTGACCAGTCGGGGATTGAGCATGTCCTGCACCATCCGGGCGGTGTTGTCAGGGGCAGCACCCGGGAACATTTTACCCGGTCGGGCATGGGCGCCTTCACTTCCTCCCGGTTCGTAGGCTTTGAAGAAGGCGGGTGGGACGAGGGATTTTATCATCACCGTTCGTTGTTTACACCCTCATGGCAGGACGGGTTTCATATCACGGCCTGGGCCAAAAAGGCAGACCACGTCATCAGCCTCCCCCGGGTGAGCACCCATAGCATGGCTGGGGCATCCCTCGGGTTCAAGAATATGGTCGGGATGCTGCGGGAAGACAGCCGGATGGAGTTCCATGCCAACGGGCCGATGAACGGGTTCATCATGCGTTCAGCGAAGGGGAGCACGCTCGCGTCCCCTGATGACAAATCCGGCAAATTCTTCGAGAAGATAGTCGAGATCAGCGATGCAGTCCGCGACAAGCTCAGGCTCACCCTTTTTCTCGCAACCGAGGTCCAGTCAACGTTTGGCCCGGACCGGTATGGCATACCGCTTGGCCGGACCGGCCTTGGAAGGGCATATGTGGTGCGTCCCGAGCCCGGGCTTGTTTTTTGCAGTGCAGACCCGGTGGCCGCGGAGGCGGCAGGGCTTGCCGTGCTGCAGGATGCAAAGCAGTCCCTGCCTCACGGTCAGCGCGTGCTCGAGCGTGCCGCACTCTTCAGGAATCGCCACGTCAAGGACCTTGAATCCATGAATATCCGGGACCATCCGTATATCCGGCACAGTCTCGAGATCGGGCTGGGTGAGATGCCCCAGGATCTGGTGTATGAGGAGGTGCCGGCAGGGGTCCGGAACCGGCTCTCAGACCTGGTGTACCAGGCCGGTTGAGACCTTCGGATCATCCCCCCTCCCCGAGCCCCCGGCCATGCCGGCTCTCCGTGGCACGATCTGCATGTTTAAGAAGGGGAACCCGGAAAGATACAACAAGGCCATCGTGCTCGAAAAAAAGCAGAACAGACCGGGGAAATCGAACACCAGCAGGGTACAAGGTAGTACCTGGTTGTTGCAGACCGGAGATTGAAAACGCGATGACAGTGTATGACATCACCTTTCGCGATTCGTACGGGGACACCGTCAGCATGGCGGATTACCGGGGCAAGGTTGTCCTTATCGTCAACACGGCCACCAGATGCGGCCTTTCGGGCCAGTTCACCGAACTCGAAACTCTTCATGAAAAGTACAAAGAGCAGGGGCTCGTCGTAATTGGCTTTCCCTGTGACCAGTTTTTGGGGCAGGAACCGGAGACCAACGAGACCATGGTCCATGTCTGCCTGATCAATTTTGGCGTAACCTTCCTTCTTTCCGAAAAAATTGACGTAAACGGCGGGAATGCGCATCCGCTCTTCGTGTACCTGAAAGAGGCGTTACCGGGCGGTATTCTGGGAAGCAGTATCAAGTGGAATTTCACAAAATTCCTCATCACCAGGGACGGGGTGCCATTCAAACGCTATGCACCGACAACACGACCCGCTGATATGGAAAACGATATTGTCAGACTCCTGGGCACCTGAAACAGACCTGACCCGGCCGGTGACGGCACCGTTCCCGGGCTCCGGTCAATCACCGGTACTCGTCAGGAAAGATCGGGATTTTACCACGGAATCCGGAAAAAACCGTTGTTCCAAAAAAGGATCAGGAAGGTTTTTTTATCAGGATTCACCAGATAAGGAACACGAGGTATACTATTATGGACCCGGTAAAAATCCCGAAAATGTCAAAAGCGGAGTATGACTCCCTTATCAAACGCCAGAACGTATCGAGAATTGCGTTTTGTTCTGACGGGCAGGCCTACATCGCCCCATTCATGTATGTATTCGATGGAAAGTACCTGTATTTCCTTTCCACAAAGTATGGCAGGAAGATCCAGTATTTCAAAAGCAACCCCCGGGTCTCTGTTGAGATCGAGGAATATGTTGCCGATCTCTCCTCCTTTACCTTCGTGAGCCTGCAGGGGTCCCTGGAAGAGGTGCAGGAACCCGCACAGAAAAAGAAGGTCCGGAAACTCTTCGTCGACATGATCCGGAACAAAAAGCTCTCGATGCGGGTGCTCAGTGCTTTCGGTCATTCTCCGGTCGATCCCCCGGAAGCAATCGTCAACGAGGAACGATCGATGGTCTGGAAACTGGTCGGGGTTAAGGATATCGTTGCCCTGAAAAACGGGTGACCTTCCAACGTTTTTATCCTGCCAGCTTTGGCAGGATACCTCCTTTTATCACCTGCACCGTCCCATGAGGCAGTATGCGCACAATGGTTATCGGGATCGGTGCCCTTGCGGGTATCCTGGTTTTGGCCCTGCTGCTCAGCCGGTTTTCTGCCGGCACCATCCCGTATACAGACAAGGGAAAGAGTGGGGAGATCGAGTTCCGGCACTACCCTGAGCTGGTGCTTGCCACGGTCGATACTGCCGGCGACGATGCCGGGTTCAACCTGCTCTTTGCCTACATCTCCGGCAGCAACAAGCCCCAAGAAAAGATCCCGATGACCGCGCCGGTCATAACCTCGCAGAACATTCCCATGACCGCACCGGTGGTTTCCGATGCGGGATCGATGTCGTTTGTACTACCCGCAGGGACGAAGAGGGAGGAGACTCCCGACCCGCTGGACAGCCGGGTGCGGATCGTGACCATACCGGAACGGGACATTGCCGTTCTCCGGTTTTCGGGATATGCATCACCAGAAGACGTGGATGCGGCAACGTCACGGTTGCAGGAAGGGCTCGGGAATGAAGGAATTATGACAACAGGCCGGCCGTTCCTCATGCGGTATGATTCACCGTGGACCCCCGGGTTCCTCCGCCATAATGAAGTGGCACTGGAGATCCGCCGGTAGCTGGCCGGCCTGCACGGGCATATCCCGGCATAGTGTAATTCTCCGGTGCAGGTATGCAAAAAAACGCATGAGGTTTAGCCCAACGTGCGTGAGGATGCCCCGTACCTGTCATATGCCCTGGTAACAACTCTTATAACCGATCCTGTTCATTTATAACGGTACTCAAAGGGAAATTCCGATACCATGAAACCGTTCCTTACCGCACTTGCCTGCCTTCTCCTCCTGTTCCTGGCGGGGGTCCCGGTACAGGCAGAATACCCGACCGTTATCGTTGCAGAGTATACCATTATGCCCCCGGTCCTGCAGCCGGGTGATGTCGGCACCATCACTGCCCTGCTCCGGCCTACCGCGGGCACGGATGTTGCAGTCAATATCGAGAGCGTGCAGCTGGACTCCCCTGACATGGAAGTCATCGGCGGCAATTACAAGCGGATAGGTGTTATCGGTCCCGGGCAGTCACTCCCCCTCACCTTCCTGGTACGGGCCCCTGCAAAGGACGGCATCTATTTCCCCGAGATCTGGATCGATGTCACGGGGGGCAGGAGCGTCCGCCAGCCAATCCCGGTCAACGTGAACACCCAGATCGCAATCTCAAGAAATCCGGTCCTGACCATCCTGAAGACCGTACCGGAAGGTGTGGTCCCGGGCAACGATCTCAGCGCACAGGTTGTCCTCCGGAACGACGGGCTCTCCCGTGCAGATCAGATCACCGTCACGGTCAACAGCAGCAGCCCGTCCATCACCCAGAAGACTGCCAGCACCTACCATTTCGGGAGCCTCACAAAAGGAGATGCGGCAACGGTTGATATGGTCTTCTCTACCGATAAGAAAGCCCCCATTGGCCTCAACCCGGTCTATCTTACCATCACGTATGCAAACACCGACGGGACCACCACGACCCAGACCGAGGTCCTCGGGATCCACGTGACAGGAAAGGCGAAGATCGGGATTGCCTCCGTCTCGACCGATCCGGTCCGGATCAAACAGGGTGACGCGGTCTCACTCATCATACGGCTCGAGAATACCGGTACGGACAATGCCAATTCCGTCAAGGCCAGCATTGACCTCCCGATGACCGGGGGAAAGGACGCGTACGTGGGAAAGATCGAGCCCAATAACGATGCCCCTGCAGTGTTTGCCCTCCAGGCACAAAATCCCGGGACCACTTCCTACAACCTGACCGTGCAGTACGAGGACGATTACGGGGTTCAGACAAAAAACGAGACCCTGCAGATGACCGTGCTTGACAATGGCGTGGGCGGCATGCTCCTCCCGATCCTCCTCATTCTCCTCATCGCGGCCGGCGGGGCATACTGGTTCTTCGTTCTCAGGAAAAAGGGAAGCAGCAATGCTTGAAGAAGAGCAGGTTGCCTTCTTCCTTGCCAGCCGGCTGATCACAAGGGGGAACAAGGGCACCCTCCTCCTGACCATCATGATCATCGCGATGGTCTTTGTCAACCTGATCTTCCTCCCCTCCATCATTGCCGGCGTTGTGGTGCTCTTCAACCAGCAGACCATCGATTACAGTTATGGGAACCTGGTCATCGAGCCCCGGGAGAACGAGCTGGTCATCAAGAACGTCGGGGTGCTCCAGGAGAAGATCAACCGCATCCCCGGGGTTGTTGCCAGTTCCCCGCGGTATACCCGCGGGGCAACGATCGTGTACAAGGGTAAATCAGCGTCGCCGCTCCTGGTTGCGATGAATCCCGGTGACGAGAAACAGGTGCTGAAGATATCCGAAAAAATCATCAGCGGGGATTACCTGAGCAACGCGGATACCGGCCAGATCCTGATCGGGAAAACGCTTGCCGGCAGCCAGGACCAGAAAGTGGAACGGGTAGCATCGCTGGGAGGGGCGGAGGTGGGAAAGACCGTGGATGTCACCTTCAGCAACGGGGTGACAAAACCGTTCCGGGTCAAGGGCATCCTGTACTCCGGTTCCGCCAGTACCGATTCCAACGCCTTCATCACGAGAACGGATCTCGAGTCCGTGATGGGGACGAGCGACACCGCAAACCAGATCCTGGTGAAAACCGGGACCACCGGTAACGAGAACGCCATGCGCCTCACCCTGATGCAATTCGGGGTGCAGGAGCAGATCTGGACCTGGCAGGAAAAGTCCGGGGATTTCCTGGATTCCATTGTCGGCAGTTTCGATATCATCAACTTCATCTCGACGATTGTCAGCCTCATCATCGCGGTCGTGGTCATTTTCATCGTCATCTTCATCAACACGGTGTACCGGCGAAAACAGATCGGGATTTTGCAGGCCATCGGCATCGACCGCACCATCATCATCAAGTCCTACATCTTCCAGGCGCTCTTCATCTGCATCTGCGGCACGCTCGCGGGCTGTGCACTGCTTGCCGGGGTACTCCAGTTCCTGACAACATCCCCGCTGGTCTTTCCGGGAGGCCCGGTGGCTCCGGTCCTTGAGCCGGCCCTGGTGGCCCAGGCTGTGCTGAGCCTCTTCATCGTATCGCTGATCGCCGGTTATGTGCCGTCATATCTGACCACCCGTGAGGACATCCTCTCGGCAATCCGGGGGTAACATGATCCAGGGCAGGACCTTAAAAAAAATCTACGGCCGGGGAAGTGTCGAGGTACGGGCACTGGACGATGTGGACATCAGTATCCGGAAGGGAGAATTCGTCGGGATAACGGGAGCGAGCGGGAGCGGGAAGTCAACCCTGCTCCACCTGCTCGGACTCCTTGACCGGCCGACATCCGGCAGCCTCATCATTGATGGCATGGAGGTCTCGTCACTGAACGAGAGGGAACGCACGCTCTTCCGGTTAAACCGCCTCGGCTACGTCTTCCAGGACTACGCCCTCGTCCCCGAGCTGACGGCAGAGGAGAATATCTACCTCCCGTCCAAGGTACGGGGCATGACGGTGAAGGAGTGCACCCGGGCCTGCCGGGACATCCTCGGTCTGGTCGGGCTCCGGGAC
>CAZCZK010000019.1:0-23523 GCA_964503195.1 uncultured Methanoregula sp.
CGTATTTGCCGATCTTCTGGTAGATGGCAAACAGCATGGGATAGAGCGGAAGCACGGTGTCATACATTTTTCAACCACAAATCTTTCCCCCCGCCCCCTCAGACAACGCTTAGCACATGACCCGCGGCAAAAAACGGTAGCAGCCATCCGCGATGTGAAAAAATTCGCGGAGCGGATGGGCTCCCAACGGCCGGAGAATATGGACAACCCGACGATTACGTACCACTTTTCCGCCTTCAAAGAAGGGTACGCGATGCTGGTGAACGTCCGGGTGCTGCGCAACCACATCAGGACGGACGCGTTCTGCGAAGACCTGCTGGCGGACGATCTCCGCGATGTCCGTGCCCTCCCGTTCCCGCGATGGGTGCCCCGCGAGATCTGGCTTCGGACGCAGCACGAGCGGGTCTTCCGGCGGCTCCGGGTCTACGATGTTCCGGTTGCAGAGATCGGGGGTGGCTGCAGCCGTGCGGGTACACGAACCCGCACACCCGATGAAGCATAGTTTCGGGGCCTGCAATATCCCTCGGGGCGCTCATACTTTCTTTTTCGTACGGTTTTCCTCAACGCGGAACCGTGTTATCCGTTCCATGAGATCGTACGGCACCGGTTCGTTGAGCGGGAACTGTACCGTTCCCCTGCCCGTCATGGAGGACGACAGTTCCTTCCGGAAATGTTCGACGCCCGATGCCGTGGGGAAAAAACTCAGGTGGTCCCTGAACGCCGCGAAGTGGACGAGGTTGCTGTCGTTTTGCCGGAACGTCGGGATCCCGTACCGGATCGCTTCTTCCGCGTCCGGCGCTGCCCTGCGGATCGTGGTCCTGATGGCCTGGAGCTTCTCCTGGACTTCCGGTGGGAACGATGCTATATACTTATCGATGGTTGCGAACTGATCTCTCATGGCGATGGTCCTTCCTAAAAGATTCCATACTGCGTGGATTTTTTTTTATAAGTCCCGGCAGATGCTGTCAACCGGATATTTCCGGCCGGGGCTCATAGACCTTTGCATACGGGAATTCCCGTGAACCGGCCCGGTATTCCCATAATAAAGAGAGGCTGGTTAAGGGACCGGAATTTCCCATGGATCGATTTCCCGATGGAGACCGGACGGGTGGTTTTTGCCCGGAAATCCGGCGTTGGCAGCGGTGTCAACGCTGGAGGAAAATAGTGTTTTATTGCCGTAATTGTAAAAACGAGGGGTTTCAAACGGATGCAGACCGTGCAATGCAGCGGCCTTCCGTTTTGCGAGAAAAAAGGGCCTGCCTGCCGGTTGCCGGGCAGACCCGGGCATGGCCGGGGCATGCCATGACCTATTTTTACAGGTTTTTTTAAAAAGAGGGAAATACCAGATCTTTTTTTCCGGGACCCGAGCAAAAATACCCGGTAAACGACAAGAGGATACCTTCCGGGGGTTTTTTGACGGTGAGGTGAAACACATTCCTGATCCAGTCAGGGAATAGTCATTTCTCTCCTTCACACCCGGCCATGGCGCGGGAACCCTGTTCCTGACATACTATCTGATGGTACATGAACCGGTGAGAGAGGTCTATCCCCCACCGATTGTACCCGGCCGACCCCCCTCACGCCCACAATCCTCATCATGAGCACATCTCCGGTGTGAAAAAATCCCGGATCGGCCGGAAAATAAAAAAAGTGCGGGGGGGTCGCATGGGTACAAATCGTTCCGGTCACACGGGCCCTGCCCTGTTCCTGGCAGGCCAGTATCCTGGAAAATATGACGATAATCTGTCGTACCGGTTCTGATGACTCCTGGATTCAGGAGCAGTCCCGGACCGATCACATGTACCCATGTGACCCCCCCCATCCCCCTGTACAGCAATCCTGGTGAATCCTGTGCATACCCCCCCAAACCAGATGACCCCGGTTCCTCGTCAGAGGAGAAAACCATTTCAGGGAAGCAGGGCAATCCGTTGATGCATGATAGCTGAGCATTTCTTGTATACCGCAGCGGTTGCCGTCATTGCCGGGATGCTCTCGCTGCGGTATGCCGGGCGGGACAGTTCGTGGATCGTTATCCTCGTCTCCTATGCCCCCGACCTGGACAAAGTCCTGGACGCGGTCCTCAACTTTATCGGGTTCACGGTCCTTTTTGAGAGTCATACCATCCATCATGGGACGTTTCATACGGTTGCTGCTCTGGTTGTCTTTGCTCTGGCCATGGCATTCCTTCTCAATCCTCTCGGGATACGGTTCTTCGATGCCTTCATCTTCACCGTTGTTGGTTTTGGTGCCCACCTCTTTGAAGATGCCCTGGTCTATCCCGCGAATTACATGTACCTCTGGCCACTCTCCCGGGAAAAAATCGGCCTTGCCTGGCTCCCCATCACCTCTCTGGACGGGAGTTATTACACCAATATCCTCCATCTGGCCAATGCGGAGGTCCTCTTCATCGGCTTCCTCCTCCTCATCCTGGCAGTCCTGGTCCGGACCCGGGCCGAGGGCCCCGGCTGGATCCGGTATTATATGCCGGAGCGGGTTTACCATGCCCTGGTGGCATGGGGTATCGTTTAAAAAATCCGGTATACTGAGTGAAAGGATACCCTTTGGGAAACCCCCCCCCGATTTCCAGAGTATCCCCGCACTTTCAGCGCAATGCCCCCCGTTCACCGGAGGGGGGCAACCTGGCGCAAGCGGGATTTTTCCCTGCCGGCACATTACCGGGGGTGATGGATGATTCTACTCCCCCATGACGACAGATGCCATGCACCGGTGCCTAGCTATACTTTATAATCTCGAAAGTTCAGGTAGTAATTTAAGGAATGGCGAGGTGTGATACCCGGGTTTTAGCGCCGGGAAAACAGCAGAATCGAAAAAAATCCCCGCACCGGGGTTTTTAGTGGAATGTACTTTCTGTGACAAAAATGGAAATGAACTGCCCGTAAATTGCAGGATCAGCATCAACAGGAGATCGGAACCGGCAAACCCGCCAACACCCGCGAAGGAGATAGTCAGGATTCATGTATTCTGTTCTGTGTGTCGATGACGAGATGGGCTTTCTCGATATCAACAAGATACTGCTGGAAAATACCGGCGAATTTACTGTTGACACCGCACCATCCGCCATGGTTGCCCTTGAAATGATTCAGAAGACGGACTACGATGCCATAGTCTCTGACTATAATATGCCCGATATGGACGGGATCGCCCTGTTGAAACAGGTCCGTTCAGATTTTGGCAACGTCCCCTACCTCCTCTTCACCGGTAAGGGACGGGAGGAGGTGGTGATAGCTGCCGTTGACAACGGTGTGGACTATTATATCCAGAAAGGGACGGACATCAACGCGATGATGGCCGAGCTCCGGCACAAGATCAAGCGGGCAATTGACCGCCGGAGGATGAAGGACGAGCTTGATATGTCCCGCCAGCGGCTCATGAATATCATCAACTTCCTTCCGGATGCCACCTTTGTGCTCAACAATTACGGCAGCGTCATAGCGTGGAACAAGGCAATGGAGAAGATGACCGGCCTCCCCGCCACGGAGATCCTCGGCAAGAGTGACCTGGAATATTCGGTCCCCTTCTACAAGGAGAAGCGACCCCTTCTTATCGACCTTGTTCTGGGTGATACCTTTTCAGAGGATTCGAGTTACCGCTATTTCGAAAAGGTTGGCGACAAGATAACATCGGAAGTTTTCATACCTCACTTCAATGAAGGTGAGGGGGCAAACCTGTGGATAACCGCAAGCCCCCTGTATGACGCGAGCGGGGCCGTTACCGGGGCTATCGAATCGTTCCGGGATATCTCGGAGTACTACGCGATCCGCCGGGACATGAATGTATACCGGGACATGATCCAGGGATTTGCCGATATGATCCCGGTTGCCATTTACGAAACGGATCTTGCGTTCAACCTGAACTTTGCAAACCGGCACGGGTCCGGCTGGCTCGGCCTTTCACCGGAAGATATCCCCGGCAAGGTATCCATCCTGCAGTTCATTGCGCCCTCTGACCGGGAACGTTTTACGGAGGATATGAGAACAATACTCAGCGGAAGCGGGGGCAGCGGAACGGAGTACCTGATGCTCCGCTCCGATGAGACCCTTTTTACAGCGCTTGTCTACGGTGCGAAGATCACGAACCCCGAGACCGGTGAACCCGCCGGTATCCGCGGGGTTATCATCGACATGACCGAACGTAAAAGGGAGGCGCAGGAGCTGTACGAGAACCGGCAGCGGCTGGAGCTCGCCCTCATGGCAGGAGATGTCAGTATCTGGGACGTGGACATCCGCACCAGGAGCGTACGGGATGTTCACCAGTGGCTGTACCGAACGCTGGGATACCAGCCTGCCGAGCTGCCGGACATTACCATACCCCTGTGCAAGAACCTAATCCATCCCGTGGACACACCCCGGGTCCTGGTAGCGTTCCTTGCTCACATGTCCGGTCTGAACCCTCTGCTTGAGACACAATGCCGTCTCGCCTGCAAAGACGGGAGCTGGAAATGGGTTAGCATACGGGGCAAAGTGCTCGAGTGGGGAGCTTCGAAGGAACCGGTCCGGATCACGGGGACGATCGCTACGATCGCCCCGCCCCGGTAACCGCAAGGCTCCTGTCGCATAACTCTTTTTTTTTGAATATCCCGGATGCCCGGTCTCGTACTTTGGTCACCTTCCTTTGAGTGCAAAGATTATCTCAGATGATACCAAAGCACCGTCGTCATGAGCCCCTGCCCCCATTGGGGGCGGGGGCGCATTGCGATGCCTTGGTACAACCTAAACGGGAAATATCTCCACGATTACCTACAGGAAATACGGCCCAATCGCAACCGGGGGATGCCAGAGCGGCGGGGGCAGAGCCCCCGGGAGCGTCATAATTATTATCAAATGATTTCAACAAAAGCACCCTGGCATGATTGCATACTGGGAATTGCCCTGCCGTGCCGTACCAGGGCCCTGAAGCGGGGAGCCTTTTCTCACGTGGCTTTTTTTCCTGCGTCTGGCGTGAACTCCCGTACATGGGCGTTTTTTGCGAGAGCAACCGTTTCCCTTTAAATCCATCATACCAATAATTGTATGGTGACCAGTTGTGGACAAAATCAGACTCGGCCCGATGCCGTACATGAGTGTCATGCCAGCCCTGCTCGTCGGGGTAACCGTGAAGGGAAAACCGAACTACATGACCGCTGCGTGGGCGACCGTTGCCTGCATGGCGCCACCCATGGTCTGTGTGGCGCTCAACAAGTCCCGGTACACGGTAAAGGGATTAGAAGAGAACGGGACCTTCAGCCTAAACGTACCTTCTGCAAAGCAGGTGGCCGGGGTTGACTACTGTGGTCTCGTTTCCGGTGCACACGAGGACAAATCGCAGGTCTTCACGTCATTTTATGGCGTGCTGAAGACCGCTCCTTTGGCT
The DNA here is from genome assembly GCA_964503195.1 of uncultured Methanoregula sp. Classification (GTDB taxonomy): domain Archaea; phylum Halobacteriota; class Methanomicrobia; order Methanomicrobiales; family Methanospirillaceae; genus Methanoregula. Next base: position 5,371 of record CAZCZK010000019.1, read on the forward strand.
GAGGAGTGCCCGGTCAATATGGAGTGCCGGTTGTTCACATCGGTTGACTGCGGGAGCCACCGGCTGTATATCGGGGAGGTCATTGAGGTCCATGCCGGGAAGGACTGCGTTGTGAACGGCAGGCCGGATACCCGCACCTCTGATCCGATCGTGTATGCAGAATCCACCTACTGGCATGTAGGAAAGAAGGCCGGCAGTGCGTTCTCGATCGGGAAGGAATACCATAAAAAATAAAAAACCAGTACCCCCATGATTCCCCCCACAAAGAGGAAAATTCCTACAGCTGCGTGATACCATACCGTGTATGAAAATCAATGAGGTGAAGGAATATGTATCCCAGACAGGTTCCCACTACAGAGAGTGTCTGATGAACCACTCCCGTCTTCTGCTCCTTATGGAGGTGACACTCCTCCTGTGCCTTGCCGCCCCGGCAACGTGTGCGATAACCCCGCTGTGGATCGAGCATGCTACGGTCGGAGGCGAACTGCAGGGGGTCCTCATATCGACCGATGGGTCAACCATCATCACCGGTGGTGATCAGGTGATCTCCCTTACCTCCTCGGGGAGGAAGCGCTGGTCTGGCTGGTCTGGTACCTGTCTGGATATCAGCAAAGACGGGGATTACATCCTGGCTTCCAAAGGCCCGGTTGTCCGCCTCATCTCGGCCGCGGGCACGATAATCTGGGACCAGTCCATGGATATTACCGTCACGGATCTCTCCATGGCGCCCGATGCATCCATGATAGTCGTCGCTGGCGGGGGCAAGGTCAGGACAATGACCTTTTCCGGAGAAAGTCTTGCTTCGAATACAACCATGGCTGTCAATCACGTGAAAATTATGCCTCCGGGAGACCGGATCCTCTTCACCACGAATAATGAGGTTGCGCAATCAAATTTTTCGCTCATTCCGGCATGGTCGGATAGAAGCGCTACCCAGAATCTTCTTGCAGTCTCGGGTGACGGGTCCTCCTTTGTGACAGCGGCAGACAACCGGGTCCGGTTGTACACCGGTAACGGGTCCCTTCTCTGGGATAAAAAATTTTTCGGCGGGAACATCCTGGCCCTTGCGTACTCACGTGACGGTTCAACGATAGTTACCGGAACGGACGCCAATACCCTCCGGGTTCTGAGCCACGACGGCACACAGCTGTTCACCGCAAATGCCACGAACTGGATCACCAGCGTCGCGGTTTCTGATGACGGGAACACGATCGCCGCCGGCAGCTTGGACAAAAAGCTCATCGTCTACAACCGCGCCGGGACAATGCTGGGAACTTTCACTGCCGGAAGTGCGATCAGGTTCAATTCCGTTGCTGTGACCGGTAATGGCTCGCTGATCGTTGTTGTCGACGACTCTGCCGTGTACGGTTTCCTGCGATCGTCATTCACCGCGAATGAGACGCCGACAGGCACCATAACCGTCCCCACCGCTGATACGCCCCGGGGAATACCAACGGCATCCCTGCCGGTATCAGCAACCCGTAAGGATACCCCACGGCTTCCGACACTTCCGACCCCCTATCCCCCTGCAGATGAGACCCCGGAAGCTTCCGTGCCTCCCACGGTCCCGCTGATGGCGCTGGGGCTCCTGCTCCTCTTTCTTTTCCGGAGGAAATGATACCTTTTTTAACGGGATCTTTAAAGGAATCTTTATCGCACTGCCGCTCAGTATCTCTCCCTGGTGAAGTCATGAACGGCCACGGTCTCGTGATGCTCTGCAGTGTCGTCATCCTGGCCACTGTTCTCGTCCCGGTGGCATCCGCGGTGGATCCTCTCTGGACACACTCGGCTGCGCCCAGCCGTGAGTTGTCCTGCGTGGGTATATCAGAGGACGGATCGACGATTGTTGCCGGTGGTGACCAGCTGATAGCCCTCTCCCGCGAGGGCAGAAAACTCTGGACCGGCTGGTCCGGCTCCCCTCTTGTCATCAGCCGTAACGGGAATTATATACTCACTGCCCGGGACCGGACCGTCCGCCTTTTCTCCGGTTCCGGCACCCTGCTCTGGGACATGTCGCTTGAGGATCCTGTCACGGAAGTGACGATGACACCGGATGTATCCCTCATCGCGGCCGGGAGCGGGAATATTGTCCGGCTCATCAATGCATCGGGATTTGGTTTCCGGCAGAATACAACTCTTCCTGCCAGCCGTATCCGGTTCTTTCCGGAAGGTGACCGGGTCATCATTACCATAAAAAACGGTATCCAGACCTCAAATTTAACGCTTCTCTCGGAATGGACCGATACGAATGCGACCCAGGACCTCCTGGAAGTTGCCGGAGACGGCTCATCTTTTGTCACCGTGACCAATAACCGCATCCGGTTCTATTCCCGTGGCGGAAGCCTGCTCTGGGACCGCGCTCTTCCCGGGGGAAATGCCCTGGCGTTTGCCTATTCCCGCGACGGTTCCACCCTGGTCATCGGGAGGGATGATAACACCGTTTCCGTGCTGGACCAAAACGGTACCCTTCTCTGGACTGCCGGTGCTTCACACTGGATTACCAGTGTAGCGGTGTCCGGTGATGGAAATACGATTGCCGCCGGCAGCATGGACAGATCCCTCTCGGTCTATGATCGCGCCGGAACAAAACTGGGCTCATCATTCCTTGAAAACCCGGTAAAAACACGTTCTGTCGCGGTGAGCGGCGACGGATCCGTGATTGCAGCAGTTGACGCATCCGGGGTCTACGGCTTCCTCCGTTCGGAGTTTACGCGGCAGCCGCCCACTGCTGCAGTGACGACGACAGCAGCCCCGTCTCCGGTTTCACCGGTGCCAACACTTCCGGTTTCTACCACGGCATCACCCGTCCCCCCCACCTTCCCGGGCCCATCCGCTGAAACAACCCCGCAGTCAGACCTCCCTCCTGCCGTCCCGCTTGCGGTTCTGGTCCTCCTGGTCTGCTGCCGCTCCGGTGATTCCTGAATTTTTTTTATACGGAGATCTGCCGGACTTACCCTGGCGTGTTGAAGAATCGAGAGAAACGTACACGAACGGAGGTTTGCACCCGGGTTATGAAAGCGCAGATGTGAGGGCACCCTGCCTCAGCCCCCCGGTACGGCACGGCAGGGCACTCCGGTGTTATCGGCAACAGATCCGGTCACTGATCCAGCGCGGGGGCGCCCCCGCGGGGCGATGGTATCGGTCATAATCGGGGGTAAGGAGGTTTTTGAGCAGGAATTCGATGTTCCCCAAAAAACCCGGTTCATATCCGGCGAAGTCCGCCACCTGCTCCAATAGTTCCCCGAACGGGGGACGCGGGCACCTTGCGATACGTGGTCAGGGTTTATGATATGATTTCTCGCACAGGTTCCCGGTCACTTTCCCGGTATGGCGAAGCCACAGCGGATGGGAAAACCTCCCGCGTGCGTCAGATGTTCCTGCATGCGTTCTCCTCCAATCACATTTCCCCCCCCTGCCAGAGCGATGGTGAAATGGTTCTCGTATCCCGCATAAACCCTCATCATTCCCGCCCGGACAAACAAGCAGCAGACCGCGAGGAAAGAAGACCAGACGACTGCCGGATCTCAAGCCTTTGGCTGCTGCTGGGTGGCGCAATGGAATGTCCCGTATCCTTCCACGAGGGCACGGGCATCGATTCCTGTAACAGTCCGGTCCGGGAAGATCTCCTGGAGGATGCGGAGGGCTTCTGCATCGTGGGGGTCATCGAAGACCGGGACGACAACAACGGTGTTCCCGATATAGAAGTTCGTGTAACTTGCCGGGAACCGCTCATCGATGTCAGCGACTTTGGCAGGCATAGGCAGTTTAATGACGGTGATTGGTTTTCCGTCCTGGTCGCTCGACTGTCGCAGGATCTCGTAATTGTCATGCAGGGCCGGGTAATTGGCGTCGGTAATATCCGTCTCGTAAGCACACACGACCGTTGAAGGGCCGACGAAACGGGCAATGTCATCGATATGCCCGTCGGTATCATCCCCGACAACCCCGTCATTGAGCCAGATGACCTTTTCGATACCCAGGTACTCTTTGAGTTTATCCTCTATCTGGTCGGCAGACAAGGTGGGATTACGGTTGGGATTGAGGAGGCAGGCACGGGTTGTGAGGAGCGTCCCCTGCCCGTTCACATCGATCGACCCTCCTTCCAGCACGATAGCCGGTTCAAACATCGGAAGACAGAGACGACGGTTCATCGTATGGGGGATCTTCCCGTCGTGGATCTGGTCCTCATACTTGTTCCCCCACGCATTGAAATTCCAGCGTACGACAGCGGTCTTTTCAAGCACGCGGTTCACGACAAAAGTCGGGCCATAGTCCCGGATCCAGATATCAGCATACTCACTGGTATGCAGGATGACCCTTGACAGGTCGACTTTCAGCTCGCGGAGCCGGGCTCTCACGATGCGGTGGATGACTGCTGTCGGGACGAACAATTCTATCCGTTCAGAAACATGGACAGCGCGGATAAACGCATAGTATGCATTTTCGACTTCGGCAATGTGGGGGAAGGTCCTCTGGTTATGCGGCCATGAGAGCCAGACCGCCTCGTGCGGCTCCCACTCGGCCGGCATATGAAAGCCCCGGTTCCGCGGGGTATCCCCCCCGCGCAGGGCCGGAAATACCCCGGATTCCCCCGGGAAGGGAGACGATAGTTTCCCGTATGTGTCCGGTCTCCGGTTCCGGAAGAACCCCCAGGATTCCCGGACCTCGTGATTCATCGTAAGATCCACCGGGACGGTCAGTATCTCTTCCCCGTTTCCTGCCTTTGCAAGAACCTTGCCGAATGCATCAGAAACAAAAGATCCGCCAAAGAAGGTACAGGGCCCCTCCTCCCCCACACGGTTTACCGCCGCAACGTGGACACTGTTTGCAATGGCATGGCTCCTCTGGATAAGTTCCCATGCGTCCTGCCAGCCACCTTCACAGGGAATGTTACCGTCCGGATGCCCGATAGCGGTAGGATAGAAGATGATCTCTGCCCCTTCAAGAGCAACGCATCGTGCAGCCTCGGGGAACCACTGGTCGTAGCAGATGAGGACCGCGATGCGGCCAAACTGCGTGGAAACGACCTGGTAGGAAGTCCCGGGATAGAAATACCCCTTCTCGAAAAAACCCGGGTCCTGCGGGATATGGACTTTGTGATAGGGAACACCCGTGGTACCATCCGTGTTGATGACAACCGCAGAGTTAAAATATTTCCCGTCTGGCGCCCGCTCGTACAGCGGTACGATGACGACCACTTCCTGCTCTTGTGCAATCCTTGAAAATATATCCGTGGATTCTCCGGGAACGGTTTCAGCAAGGCCGGATGCATCGGTCCCGATATGCCGGGGAAAATAGCGGTTCCGGTACAGCTCCGGAAGGCAGATGATATCCGCACCGGCACCTGCGGCCTCCGTTACCCTGGCCAGGGCCTTTTTTTGCATCTGATCGCGGTCTTTGTCCACGCTCATCTGGATAAGCCCGATCGTGACCTTCCCGTTCTTCATATCCCGATCTTAGCAGTTATTTTTCTTCCGATATCATGCTATCTCTCTGGTTGACCGGGGGTTTTGTCTGGGGATCGGGGACACAGCAGGACCCGTGGGGGATATCCCCCCAAAAAAAAAGAGGAATTCCTTTTTACCAGTATTCCCGCTTACCCGTTGGGATCGTTTCGGAAACGGACAAACATCATCTCGTCCATCACAATCCCGTGTTTCGTGATAGCCTTCCTGTGGACAGCCTCGAGGATAAATCCGCTTTTCTCCAGGACCCGCATCGAGGCCGGGTTATTTGAAAATACCCCTGCCTGGATCCTGATGATCCCTGTCCGATCAAAGACAACCGGCACAAGGGCCCGAACGGCATCCGTCACGATCCCCTTCCCCCAGAACGGCTCCCCCAGCCAGTACCCGATCTCGGCCGTCCCGCGGTACACGTCCTCCCGCGGGGTGATGCCGATGCCGCCAACAGGTTCACCCTGCACCACGATTGCGAGCAGCAGGCTGGCAGCAGGACTGCCCGATCCGGCAATGAAGCAACGGGCGTCTTCGACAGTATATGGTGAGGGAAAGCGATCGCGCATCGCGGCAGCAATCCGGGGATTATCTGCAAACCGCGCCAGCAACTGGGCATCTTCTTCCTGCCACGGGCGCAGGACCGCACCCTGTGTCCTGATACACAGCGGTTCTTTCACCATACTCAAAAACTATTGTCCCGATATCGGATAAAAAAAGCGTCTCCTTGTGACCATGCCCGGTATCCCTGTTCCCTGACGGCCCGGCCCGCTACGATACCTGCAGCGGACATTCCAGATCAAAAACCCAGCGGCTGATCCCGGGAGCGATGTTCCCGCAGGGTGCAGAATACCTGACCGTGAGCCCCTCTCCTTCATAACCGGAGATAAGGGCAGGAATCTCTTCCTTTGCCCGGAAGGTATACACGTGAACCATGCCCCCGTCAGCAAGAAGCGACAGGAGGGTTTTGAGCGCATGGTCCATCCCGTAGGGCGCGGGGATGATGAGCCGGTCAAATTCTTTTTGGGCGAAGCGACCGGTATCGAACGCATCTCCTTGCAGCAGATGGCAGTTTTCGGAGACATGGTTGAGATCGGCATTTTCGCGGAGATACCGGAACGCATCCGGGTTATTCTCAGTGGCATACACCTCTGCCCCCCGTGCTGCAGCCGGGATAACAGATGGTCCGATCCCCGCAAACGGGATATAGATCCGTTCGTTCGGGTGAATCTGGCCAGTCACCCGCATCCGCTCGTGTACCAGGTGTGTGGAAAAGAACGCCCTGCCCACATCGAGACGGTAGGCGAACCCGGACTCACGGTGAACCGTCGTCGTCCGCCCTCCCCACAGGACTTCGTACCTTGCAATGCGTGAATCGCCGGTTACCTTCTCTTTCTTGTTGAGGATGGTCACGAGGTTCTTCCGGCGGGAGACCACGGCCTCTGCTATTGTCTGTTTCCAGGGCTCAAGTTCAGCGGGAACCGTGATGACTGCTATATCGCCTATCACCTCGAAATGGTTGGACAGGAAGGGTACCAGTTCCGCCGGCAGTATTCCCGCAAGCTGGTCTTTTAAGCCCATAGCTACCGGATACGTACACCGGCTTCCTGTATTAACAGGTTTTGCCCTGCACAACGGTCCTTCCGCCGGCTGCCGATCCCTGTGGTGAGATTCCCGGTGGAATGAGCCTGCAGGTCCTGTTCCTTCACTTCAAAGCAGGAGCGGGGTGCTGAGCCCGGGCTTCGGGGAGAGGCACCGGATGAACTCAAGGGTTTGGAGAAATCACCGGTCTTTCTGGTGGTATGCGGCGCTGCAGATCGATCCATTCCTTACGCCTGACGATGATGTTTTAGCGAATCCGGAGGAATACCTGGCCGTTTTTCCTCCTGCATGCTCCTTTGGGATCGACAGTGTTTCCCACCTGCCTGAAGAGTTCGTGGTTTTTTTTGGACCGTAGGGGAACATACGGCAGCATCAGCGGCAGGAATGTCTCCCGTGGATGAGTTCCTTTCTGCAATTCCGCTGCTTATCCGGAATACCGATCGGAGTGCCATGAACGCATATGCTTACGGGACATTTATCAGAGATAAGAAAGGATCCTGTTGGGAGAGGTACTGAGATGCCGTCCCCTGCTCGTCCTCCGATAGAAACGGAGACCGTTTTCTCCGATGCAGCCACCCCCTATCGCCAGATAACCTCGGTGTCCGAATACCGGTTCGATGATATCCGTGCTGCGGACCGTGTCCTTGACATTGGCGCCAATGTGGGCGGTTTCTGTATCCGGGCAGCGAGAATGAGCGGTCATGTAACGGCGGTGGAGCCGGTGACCACCCCGCAGCTCCTTCAGAACATCCGCGCGAACAAGGTCTCCGTTCAGGTAATCACCGGGGCACTCGGCACCGGGAAACCTGCAGAGATCACCTGGGATGACTGTTGCGTGGTATCCCCCACGTACCCGCTCCATGATCTGGTTGCGATCAGCGGCGGATGCGATTTTTTAAAATGTGATTGTGAAGGAGCTGAATGGTTGATCGATCCCCGCGATCTCAGGAATGTCCGCCGCATCGAGATGGAGATCCACCTGCCCCCCATCAGCGGACCGCCGAACCCGGCTCTTCTTACGTATATCAGCCGTTATTTTGATTTTGAGATCGATCGAAAACCCTGCCATGATATCCTTGGTGTCATGGGTGTCCTTCATGCGGAACGAAAATGAACAGGGAACCTGGACACAATCCTTCCCTGACCATTTCCCTGAGGTGCTGCCTCCTTTCCTCATCAGCAACCTTCATGACCTGCTCCTGCAATAAAACTGTCACAGGCTGATGTGAATGTGCAACGATATAACCATCCAGAAAAACGTATTTCTTGATCAGATCCTCGCGGACCGCCGGTCTCACCGGCGGTTTCGTCCGGAATTTTGCAGCGGGGAGGATATCCGGCGCATCCTTCACGCCGGGCTCCTTGCCCCGTTCGCTGCAGCTGCTGTGGGAGGTTCCCACGAGTATTTCCGCCGCTTCTTTATCCTCCGCAGAGGGTCAGAGAGCATGAATGCGGCTGTTCCCCTGGTTCTGCGTCAGGTCAAGAACATGTCTGCAGAACTTGAAACAGCGATGCAAAAAGACCCGTCACTTCGGCTGAAGGCAGAGGGTTTGTCCGGAGGCTTGCCCAAATCCACGATACCGGCGTTATCCCCGGTATCGGCACTGCGCCATTTTTTATCGTGGTTGCTGAACGCAGGGGATACCCTCCCGTTGCAGCACCATCGCTGGCACATTGTCTCGAGAACATGTGGCTGAAAGCAACTGCCCTGGGCCTTGGTTTCCAGCTGGTCTCCATCACCTCCCAGATGTCTTCGGACCCGGCTTTTTGCGCTCTCCTCGGGCTCCCTCCCGGGGCCTGGGAGCTGATGGGATGTGCTGTCGGATATCCTGCGGATGAACTCTCCCCCTCTATCAGGCCGCCGGTGGAAGACGTGACGGTCTGGCTCGCGTGAAGAGGAACACCCTGCTCTGAAAAGAAAACCTCTTTTTCATGTTGATAACCCCCCTGGGCAAGTCCTGCCCCCCGGGGGACGGGGGCGCATGGTGAAACCCCGGCAATACCCGTACTGGAAATTTCTCCACGATGGTGAACAGGTACTATGGCACCATCATACCATGGGGATACCCTTACGACAGGGTGGAGCCCCCGAAAACGTCATCGTTGATTTTCATTTCCTCACGATAAACCGCATATTTTCAACCAGAACGATGGGGGCTTATACCCCCCCAACTCCCGATTGTGGTAGCTGCCGCCACCCTGAAGGGGTGTTCCCGCGACGGATCAGTGACCTAATGTATTGTCGAAAAACCTGCCTGTCCCGTCGTACCCTGAAGGGGCCCGGAAGCGGTGAACCCTGTCACACCTCTGATTTTCATGCTTTTATGCGGACTCAGGTCCATGGACGTTTCTTCATATGAGGATCTTCCCATCACCATGCCGGCAGTTTTATGTGCATCTCCGGTCCACTGCACATAGATATCCGGAGCATGGTTCATGGTACATCTCGACCTGATGCAGGGAATGATAGCCAAATATATCCAGTCGCCCAAGGGACAGATGGCAATCAGGGACTACCTGCAGTCCCCGGAAGGGAAAAAAACCCTTGATACCTATCTCTCAACCCCCGGTGGACAGGAGATGGCGCGACTTGTCCTGTCCCGGGCACTTGAGGGAACGAACCTTCCTGCAGATATTGCGGCAAAAGTTCTTGCAGCAGTTGAAGAAAAAAAGAAACCGAAGGCATAAGCTGATATCTGGATGGATAAATCGCACCCTGGTACCAAAAAAGGGTATAGTCCCCTTCTGGTGACGACGGTATCAGCACCGGTTTTTCCTCATGATCGCCCTTGGGGGCTCCGGCACGTTGTGCTTTTTGCCCCCGCCGCCCGGGCATTCCCCACATTTGGATCACGTTAGACGACTGATCGAGAACCTTCAAAGAAAAGGGGGTCAAGGGGGGCTCCCCGCCTGCCGCCTCCCCCCTTTTGGGAGAGCGGGAGCACCCTCATATGTACCGAAGAACATTTCCGGACTCTCGTGCATCCCCTGGTTCACGATTCAGGCTGCCCCTGAGTATAATCAGGGTTCTGACAGACAGGTGCCGTTACCCCAAGCGGTAGTCCCCTTTCGGGATGAGCATCTCGAAGCGTGCCCCATTTCCGTAATCGCCCGTTTCCCGGATGGAGATCTTTGTGATCGACAGGATCTCACGGATCAGGAACAGGCCAAGGCCGGAGTCCCTGCCGAAACCCTTGGTAAAAATCTGGGTTTTATCCTGTGATGGTATGCCAATACCGTTATCCCCGCAGAGGATCACGAGGCCGTCCGGAGTTTCACGAGAGGAAAAAGTAATCCGTGTCACGTGGTCGCCATGTCTCAATGAATTGTCAATGAGGTTGTAGAACACTTTTTTGATCATGCTGTCGGCAAAGATTTCGGTATGCCCCAGATGAATATCGATCTCAACACCCCGGAGATCCAGCTGTTCAGCAGCATCTTTCACCATGGGTGAGACCGCGTGCCATGAGGGAGCCTGCGTACCGATCTCCTGGTAATCCTTGGTGAAGGTGATCTGGTTATGGATTGATATGGAGGTCAGTTCCAGTTTTTCCAGTGCATCCTTAAGCCTGACCTCCTCAGCATATCCCTTTGCAATGTCGATGTCTTTCAAAAGGGTAAAAACACGGTTGGAGATATCGTGCCGGGTGATCTGGGAGAGCAGGTTGAGTCTCTGGTTTGCCGTGGCAAGGGCAGCTTCAACCTTCTCCCGTTTCATGATGTCATCTTGTAAAACCGTGTTGACTTCGGATAATTCCCGGGTCCGCGAGACAACGCGTGATTCGAGGGATCGAGTCAGATCCTCGAGTGCGTTCTGGGCGGAGCGACGTTCATTCACCTCTGTTTCCAGCGTGCTGTAATTCGTCCTTATCTCCCACACCAGCAGGGCAACGATTACCATCATCAGGATGAAGATGGCCCTGTTGGGAAGATCGGAGGGATCCGACTGTCCTGCACCGGATATCTGGCTTCCCAGAAAAATACAGAACGTTATCATCCATGCCGTATAAAACGGAGCGTACCGGTACGAGAGCCAGACCGACATTAAAAGTGGCATGAGATACAGGATCCAGATGACGAATCCCAGCGGGATGAATACGTCTGCTGAAAGGATGCCGATACCAAGGCAGATCATGGAGAAGAGGATCAGGTGTTCCTGTTCCTCTGGTGTCTTGCCGAGATCCACCGTTATCAAACCCGAGCCCCCTTCTTCTTTCATTGGATTGAACGTGTAATGTTAAGTACATTACCTTTGATTTTTTTCAGGGATAAACCCGGCATCTCTGCTGTGGTACCGCATTTCTTCTGGAAAAGGATCCTGATGTGACCATATCCCCGGTACGCCTGCTCTGTTGGGTCACTCAATCTTCCCTGCAGGAACATATGCTACCCCTCCCTTCTCATCCGGCATGGGATCCTCGCTGAATTGTTCCCGTCCGAAACACAAAAACTATTTCCATCCCCACGAGATATTCAACGATAATGATCTCCATCCTGTACGTGGATGATGAACTTGATCTGCTTGGACTCTGCAAGATCTTTCTGGAGCTGGATAGAGAATTCCAGGTAACTCCCATTGCATCGGTACAGGAGGCTCTCGATTGTCTTTCGCGGTCTTCATTTGACGCTATCATCTCCGATTACCAGATGCCGGGGATTGATGGTCTCGAATTTCTTAAACGTGTCCGATCCCAGGATGAAGATATCCCCTTCATCCTTTTTACCGGGAGGGGCAGGGAAGAAGTGGTTATTGAAGCAATCAACAATGGCGTGGATTTTTACCTGCAGAAAGGCGGTGACCCCAAATCTCAGTTTGCAGAGCTTGGTCACAAGATAAAAAAAGCGGTAAACAGCAGGTATGCAATCCATGCGCTTAAGACGGAAAATGAGAAGAACCGGGGTCTCATGGACCATGCCAATGATGCAATTTTCATCGCTGATGCACAAACCGGGAGGCTCATCGATGCAAACCGGAAGGCTTCGGATCTGATTGGACGGTCTCTTGATGAGATAAAAACGATGCACCAGACGGACCTTCATCCCGCGGATAAAAAAGAGCTGTTCCCGGAAGTCTTTTTACAGCATGCCAGCGATGGAACCCCCCTCCAGACCGAAATTATCTCGTACCGGGACGGGCGGCACATACCGGTTATCGCGAGCGCAACGATCATGGATCTCGGTGGGAGACAATGTCTCATGGAAATCTTTCATGATATATCTGATATCAAAATGGCGCAGGATGCACTCCAGCTGGCGAACAAGAAACTGAATCTTATGTCCGAGATCACCCGCCATGATATCCGGAACAAGCTGACCGTTATGGGCGGGTACCTCGATCTCCTCAAAGAGCGTCCCTCAGAAACCCAGCATTCCATGTACGTCAGGAAGATGAAGGACACCGTTACCGTCATTGGTGAAAATATTGAATTTACCAGGTTATATCAGAACCTCGGGATAGTGGCACCGGCATGGCAGAACGTCCATCAGGTATTCTTTAATGCCTGTTCGCATGTTGACATAAAAAAAATCCGGGTCCAGTCAGATACCAAAGGATATGAAATTTATGCCGATCCGCTTCTTGAACGTGTTTTTTACAATCTCGTCGAAAACGCAATCCTGCATGGAAATCACGTGACCCTAATCAGGATATCAGCCCGCGAGTCCGAATCCGGTCTCATCATCTCTCTGGAGGATAACGGGATTGGTATTCCCGTTGCGGATAAAGTGCGGATTTTTACCAAGGGGTTCGGGAAAAACACCGGTCTGGGCCTTTTTCTGGCCAAGGAGATCCTTTCCATCACCCATATTACCCTCCAGGAGACGGGAGAGTACAGGCACGGGGCGCGGTTCGAGATGCATCTTCCCCGGGAAATGTACCGCATTGCCAAAAACGTTCCCCGCGATCGCTGCCATATCCTGACTGAGACTGAGGCTATGGCCCAAAAACCCGAATAATTCAGGTCAGAAAAAGGGTATGGAAGCCGGTCCGGAGAAGCGGCTTTACCAGCCGGAATATCGCGGGATTCATAAGCATTTTTTTGAGGAGGATGCCGGGACGGTCCATATCCCCGTATTCTTCAATCATGCGCAGGATTTTGGGAGTATTGAGCGCCTGGATCAGGGCATCGGTATCTGCTGCTGATATTTTCTGGCGCAACTCGAACAGGCGGTACCCAAGATCCTGTTCACGCCCGAAATCGTCCCGCCAGAGGCGTTCGTATCCGGCCAGGACCGTATCGTCATAGACCCCCTGCTCGCAGGCACTGGCGGCAACTGCAGCGGCATGCCGGGCCGAGCGGATGCCGGTATAGACGCCCCCGCCGGATGTCGGTTTGGGAAAGCCTGCCGCATCGCCGACAAAGAGCGTCCGGTCTTTATAGGTTTGTTGCATCACGCCAAGCGGGAGCGTGCCGGTAACAAGATGAGTGGCAGTATTTCCGAACGTTCTGGTAAATGCCGCGAATCGTTCCACCATACGGGACCTCCCGCACATGCCCACCCGGATACGACCCGGACCCGTCGGTATCGACCAGCCAAAAAACTCCGGTGACGCATCCGGATAGATCTGGACGTACTGCGGCTCGCAAACGCCCGGCATATCCGCCTGGATGCCGGCGAGATATGTTTTGGCCCTCGGCATCTTTAAGAGGCGTGCGATGGTGCTCCGGGGACCATCGGCAGCAATGAGGATATCAAATCTGATCTCTTCATGCCCCCGCACGCCCCTTGTGAGAACCGAATTTTTTCTGATATCGTACACCGCGGTCTTTAACCGGAATTCGGCGCCCGCGTTCGCGGCAGATTCTGCCATCTCCTGGTCGAGGGTTCCCCGGTCCACCACGAATGCTTTCGTTCTCTTTGCATCGATAAGCAGTTCGTTCCCTTTACCGGATATCACCCGGGCTCCCGAAACTTTATTGAGGACCGATCTCTCCGTAGAAACCCTGCATTCAGCAAAAGCCGCGGTGGAGAGGAGCCCGGCACATTGCACGGGATACCCTATGGTCCCGTGCTCCTCCAGACAGAGCGTTGACAACCCCCGTTCTGCGCACTCCTGTGCAGCTGCACTCCCTGCCGGGCCTGCCCCGGCAACAACGATTTCATACTTCATGATACTGCCCTGGCAGGTTCCTGCAGGGTGACCGGCGGGAACCGGTAGTTCCCCATATCCGGCATGTTGTCATAACAAACATTGCCTGCCCCACAAAACCCGATCAACCGATGGAAGAGACCGTTTATTCCCGGTTTCATGTCCCCGGGAAAAAACAGAGTCTGACAAGCGAAAATAACACCGATACTACCTCTCAGGATGCATGAGGTTCCATAATCCAGCATAATTTCACCTGAGTGGAGAATCCCTTTGGTTTTATCCCGATCTCTGTTTGGTTCCTGAATGATAAAATGTAATCTGAAAATGAAAGCCTCTTCGCGGACCCCCGAGACCTGTCGGCTTCGAAAAAGTATCACCATGGAGAAAATTATGGCTCCGGAGTAAACCCCCGGTGGCTCAGTGACGGGATGCCTGTTTGAGAAGAGCAGACTGCTCCGCCGTGTCCCCAAGCGGTCCTGATATCGGGAACCCTCGCGCACCTGCGATTTTCATGTCGGGGGCAAACTCCCCTTCATTCCGGGGTCTCCAGAGTAAAAATACCGGAATGACCATATTTTTTCAGGATAGCGAGTGCTCCAAAGAAAATGACCGCATACAGCACGAATCTGACGATGAATGCCACCCATCCTTTCGCGCCAGCAAGGGAGACGATGAAGCCCGAAAGAGCATCTGCGATAAGGATTGCACAGAGAACACATGAGAAAAGAATTATCCATCGTTTGACGGCTCCGGTTTGCATGCCAGTACCTGGAGGTACCCGTATTGATAATCGTTACGGCGGGCGTTCAAAAGAGGGATTACCAGGGAAACAATTATCGATTGTCCTGTCGAGTACAGGCTATGACTGGCGAATCCTCCCCCGGAAGCGATGATACTATCCCCGTCAGTCCGGATCCCACCCCTGACGGACCCCCGGAGAAGATGGGTCTTATGTTTTACGCTGCCGTGGCGCTTATCGGCTGCCTTGTTCTGATGGTGCTCATCCTGAACTATCCGGCAGTCCGGGCACAAGCCGGTGTGGTGATGACACAGACCACCTGGACTCTCCAGTCCTATACCAATGCTGAAGGCATGCATATGCCGGTCACCCGTGGAAACAATGTGACGGCACGATTCGGCAAGGATGGCAGGATGACCGGTAATGCCGGGTGCAACTGGTATGCTGCCCGGTTCACGACAAAAGACTACGCCATCACCCTGTCCCCTGAATCGGTAACGGATATGGCATGCTGGGATCCTGGCACCAGCGTTCAGGAACGGGCGTTCCTGTCAGACCTGTCAGAAACGGCATCATTCCGCGTGAGTGAATCCTCCCTGCGATTCTATAATGCTTCCGGAAAAACCGTCCTCGTTTTTGTGCCCGTATGAATCCCGCTGTCCCCGAAACCGGAAAAGCCCTGCTGGAATTTCTGAACGTGACCGTCTTTTGCGGTACACAAAAAGTCCTCGATTCCCTTACGATCAGGATCCGTGAAGGCGAGAACATCGCAATTCTCGGTCCCAATGGCGCCGGCAAATCCTCCTTTATCCATACCATTCTGCGGGAATTGTATCCTGTTTCCGGTGATGAAACGGTTGTCTTCAGGATCCACGGGCAGGATGTGTGGGACGTCTTCGAGCTTCGTTCCACTATCGGTATTGTGTCAAACGACCTGCAGTATACATTCACTCGTCCCCTGAGCGGGCGGGAAGTTATCCTCTCGGGGTTTTTCTCGAGCATCGGGCTCTTCAACCAGCGGATAACGCCGGCAATGGAACAGAGAGCGGATGAGATCCTTGCATTTCTGGAGATCGAGCACCTGAAGGACCGCCCTATGACGACACTGTCTTCGGGAGAATCACGGCGCCTTCTCATAGGCCGGGCACTTGTCCACAGCCCGAAGACCCTTATCCTGGACGAACCCACCAACAGCCTCGACCTCCATGCACTCCATACGTTCCGGAAGACCCTGCGGAAGATCGCCCGGTCAGGTACCGGCATTATCCTCGTCACCCATAACCTCCAGGACATCATCCCCGAGATCTCCCGCGTTGTCCTGATGAAGGACGGCAGGTTCTGCGGCGATGGTCCAAAGGCAGAGATGCTGACGGATACCAGGATCGGGAACCTGTTCAATGTTCCTCTCCATATCAGACAGGTGGGCGGATATTACTATGCCGTCGGGTACTAAAAAAGGGGAGTAATCAACCTGCAGCGGCAGTCGTCAAACCGGTGGATGGCGATCCCTTCTTGTCATGGCGGGGACAATCTGAACGGGAACGATTATGGATAACAAAAGGGCAACGGGAGCAGAAACCGGCCGGGGTACGCTGGAGGGTCCCCCGTTTTACCTGCCGGAGTTCGAGAAGTCGCACCGGTATGTCATCGACGAATATGAGGTTGCCCCGCGCGAAATTGCGATCTTTATGCCCTGTGCGGTCCGGAAACCCTACAGCGCAAGCCCCAGCCACCAGCTCATCCGGTCTGTTATTTCACAGGTATTGCAGCCTTCCCAATACCATATCGTTATCTTCGGCACCTGCGGGATCGTGCCGGCCGAGCTTGAAGAGATGTATCCTTTTGCCCACTATCACTATATGCTGGGGAAATGCAGGGACCAAAAAGTCCTCGACGATTTTCTCCGCATCGAGACCGGGCGGGTTGCCGGGTATCTCACCAAGACCCGGCATCTCTATACATACCGTATCGCGTACTGTCTTGGTCTTTTCCGAAAAGCCCTTATCCGGGGCTCCGAAGAGTCCGGGGTACCGTTCGATATGATCCTCCCGAGCCGGGACAGGATCGATAAAGTGATCGAGGAGGGTGACTGTATCTTTGAGGAAGGCAGCCTTTCCATGGAGGAATACCTCGGGGAGTTCTGCGACCAGCTCATCACCTTCCGGAATGCCCATGCCCCTCCCCGATGAGATTTAAACGTGCTCTGGAGAACGACCGGGTCTCATGCTAAGGGTGCCCCCCTCTCACGCCAGGGTATCCCCCGCCATGGGACGGGATGCATTCGGATGCGCCGTCCTGGATTTCCGGGAACCTGATTGATCTCTCATGCAGGTACTCCATACCAATCCT
The DNA here is from genome assembly GCA_964503195.1 of uncultured Methanoregula sp. GTDB lineage: Archaea > Halobacteriota > Methanomicrobia > Methanomicrobiales > Methanospirillaceae > Methanoregula. The sequence continues at coordinate 22,607 of CAZCZK010000019.1, forward strand.
CTTTTTTTTTTCGGTGCCCGGTTGCCGGGGAACACCAGCGTGACTTCGGAGCATCAGAGGTTTCCCCCGGAATTTCTCACGGGTAAAAAAAACCTGAACCGATCGGTCTAAATTTCTGCACAGCCAATCCTGTTCATGGATCCGGGGTATAAAAAGAAATGGGGCATCATAATCAAGGCTTTTGTCATCATGGTCCTTCTTCTTGTGCCAAGAACGATTATTGATATCTACGGGTATGATACGGTCCCCATCAACCCGGTTGTCGGTGCGTTCATCAGCGGGGCTGTCTTCACGATCGCGATCATCTTCTCTGGTACGTTCACCGATTTCAAGGAGAGTGAGAAATTCGGTGGCGACCTTGCGGCTTCCCTGAAAGCCTTATACAATGACAGCCGTGTCCTCCCGCTGACTGATGAAGCCCCGGCCCGGCTCTTCAGGGCTCATGTCCGGGAGCTTCACCGGACCATAAACCGGTGCTTCCAGGAAAACAGCTGGAACCTTGCGGTTATCAACCGCGGCATGGACAAGATCAACAACGATATCCGGATCCTCTCCTACGCAAATGTTGCCCCGCCGCTGATAGCTAAACTGAGAAACGAGCTGGGATCTATCGATCGGATGACCAACCGGATCGAAGTCATCATCCGGACAGATTTCATCCCTGCTGCCTATGCCCTCGCGGAGATCGCGACGGTCAGCGTCATCATCCTGATGCTGTTTGTCCGGATGGACCCGATACTGGAAGGCACGATCATTTTCGCGGTTGTCTGCAGCATGCTCGTCGGCCTTGTATTATTGATCCGGGACATGGATAACCCGTTCGAGATCGGGACCCATACCTATGCAGATGTGGACCTTGAGACCCTCAATTATCTCGAGACCTACTTTGACGAACAGGATGCGGCTGATGCTGCACT
>CAZCZK010000020.1:0-22771 GCA_964503195.1 uncultured Methanoregula sp.
AAAGCGGGCGGCATAGATACTCTCGCCGGGCGCGATATCGGGGAGCGTGCCGAGGATCCTGAGGTTTTTGTCGAGAATGGTTACCTTGCTGTACCGACCGGCATTCATCTGCCAGGAACTGGTCGCAATCGTGGTTGCCACCCGCAGGTTGCCGTCATACTCGTCAAGCGAGTACTGGTTGAGGAGCGTCCCGTCAATATTTCCGCCGGCAGCGTAGGAGAGCTTCCCGTTGTCGATGGCAAAGGAATGGACCGTGGTGGTGGTTGAAGCACGGTTCCTGGTCCGGTCGGGGACAGCGATGTACAGGTGAGATGGCGAAACGTATACGGTTCCGGCAGTCCCTACGATGAAGGTCGTTGCCGGGACGGACGAGGTACCGGCCACGTCCAGCGACCCGATGGTCGAGAAGGCGAACTCCTGGTCGGTGGTGTTGAACCCGTACACCGGCGGTGTCGAGATACCCCCATGGTCGTCGTGGATGGTGGGGAGTTCCAGTTCATCAAGCTGAATCTGCGAGCTCGTCACAAAATAAAGCTGGGATCCGATCATACGGGAGCTCGTGTAACTGCCGTCAATATCCACTTCCCGGACAAGGACCGGGTTTGCGGGGTCTCTGACCGAGAAGACATAGACGAGCGTCCGCTGCGTTGAGCCGGGATACGTGTTGCAGGCGCCGGGCCTGCAGGCCGCAATCGGCCGGGTCCAGAAATCGGTTGCAATCAGTACGACCCGGTCGCCGTTTATGTACAGGGCAGTTGGCTGGCCGGCGAACCGCAGGGTCGAGAGTATCTTCGCTTGCGTGGCGGGATAGGCTTTGAGGATATGCATGCAGGAGCCGGTGACAACGTAGATATTCTCACCGTCTGTCTTGATGATATCCGCCTCATCGATCTCTTTTACCTGTACGTTGGTCTTCGAGTAATCCCGGGTCACTGAGATGCTACCTGTAGTCGGCACGGGGGTCGGGACTACGGTCAGGCCCGGGGCAGAGGATGCCGGTCGCGTAACGACCGTGGCAGGGGTCGGAACCGGCATCGGGAACGATGAGGTCTTTACCGTGCCGGTTGCCCCGGAGAACTCGCCGGAGTGGCTCTTCTGGGTGGGCCTGAACGAGGAAGAGTAGACCTGCACAAGAATCTCTGAATCGCCCGGGAGGTTGGTCGAGCCGGTGATGCTGAATCGGTCGCCGACAATCTTATCCCCAACAGGATTGATGAGAATCCAGTAGCCCTGCCCGTCTGTTATCCGCGGCTGCGGAGTCTCTGTCGGGACCGTGATTACGGATCTTCGTTGCGAAGAATCAAGAACATTGAAAAGGGCTGTGCTGGTTGTTGCTTCTCTTACCGCGGATGCGGTGACAATATATTCGTCGGGCGTGAAGGTTGATGTGTCCACATCGAAGCTGAAGGTCCGGGCTCCTCCCGTGATGACCCCGGGTGTCGGAATAATTGTCGGGGAGGGCTGATAGTATCCTGAAGAGTAATAGTCCTCCTGTTCCGTGTGGGAGCGGAGAAAGGCCGCCACGTCCTCCTTTGTCGTAAGCGCATCGACGCTGGTCGCGACACCGGAAACCGACGGGATCGGTTCCTGTATCGCCGGTGAGGCCGGCATGAGCCTCCCCGCAGGGACGAGGACCGGCTGTGCGATGAGAACCACCAGCGCGGTGGCAAGAATGCCGATAAGGCACCCGGCAACGAGCAGGATGCTGTCATTTCTGGTAAGCAGAGAGAATCACCTTCCCTTCCTATTTCCCATAAACCGATTTAATGTTTCTGTTTTTATGCTGTGTTACATAAAAAAGGGTGAAATGAAACCTGGGGTTAACCGGTAACCGCGTCCGGCTGTTCTCTGTTCAGGTATTATTGTCCGGTTGCCCGGTTATGCCCGGACTATGGACAAATGCAAAGAAGAGAGGAAAAATTGTTCAGGCAGGCAAGAATGCTTGTTCGTTGAACGTCAATCCGGGTTTTTGGTCTGCCCTTCGTCTTCAGTCGGCTTTTTTACCTCTTGCTTGGATCATATCTGCAATCATTACCTCGGGGTGATGGTATCTTTTCATGTTGATGGTGATGCGGCCTGCCTGGACAGCTTCCTGCGGGCACCAGTGCAGGCATGCGAAACACTTCTCGCAATGATCCGACCAGACGGGTCTGGTGTCAATCATGGCAATATTATCCATAGGACAAATCCTCTGACAGATCCCACAACCATTGCATTTTTCGTCAGCAATCAATGATAAGGAATCCCACCCTTTCAGCAGAACCTGGGTAAATAATGGCAGCAGGATCGGGATCGCCTTCAGAAAAAACCCGGAAAATATGAAACTGACAACCTCATTGCTGGTTTCTAATGTCCCTTGTTTTTGGCAAGAATATAATCAGAAATGATTTCGCGTTGCTGCTTCCAGCTGGCAAACATCTGTTCATGCCGGGTGCCGGAGATGGCCGCTGATCCAAACCCGTTATGCGGCATTTGCACGGCAAACCCTCCGGCAAGGTTCCCCCGCAGGCTTTGAGTTCCTTCTCAACGTGTCGCATGGCCTTGCCCGGGGTAATGCCATAGGTACAGACGGCAAAGATATATTTTGTTCCGGCATAGTCCAGTTTCCTGATAAACTGCATGATGATCCGCGGTGGTTTGAAATCATAAATCGGGAATACCACGCCGATCACCGTTGCATCGGTCTGGATCCTGTCCTGATCGATCACAGCCATGACAGGGATCAGGGCTCCGTTGATTTTTTCGGCAAGATCTCTGGCGACAGCCAGTGAATTGCCGGTACCTGAAAAATAATATATTTCCGGACTCATTCAACACCCCTCCTTGTGTATGGTATTTCTTCTCCATAAATTTTTTTTGTAGGTTGAGAGAAAAGTAGATCCTAAACCTTATAGATTCATCCCACCATCTCCGTATAATCCCGACAATCTGCTGAGCTGTCGCAGGGTCCAGGACTTGGGCGAGCACAAGCCCTGCCATCGAGATGAACAGGGTCCAGAAGACTTTCTTCACCTGCTCGTTCTTCCCGAACGCCTCGATCGCGGCATCCGTGTCCGCCTTCATCGCCCGCTGGATCAGCTTCGGCAGGAACAGGACCGCAGCGCCGATGCACTCCCCTGCCGGCTGTTGGCATCAGGAGTGGAGATGGTCTTATACCTATAGTTGACTATAGGTATTACTATGCAGGCAGCAAGTTCCATTTACATCCGGGAAGATCTCAAAACCCAGTTGAACAACCTGAAACGGAATCCGAAGGAATCATACAACGACGTTATCGAGCGCTTGGTGAATCTCACTGTTGATGATGAACCCCTCAGTGCTGATGCAATCAAAGGGCTGGAAGAAGGCCTCCGCGATATCAAAAAAGGAAATCTGATTTCTGAAGAGGATATCAGGAAGAAATACGGTGTTGAATGAGTCTGTACCGTGTGAAGTATACCCATCGTGCAGACCGGGATCTGGGAAAACTGCCCGCGGAGATTGCCCGGAATGTGGTCAGTGCAATTCAGAATATCAAAAAAGACCCGTATCAATTCATAAAAAAGATAAAGGCATCAAGTCCAACCCATCCGGTGTATTCTTTTCGAATCCGGAGGGATGTTCGTGCCCTTCTCTCAATCCATGATGATGTCCTGATCATTCATGTTCTTGAAATCGAGTACCGGAAACAGGCATACCGCGATTTCTAAGAATTTTGGTGATTATTCATCCCACCATCCCCGTAATCATCCCGACAATCTGCTGAGTGGTCATAGGATCTACTGCCCGGGCCAGGACCAGCCCGGCCATCGAGATGAAGAAGATCCAGAAAACCTTCTTCACCTGCTCGTTCTTCCCGAATGCCTCGATCGCAACATCTTTGTCTGCTTTCATCGTCCGCTGGATCAGCTTGGGCAGGAGCACGAACAGCGGCAGGAAACATCCGAATCATTGCTTTTCCTGTGGGTCATCACACGTTCTGCATAATGAAGAAGGTGTACCCATAGTACCGCCTGTAGTGCCGGTACATCTCCACCTCCGCCTCAAGCGAGTCAAGGATGGCGGCATGTTCGGGGTTTGTGCCATGGGTCTTCCGGAGCTCTGCAATGCGGGCAAGCATCGGTACATAGTAGTTATCCCACCAGCCGGTTTCAGGGAGCCTGTACGTGGCAAGAATACGGAGCCCTGCATTTGTTACCCGTTCCTTCAGCTGTTCTTCTGTTGCGGGAATGTACCCCTCCGTCTCCCACCACTGCACAAGCTCCTGAGGGGGGTTCTGTTCAAACCACGCAGCGTCAGAGACTACCATATATCCACCCTTTTTCAGGAACGGTTTCCATGTTTTCAGCCCGTTTTCAAACCCGATGATGAAAATCGCCCCCTCGGACCAGATCAGGTCAAACTGCTCCGGCTGAAAGGGGAGGGCGTCCATCGAAGCGCAGACCGTTTTGATCCGTCCGTCCGTTCCATCCTTTCCGGATATTGCCCGTATGGTGTCCAGGAACGGCTGGTGATTATCCACTGCGGTTATCGTGCCGGTGGAAAGCCCTGCGAGATCCCGGGTCTGGGCACCGCTTCCGCACCCGATATCCAGGATCTTTGCGTTATAGGGGAGGGGCGGCAGGCAGGACCAGGTCTTCTTTGTTGCACCCGTGCACCCGGGTCCCTGCCGGGGAAGGAACTCGAACACATGGTAAAAAAACTCTTCAGGTGTCATTCTATCCAAATCTTGGGGCGGGGGATTTTAGTTCTTTGTGGTTGTGGGGCAAAGGATCCCCGATGACCCGTTATCTGGCACCAGGTGTCCCCTCCAGTGCGGGAACAAATCGGTAAGTATGATATCGATCAATAGTACGTGAACGAACATGGAATGGCAAAACCGGGGTCTCTGCATGATCCTGCTCCTTGGCTGTTTACTGGTGTGCGGATGCACGAACCCGGGATCCGCGGGTGCAGCGCCGGCAGAAACCCTGACACCGGCATTGACACCCGCTGTACCTCTTGTCAACACTACTGCGGGAGAATTGTCCTGGATAGACCGTACGTATGCAGTTCACAATGACAGCCCTCCCTGTCCCGTCTGCAAAAAATAAGAGACCTGCCGCAGCAGGGGATTGGATGAGGGATATCAATAAAACGCAAAAGTGGTGTATCATCCATCTGACCGGAACGGTTGATCCTTTTTTTCTGCCACGATTCAGCAGAATTTTCTTGCCATCCTCCTGGCATCCTTAAAAAAAAAAGAGGGTCTGATTTTTTACAGGGTAATGAGGGGACACGGGGTGGGGGCATGCCCGGGGCAGGGAGGGGACTTCCACAATCCCTCACAGCTTTTTAATCCCGCACCACCCACCTTTACCCTAATGTGCGGCATTGCGGGGCAGTACTGTTTTACGGGCAACGAACCGGACAGGGAACTGCTGGCGCGGATGTCAGAGCAGCTTATTCACCGGGGACCGGATGGCGTCGGAACCGTAATCCGGGGCTGCGTGGGACTGGTGCACCGCAGGCTAGCCATCATCGATCTTACCGATGAAGGCCTCCAGCCGATGACCAATGAGGATGGAACACTCTGGCTGGTATACAATGGGGAAATCTACAACTATGTCGAACTCCGCGAGGAGTTGATCGGGAAGGGGCACCACTTCCATTCACAGTCTGATACCGAGGTTATCCTGCACTCCTACGAAGAATGGGGTACCGGTTGCCTCCAGCGGTTCAATGGCATGTGGGCATTTGCCCTGTGGGATGAGAGGACACAGCAGCTCTTCTGTGCCCGCGACCGGTTCGGGATCAAACCGTTCTATTATACAGAGATCCATGGATCATTCCTGTTTGCATCCGAGATCAAGGCGCTCCTGTCGCACCCGGATGTTGGATTAACGCCGGATGATGAGACCCTGGGCACCTACCTCGCATGGGGGGTGCAGGATCACTCGGCCCGGACAATGTTTGGCGGCATACTCCAGCTGGAACCGGCCCATGCCCTCATCGTCACAAAAGACGGGCCTCACGCACCCTTCCGGTACTGGGATGTTACGATCAATAGCGCACTCCGGTCAGATGCTCATGATCACGACAAAAAGGACCGTTTCCTCAATCTTCTCCGGGATGCCACCCGCATCCACCTGAGAAGCGATGTTGCTGTCGGCACGTGCCTTTCCGGGGGGATCGACTCTTCTGCCCTTACCGTCCTCATCAACAACCTTATCCGCGACGAGGCCCCGGCAAGTGTCAGCAGCCGGCAGAAAACCTTCTCGGCTGTATTCACGGACCGGCGGTTCGATGAGAGCCGGTATATCGACGAGATCGTGAACGCAACGGGTGTCGATTCTTACCGGACAGAGCCGGCGCCGGAGCAGCTCCGGGTGGATATCGACCGGCTGGTCTGGGTGCAGGACGAGCCCTTCGGGTCACTGTCCATCTATGCCCAGTATTGCGTAATGCGGCTCGCCAAAAAAAACGTGAAAGTCGTGCTGGACGGGCAGGGAGCAGACGAACTCCTCGCGGGATACCTCGCCTACCAGGCAAGCTATATCCGGGGGCTTGTGCATTCGTTCCACATGGTTCGTGCAATCCGGGAGATTGCTGGCAGTCTTTGGCTCCACCATGGATTTTTCAGTTCAGCGCTGGGACAACTCCTTGCCCGCCGGACCCGGAGAAACCTCCTGAAGGTCGCTGTCCCGCCGGTTGACCGCTATCGCGGCAGCCTCCCCGATGTGCTCCGGCGCGAACTCTCATCCACGAACCTGCCGGCCCTCCTCCATTACGAGGACCGGAACTCCATGGCATTCTCGCTGGAATCCCGTGTTCCCTATCTTGATGTGCGGCTCGTGGAATATGTGGCATCGCTCCCGCTCGACCGGAAGATACACAACGGGGTGACAAAAATAGCCCTGCGGAGTGCCGTAAAGGGTATAGTACCGGAATCCATCCGCTGCCGGAGGGACAAGATGGGTTTTGTCACCCCCGAAGAGATCTGGATGCGGGAGACACTCCGCCCGTTCGTCCTGGAGATCCTCCATGATGACCGGTTCCGGGCACGACCGTACTGGGATGCGGGTGCGGTAATGACCGATTATCAGGCATTCCTTGACGGGAAATCGGTATATTCCCCGGAGGTATGGCGGATTGTATGCACGGAACTCTGGCTCAGGAAATTCTTTGACCGGAGAACCGGGTTTTTGTCGTGTCCTCCGGTTTCACCGAAAATCGACGGATAAGAACGGGTGACCCGTATCATCGTGCCCGATCGAATTCTATAAATGGGGACTCCGGACAGAAGTATGTAGTGCCATTCCCGGGAGCAGAAACGAAAAAACCGGGACAGATGGAGAGAGCATGAAATCGATCATTCTTGCAGGAGGCGTCGGGACACGGCTCTGGCCGCTCTCCCGGGAGTATTATCCCAAGCAGTTCATCCAGCTTGACGGCCCATCTCTCTTTTGCCAGACCATAGAAAGGGCCACCCGGCTTTCGGCAGCAGATGAGATCTATGTCGTGACGAACGAGATCCACCAGTATCTTGTCCGGAACCAGATCGAGGATCTGGGATACACGATTGCAGACGACCATCTCCTCGCAGAACCGGCAGGAAAAAATACCCTCCCGGCCATTGCCTGGGCAATGCAGCGCATCCGGTCGGGTTCTCCACAGGCAACCGCGGTCGTTTTCCCGAGCGACCACCTGCTGGGAGAGGCCGCCATCGACCAGATCCGCGCAGCAGAACCGCTTGCGGAAAAAAACCTGGTCACGTTCGGGATCCGTCCTGCCTTCCCGCACACCGGCTATGGGTATATCAGGCCGGGGAAACGCCTGATGATCGGGAATGTGGTGGATGAATTTCGGGAGAAACCCGATGAGAAGACCGCAAAGGACTATGTTCAGAAAGGATATCTCTGGAACAGCGGTATTTTCCTCCTGTCAACGGACTGCTTCTTTGAAGAACTGAAAAAATACCGGCCGGAACTGTATACTGCATTTGCCGGTGACACGCCAGCGAATTATGCCGACCTCGAACCGATATCCATCGACTACGGGCTGCTGGAACACTCAAAAAGGGTTGCGGTTGTTGCCCTGGAGACCCGATGGAGTGACCTCGGGACATTCAAGGCACTCTACGATGTGGAACAGCACGACCGGGAAGGTAATGTCGGAAAGGCGGAGTTCCTCGCCGCACGGAACAATTATGTCCACGCACCGGGAAAACATGTCGGTCTTATCGGGGTGCATGACCTCATCGTTGTTGATACGGTCGATGCACTGCTCGTCTGCGACGCTGCCCAGGCTGAGCAGGTGAAGCAGCTGGTCAGCCGGTTCAATAAACAGGATCTGGAGGTGACCAAATTCCACCGGAAGGTGTACCGTCCCTGGGGGTCCTACACGATACTGGAGGACACCCCCTTCTACAAGATCAAGCGGGTCACGGTCAAGCCCGGCCAGAAACTCTCCCTCCAGCTGCATCACCACCGCTCAGAGCACTGGATTGTCGTGAGCGGGACTGCTGAGGTGGTTCTGAATACGGAGACCCGGTTGTTACACCAGGGAGAGAGTACCTACGTTAAAAGCGGCATGCGGCACCGGCTGAAAAATCCCGGCATGATACCTCTTGAAGTCATAGAGGTGCAGCTGGGCGAATATCTCAAGGAAGATGATATTGTCCGGTTCGAAGACGATTACGGGCGGGACTGACAGGAAAACCTTCGGTACCTCCGGTTCCTGCGAATGCAGCCATACTATCCCTTTTTTTTCCCGGGGGAAGATTGGTTTTTGGACCGGCGGGACTCCTGATGGTCCCCAGGCACAAGGCATTGGTTCCCGCTTCCGATCAGGTCCTCCCTTCCTGCTCTCCGGAGCCCTTCTGACACAAGCCCGTGGTTCTGAGGGTCGCGGTAGTGCATCAGCGCCCGCTGTATCTTCTTTTCCTGTCCTTTGGGGACATGCACCGGTTTCATCGTGAACGGATCGAGGCCGGTGTAGTACATGCAGCTCGATACACTCATCGGTGTCGGGGTGAAATCCTGCACCTGTTCGGTATACAGATTGTGGTCGCGGATATACACGGCAAGGGCAACCATGTCAGGAACAGAACATCCGGGGTGCCCTGACATGAAGTACGGCAGGAGGTACTGCCGCTTTTTCTTCCCCTGCTGCAGGGACTCAAACTCTGCGCAGAACCGGTCAAAGACTTCCCGGCCCGGTTTGTTCATAATCCTCGTGACCTCGTTCACAATATGCTCCGGGGCAACCTTGAGATGCCCGGAGATATGGTGGTCACTCATCATCTTCAGGTACCCGGAATTATCAGCGAGGGCCAGATCGTAACGGATGCCGGAACCGATGAACACGTGTCTGACACCGGGGATTTCGCGAATCCGAAAGAGCAGCCTGCACTGTTCTTCATGACTGGTGTGGAGATTTTTACAGGACGGGCTGCAGCGTTTATCCGCACAGGCACCGCGGGTCTCCCACTGGTCGCAGGAGAGGTGGTACATATTTGCCGTTGGTCCTCCAACGTCCTGGATGATGCCTCTGAAGGCCGGCAGCTTCGTCAGGCGGGTTACTTCACGGACGACAGAGTCACTGCTCCGGCTCTGGATGATGCGGCCCTGATGGTGCGTGAGGGCACAGAACGAGCAGGAGCCAAAACACCCCCGGTGGCTGGTGACCGAGAACTGCACCGGTTCAAGGGCCGGGATTGATTGCCCGTACGAAGGATGGGCACACCGGGTAAACGGGAGCTCGTAGACATGATCCAGCTCTCCGGTTGTCAGAGGACGGGCCGGGGGATTCTGGATCACCACGGTCTTCGGGTGGGGCTGGGCAACCGGCTTTCCCCGTACCGGGTCCTGTTCACCATAGTGGAGGGCAAATGCACGGGCATAGGCGCTTTTATCCCGGGCAACTTCCATGAACCCGGGGATCTCAACGATTCCCTCAGGGGGGGTAGTGCGCCATTCTCCAACCTCCATGGTACAGGAGGTGCCACGGATATCCGTAAGAGTGCGTACGGATTCCCCGGCCGCGAGCCGCTCTGCAATTTCCACCATCGGTCGTTCGCCCATACCGAACACGAGAAGATCGGCCGGGGCGTCAGCAAGGATGGACTGCCGCACCCGGTCCTGCCAGTAATCGTAATGGGCGAACCTGCGCAGGCTGGCTTCGATACCCCCGATGACAATGGGGGTAGAGGGAAAGAGCTCGTGCACCCGGTTCGTATAGACAATCGTAGCACGGTCGGGCCGTTTCGGGATACCGCCCGGGGAATAGACATCCCCGCTCCGCCGCTTGAGATTGGGGGTGTAATTATCCACCATCGAGTCAACGTTCCCGGAAGAGATGCCAAAGAACAGACGGGGTGCGTTCAGAGCCCGGAAATCTTCCGTGGATTGCACCTGCGGCTGGGCGATAATCCCGACCGAGAACCCGGCGTCCCACAGGACCCGGCCGATGAGGGCAGTGCCAAACGAGGGATGATCCACATACGCATCCCCCGTGATAAGGATAATATCAAACTGCCGGATACCCGCCTTTTCCCCTTCCTGGAGCGTCATGGGGAGAAACAGCGGCTGTCGGGACATAAACGGGTACCTGGGTGCCGGAACGTGGGGAGAGGGGGGGAAATCTCAGCCGGACGGACGGCGGGTGAGATCCCGGATTATGTCTGCAAGACTCCCGAGTTCATCGGATTCCTCATCGGTTCCGGCGCTTGCGGGGGGATTGTCCTCTGCTGCAGGAGCGTCACCGTCAGGCTGCTTTTCAACGGGAGGCGCCTTCTGACCGGGCACCGAAAGGTGTACCTGGGTCTGCTCATCAAATTCGCGCCGGGCAGAGAGACCGATGAACTCCATGATCACGGCTTCAACGACGATATAGGTGAGGGCTTTTTCCCGGAGACAGCCGGTGAGAGCATGGCCTGACCTGCCGACCGAAGCATGATAATGGATACGCGGTCCGTCCTCTCCCGGAGAGATGGTGCCGATACCAACTATCTCCCACCCGCCTTCAAACATGACGAAATGCGGGACCGGCGGGATAACCGGTTCTTCCGGACCGGTCACCATACGCCCGTCCCTCAGGGCGCCAAGAAAGTGAATCGATCCAACCTGGATATTCTTTTCGAGGATAAACCGGCCCAGTGAGAGCAGCATATCCTCGCCATCGTCAACCCGTACGACAAAGACCCGGCCAATCTGCCCTTCTGAATAGTGCATGTGATCAGGTTCCCGTTCCGGTTAACATATGGTACGCGGGGATTTATAATTTCTATACTCACGGATGGTTTAACCTTCAATCCTGGAGGTTCCCCTCACAGGGAGGAAAAGGCCCGTGGGGAAGGGAGTTACCTTCCCCCTGCCCCACCCCCGCCAAACCCGCCACCGCCCCCAAAACCTCCTCCACCATGAGATCCGCCACCGGAACTCCCATGGCTTGGGGGGGAGAAACTGGTGAGCGGAAGGAAGGCGGAGGTCATGCCAATAGCACCCACCGGAATACCGGTATCCGCGACACGGATATTCAGCGCTTTCATGGCTTTTTCAACCTTATCCCCGACCCCGAGTGCGGTTCCGTAGACCAGCCATTCTCCCCACATGGAAAGGTCCGCCGGGGCATACTTCTGTATCATCGCCATATCCGACAGGAAATGCGTGAACCCATCCCACTCCAGTTTTTCCTTGTAGCGATCATCTTTCCAGTGACCGAAGAGGGTAGACGGGGCAGCAAAGGCAATGATGACCTGAACGATAACAACACCCCAGAGGAGTACTGCAGAGGAGAGGATGGAGGACTGCATGGGCACGACAAAGAACAGGATCAGGCTGACCCCGAACAGTACGATACCGGTCAGCCCGGGCCAGAAGAGATGCCCCCTGCCGTCAACAATATACTGCGTGGTGAGGCTCGTGTCGACCCGGCTCGTCACATCGCTCAGGGAACGCTGGTATTTCAGCGCTTTCTCTTCTGCGGTCTGGTTCACCTGGGCTTTTTTTGCCAGCGCCCCGATAGAGTCGGTATCGAGCACCCCGTCATCGGAGACCAGCTGGAGGAACATCAGCACCCGCTGTTCATACGGGTCCAGACCTGCACTGGAGAGGGTTTTTACGATAACGCCCTTTCCTTCTCCTTTTTCCGTTATAGAGATGTTTTTGCGCCGGTGGAGGTCCAGCAGGGTTGCATAATACCCGCCCTCATCGAAATCCCCGGCATCGCCCTTGAAGAGCAGGTTGACCTGCCAGGGTTTGAGGTTTGTGCCGGGCAGGGTACTCAGGTAGGCAGGTGCCGTAAACCCCTTCTCCCTTCCGTACCGGGAGTAAATGAACAGGAAGAGCAGCGGCACAAGGATGACCGCAATCGTCCCGAGAATCTTCAGCAGGTATGCGGCATAGTAGGGCATATTGTACCAGAATGCCGCCGAGGCGGTTTTACCCCGCACATCATCAACAGCGGTCCGGAAGCCGGCAACCTGGCTGAAACCATCAGATGACCCGAGCATCTCAACCGCAAGGATCTCATTTGCGGCAAGACTGCCGGTGATGACATAGCTGTCTCCCACCTTCTCAGTCTTCAGGAGGGGCGGGTAGGCATACACCCGGTCGATACCCCGTGCAGGGATGGTGACCTTCACCTGCCGGTACGGGATGTGTGACTCCCCGGCCAGTTGCAGGTTCAGATGGGTTGTGGTGGAATCATACTCGAGCGGGGGGTTGACGACATACCGGTACTCCGCGGTGTACAGTCCTGATCTATAGTAGGCTGGATTGTAGATCCCGACTTCATTATAATAAGCGAGGTCCTCAATCGCGCTGCGGGAAACCTCTGAGGCAGACGGTCCATAGACCGTAACGTCCCCGTTACCGGCCCTCACATACCCGACCGTGCCGGGTGCCGGCGTCATGGAGACGAACCGGATCGAGGGTTCCGTACTGGTGTTGAGGGTGAGCGGGGACTCCCAGATACGGTAGAGCATCCGGTATTCCCCGCTGCTGGTGACCTCGTACGTATAGTGTTCCTCGAGGGTCCCGTCTCTGTTCAGGACCGTTTCGTAGGAACTGACGGTGAGGTCCCCGTCAAAAAGGGGCCCCAGCACGGTAAGGAGGAGGAGGAGAAGGAGCCCGAGGGCCAGACAGGCTCCCACCACCCATCCCAGTTGTCGTGTCTCGCTCACAAAAAATACCCTTTAGAACTCGATCTTCGGGGGGGTCTTGATCGCCTCTTCGAACTGGAGGTACTCGAGCTTGAGGAAGCCCATCACCCGGGCAACAAAATTCGAGGGGATGGTGTCCACCATCGTGTTGAATTCCTGCGAGATGTTGTTGTACGTGTACCGCTGGCGGGCAATCTCGTCCTCGAGGGTCTTGACCGAGTCCATCATGCTCATGACCGTGGTGGAGGTTTTGAGGTCGGGATAGTTCTCCGCTACAGCCAGGAGCCGGCCGAAGATGGACCGGGATTCTGCCTCGACCTTGTTTAAGTCCCCGGGCGAAGCCGTTGCAATGCTTGCCCGCATGGCAGTGACTCTCTCAAGGGTCTCCTTCTCAAACTTGGCATAGCTCTTGACAGAGCCGAGGAGCTGCTCGATCATGTCGAGCCGCTTTTTCATGGCAACCCGGATCTGGCCGAGGGTTGCTTCGGAAGAGTTCTTCAGGCTGACGAAGCGGTTGTAGATGCTGATCACCCACAGGACCAGTCCGACAAGAACAAGGGCGATAACGCCCGGGATAATCCATTCAATCATGCTGCTCAGAGTAGTGATGATCGTGGGATGAGATAAGCTGATGGGGAGCGGGATGGGCGAGGGTGTTCCGGTAGAAGAATGCCAGGGTTTATCCGGGAGGGAAGAAGAAGCCCGCGATGGGGAAGTTGGGGGGGAGCCTCCGTGGAGAATAACCATTGAACGTTTCTCCATTGCATCCAGAGTGATCTGGACCGGTTTTTTTCTATAGTTTCCCCGACAATCTTTCTCCATGGCATTACCGGATCCCGAAGGCGAACTGAGAGCGTTTCAGGAAAAGGAACGGGGAAGAGCAGTCCTGAACGTCTTTATCAGGGTTCTTATCATCGATGCAATGGTCATTTCCTTATACTTCATCCTTGCAAACGCCCTTGGATGGGATGAAACCGTACTCATGATCCTCCTGGTTGTCATCGCTGTTGGTACCGGATTTTACTTCCAGTGGCAGAAGCAGAAGATTGGAGGGTGATTTTTCCTTCGCAATCGGATCGTTATTTTCACAAACGGATCCCGGTTTTTTCATTGCAAAATCGCGATCATTATCAGAATAAAAAAACTCAGTCCGGCTCAGTCAGACCCTGCTTGAAAAGAACCGGCAGACACAGATGGTGAAAAATGCCCAGAAAAAGACAGGGATTTATTCAATAACCATCGATCCCACAACCCGCAGCTTCCCCCCCTCAAGATAATGGAGGACAATCCGGGCATGGGGCGGGAATACCAGTGCCTTCTCCATGGTCAGGGTGAGCAGTGGCATCCGCCAGTCGCCGTCGACAACGGCCTTTTCAAGCCGGGTCGGGAGGAACTGCATCCAGTGGCCGGCGTACAGGACCATACCCTCTTTGAGAGGTGCCGGCCAGTATTTCACCAGCTGGGCTTTCCCGGTAACCGTAGTTGCGGACCGGATGGACGGATCACTGGTCAGGACAAAACCCCGGTCCAGGTCTTCTGCTTCGATGTTCTTGAGCGCCAGCCCGACACGATCACCGGCAACAGCAGTCTCGGCGTCGTCGTCATGCTTCTGGATTGAGCGGATCTGGGCAGTCTTTTCGGTGGGAAGGACTTTCAGCGTTTCGTGCTTCCTGATCATGCCCTGTGCAACGGAACCGAGGACGACGACACCCACCCCTTTCACATTGAAGTGGGTATCGACAGGTACCACACCTTTCGCGGTGCTGTCGTGGGTTTTCTGGTGGGCTGTCTGTTTTACGGCGATCCCGAGCATCTTCTCGCGCAGGCCGACCATATCCTCTTCGATGACTTCATAGTGTTCGAGAACGGTGCCTTTGATGAGCGGTGCAATCTGGTCCGGTGAGATATAGTTTTTGAGAATAAGACAGCCGTCAGATTTGCCGGCACACTGGAGCATCAGTACACATTCCCCGAATGCGGCGTTCATCTCGCTCACAACGAGGATAACACGGTCCGACAGGGAGATGGCATAAAAAAGCGAAGAGAGCTTTTCAGGGTACCGGGTTGGCTCGATGAAGGTAACCGTTGCATCCCCTTTTTTCAGATTATAGAAGGTGATGTCGCTGGTGGTCCCCTTCTTTCCCAGATCCCTGGCATAGTCCGGGGGAGCGAGGAGGGCGACGTTGAGGTTGGACATGATAAAAAATTGGAACCTCAACGTATTAGGGGTTTGGCCCGATGGGAGAACTGTCACGGGAAGAACAAGGGACACATGAATGATATACCACGGTATCTGATGCCATCCGTTTCACCATGACGGTTAATCTGCCGGCATGCTCTGTCTCATCAGGTACGAGTACCAAGAGTTCCATGAACCGTTCCCCGGTATCAGAATGGCTATCACGAGGGGAGTGTCCCCATGAAAAGGGAGGGCAAGGATGGGAAGCGGGGTTGCCTTGTTTCTAGCAGATTCCGGGAGAATGGATTATTCTGCTCTGGAGAAATCCTCGTTTTAAGAGATGGTTGCCCCCTTGCCCCGGCACTGCCCCCCGTGGGGGCTCAATCGCGCATGCTGCTGCCCTGGTATTACCTGAACGGGAAATTTTCTCCACGATTGCGTACAGGAAATTTGGCCCCATCGCAACCGGGGGATGCCATAGCGGCGGGGATGGTGCTCCCGGGAGCGTCATAATGAATAGCATATGATTCCCATGAAAATGGGATTGAACAATGGTGATTTGAGGATTGTTCACGCTCTCAGTTATTGCGATAAACGACGACGCCCCAAAAAGGGGCGCCCCCTCGGCGGGTCAATACCCAAAGGCATTTTTGAAAACACGCACCTGCTCCGCCGTGCCCCGCGAGGGGTCCTGAGGCGGGGAGCTCGCATATCTGCGATGTTCATGCTTCGGGTGTGAACTCCCGTTCATTTCCGTTCCTCCCGAGCAGATTCTTCAATTTTTATGGGGGATCTTTTTGCGTGGAACGGTCTTGAGGGCAGCAATGCTACCGGGTCCCGGCGCCATACGGTTGTATCAAAACCATTCCATCCACCTAGCCGGACCTGGTTGTATTTACAAGGAGTTCTTTCAAGGATTGGATTGAGGGGTTTACTGCCACAACGATCAGGAGGACCAGGACGAGATATTCAAGACAAAAAAATCCGAGTGTCAGCAAGTAGCCTGTTGAATTCACCGGATCCAGGAATTCGACATTCGTGTAGAAAGTCCCGAACATCAGGGGAAATTCCAGGTAACAGAGGATCTGGGCGAAGAAGAACAGCGCAACGGCATAGAGCCGGTCAGCAACCAGCAGGCACACGAGGGGGGTAAACCATACGAGATACTGCGGACTGTGATATTTCATGAAAAATACGACGGAAAAAAGGGATACCACAAGAAATTTCAGGAGTGCGGCCTGGCTGAATTTTTCAATACGATACGCAGCAGAGACCAGAACGAGAAGGATTATTCCCATGATCCCGTACATGAGATTCGAGATCAGGGAGACCGGAATATCAATGTTCAGTAATTCGTGAACCAGGGCGTACACGACATAGGTGGGCGTATTGACATATACGGAGCTTCTGACAAGACTCCCGGCAAGATACTGACTGATAATTTCTGGTTTCATGACAAGGACAGGGAGGGCAACCAGCACAAAAAGCGGGATAAAAATTTTCAATACCTGAAGGAGTTCCTGCCTCAGAGAGGTTCGCCTGGCATTATAGAAGGTGATGAAGGGCAGGGCGATGAGAGGGAAAATTTTTGCAAGCGCTCCTGCAGTATCTGCAAGGTACCCCCTCATATTCATACCGTAGATGGTGAACAGGACCGCAACCATGAGCAGGGATGTGGGAAATGCATCATATTTTGTCAGAACAAAATATGCCGTGGAAAATGCAGCGGAATACATAAGCGCCGCAAGAAAGGCTTTTTTCTCATCATAGATCTTCAGTCCGATGAAATAAATGCACAAAGCCGTGCACACATCACAGATGACCATCAATACCTGAAAGGTGAGAACAAAAGCATCCTGGTTCATCGTAAGAAGGGCAGGGATTATGGCGAGCAGAATTGGAACGAGAGCCAGGGGCGGGTAATCAAAGGGGAAATCCAGATACGGGACCTTCCCCTGCAGAACCATCATGCCATGCTCCAGATAATAGGCAAAATCGAACAGATCAACAAATGAATGAAAAACCGAGGTTGTCAGGAACAACACGGCAATTTTTGTGATGACCGCGAGCAGGATTATATAAAAAATATGATGTCTGACAACGGTTTCATCGAGCTTATCGAATCGTTCATGGAGAAAGTGAAATGGGATCCGGCCGCTTTTTCTTTTTTTCACCGATGGTGTTTTTTCATCCTTACTCTTCTTTCCCATGATGGATCCTCCTCCTTTTTTTTTGAATGAACCGTGTATGTATCAAGTCCAGAAAAACTCTCGGTTTTTTGATCGGAAAACAACCGGAACGAAAAAAAAACATCACGGTCTCTTCCAGGTAATACGCCGGTTAACGAGAAAATTCCAGATAAATGCCACGAGGATCCCGATGAGCTGTGCTGCCAGGTAATAGACCCCCAGCCACGCGGTCAGCATCAGGAAGATCGCGTAATTGATCACTGCACCCCCGATCGATACGATATTGAATACCGTAAGGCGATGCCACCTGCCGGACACCTTCTGGTTCGCAACCGTAGTGAATGTCCAGAGGTCATTCCAGATAAAATTGTTCAGGATAGAGAATTCAATCGCAACGGGGCTCGCGAGATCTTTATTCATCGTGAAAAATTCCACCAGGAGAAAAAGGAGGCCCAGATTAACCACAATTCCCGAAATCCCCACGATACCGAATTTGAAGACCCGTTTCCACTCGCGCCATGCTGCACTCCGGTGGTTGGAGAACGAATGAAGGGTGATATCGAGAACCTGCCCGGCATAGTCAACAATCGTCGTCAGCTTCAGCTTACTCGATCCAATCTCCCGGTCAACGAACTCGAACGGGATCTCTTTGTCCCGTTCCCAGGTCCCCTTCCCGAGCACTTCCAGTAAAATCTTGTAGCCACGGGGTTTCAGCGCGGCCCTGTTCACCACCTCTTTCTTAACGGCAAAAAAGCCGCTTACCGGGTCCGTGATATCCGGGAAGAGGAGCCGGCCGAGAAAAGTGGCGCCGATGGAGATGACCCGTCGTTTCAGGGGCCATTTTTTAATCCCGCCGCCTTCCATGTAGCGGCTGCCGATGACGATATCATTTCCCTTCCGGATCTCCTCGTACATGCGGGGGATCAGCACGGGGGGGTGGGAAAAGTCAGCATCCATGACAAGAAAAATCTCAGAAGAAGCGTGGGAGAACCCGTCGGCAACGGACTGGGAAAGCCCGTGGTCCTTTTCGCGGATGAGGATCGCCACATGCTCTTTTGTCCTCATCAGATCGTGCACGATACTTATGGTCCCGTCGGCAGAGTTATCGTCAACAACAAGGATCTGGCCATGGAGGGAATGCTCGCGGAAGACCGCATCCACCGCCATGACGATATTACGGATATTTGCCTCCTCGTTGAACGTGGGGATGATGACGGTCAGGTCGTACATTGGTGATCAAATCCGCACACGTCAGCCTGACGTCATGAGATAAATGCCAGTCCTCTCCCCGAGAGATCTTGTGTTCCCCTCAAGCCACGCCAGTGCAT
Organism: uncultured Methanoregula sp.; assembly: GCA_964503195.1. Classification (GTDB taxonomy): domain Archaea; phylum Halobacteriota; class Methanomicrobia; order Methanomicrobiales; family Methanospirillaceae; genus Methanoregula. The sequence continues at coordinate 18,820 of CAZCZK010000020.1, forward strand.
CACCCTCCGGATTTGCCGCGCTGATGTCTCCGGTGACAACGAAGAAGACCGTATGGTTGTTTTTCTCTGGAACGATAGCCTTCAGCTCACCCGCAGTATATGCTGAGAACTCAAGGGTCTGGTCCGATGTGTTGGAGTAATAATAATCAAGTGGCTGGGACACATACCCGGGGAGAACGACGACAAGATCTCCCGCATGGGTCAATTGCTGGAGCTGGCCTGAAAAGCCTCTCCAGTCCTCTTTTGAATACCCGGAATAATAATTCAGGAGCAGGGGTGCATTGATGACCAGGAGAAGGACGATGAACCCATACACAACTCCGCGGCAGCCGATACGGGCAGATACGAGCCGGTAGGAGAGTGCAATCGTAATAAAAAAGACGATGGCCATAAAGATCAGGTACCGGGGCTGCATGGGTATCCGGTAGGAGAGAAAATGACTGATAACGAACGTCAGGATCGTGAGCGTCAGAATAAAGATGCCTTTGTTCTTATCCAGCAGGAAGGCCTGGACAATGCCTGCAAGGAACAGCATCAGGAAGAGATACATGACAAGTTCAGAACCGGCTATCTGGGCAAATGTTGAAATGATCAGGCCAGGGCCCTGGATTCCGTATGTTGGCGCGGAGGCTGTCCGTTTCGCAAAGAGCTGGATAGTGACAAGGATCAGGGGGAGACAGAGGATCCCAAAAATACCCCCGGCTGCAACCAGCGGTCCTGCTTCCCTGGTGCTGCTTTGGATCCTGGGAAATAATGCATAGAGGGCATACAGGATGAGTGCCCCGATGATAACAAGCGCGTAAAAATGCGACCAGAACGCAAGGGCAGAAAGAAGGCCGAAGAGTGCCCAGTTTTTGAGCTCGTTGTTTTTCAGGGCTCTGAGATAAAAAACCAGGGAAAAGGTGACAAAAAAGAGCGTCATGGAATACGCCCGTGCTTCCTGGGAATAAAAGACCAGGAAGGGGGAGAACGCAAATGCCGCTGCTGCGATGATCCCGGTATTCCGGTCAAAGAATTCCTTCCCGACAAGGTAGACGAGTGGTATCGTCATACTACCGAGCACCGCGGGTAAAAACCGGAGAACCACTTCGGAATTCCCGAAGAACAGCATGATATGCTCAGCCCAGTAGAAGAGCGGGGGATTGAATTCTCCCGCCGTTGTGGCCTGCCAGATAGCAGGAATTGATTGTGCCGCGAAGGTAAGGGTAGACGCTTCATCCAGCCAGAGCGAATTGTATCCAAGGTTGTAAAACCGCAGGACTGCCCCGACCAGGGTCAGGGAAAGGAGGAGCTGCAGGTACCGGCTCTGGAGCAGGGCGTTCCTGATATTTTCCAGAGTCAGGTCATGGAATGACTGAACCGGGTTCGTATACTCTCCATCAAGATTACAGGTCCGGCCGGCCTGTGGTTCTTTTTCTTTACTACGATCCCCGCGTTTCCGTCCCATGGTAACCAGTTAGTATTTCGTAAATATTCTCATATAGATTATTGCTTTTCCCCTGAACCCGCCATTCCTGCCGTTTTTTTAACCAAAAAATCTGTCAGGCGTTCATTCAGGGTGAACACTTTGGAGGGAAATGCAGACAGGGGGACTCAAGTGCTGCAAGAAGCTCTTCTGTACTGCCCACGATCTTTGCCGACTGTTCAAGCATCAGGTTGACCTGTTCATGATAACCGACCCTACGGAAATCCGTTCGCAGGGCGATGACCGGTTTTCCCTCTGCTGAGGCATACCCCATCTCCCATGCAGTCCCGGAATCTGCATCAGCCCCGTCAATAATGGCAACGACAACGTCAGACTCATCAAGAGCGGTTTTGTTTTTCAAAAAGATCTCCTCCTGCTTCCGGTTGTCCCGTATAGGAGAATTGTCACCGGCCTCCTGCGGGAGGTGAACGTCAAACAGATGCTCTCGCAGCAGCCGGGCAACGGTGGCGTTAAAAAGACGTTCCGCTTCAGAAAAAAGCGGGGCAGCCAGATAAATCCGGAACCGGGCAAATACGGCGACATCCACCGCGGGGACAGCGGAAAATTTTGAGAGAAAAACACCCCTCCCCTCCCGTTTCGGCGGCTTGTCCCCCACGGCACCATACCAGGTGCTGGTCACCCCGCAGGTTGGTGACGAGTTAACGCCAATGATACACCGGGGGGGACCGCGCTCGCGGATAGTGTCGGTCACTTCCCGCTCGAGCCTGTCCATGAGGTTTGAGAATTCCGGTGTATTGAGGCGTTCCAGATACGTCCCGGGCTTCCGGTCCGGTCCTAGGTACAGGCTTTCCGGGCAGGGAAGGGGGACGATCTCTATCCCGAATTTTTTACAACGTTCAACAGTTTTTGCGAACAGCTTGAGATCTGAGGGTTTCGTGATACCCTCAGCACGGAGGCCGGGCCTTAGTACGCAGGGGCTGCACAGTACGTACATTATTTACAATGTGTGCACGCACAGATGATCAATGATACCCCTGTACGCGTACCGGGACAACAGTTGTGATCCCCGGAAGTGCACGGTCAAGAAACTGGAAAGGGCGGGTTTTTTAACAATTTTTACCAAAATTACCAGGATCCCGCGAAATACCCTGCTGCTGGATCCAACCGCCGAACAGGCTCTGTCACCCGCTGACCGGTACGTCAGGTCCCTCACTGTCCTGGACTGTTCGTGGGAGGTTCTGGATACCGGCGCGGTCTGCTCGTGGCGTATCCGCCGGGCGCTCCCCTTTTTAATGGCGGCAAACCCGGTCAATTTCGGCAAACCCTGCAAGCTCTCTTCGGTTGAGGCGCTGGCAGCAGCATTGTATATTCTCGGAGAGCGTGAGCGTGCCCGGTCACTTCTGTCAAAGGTCAGCTGGGGTATCCGGTTCCTTGAGGTCAACCGTGAGCCGCTCGATCTCTATGCCGATGCAAAGGACAGCTCGGAAGTTATCAAAATCCAGGGATTCTATGTGTAACCCCGCCTGCCGGAAGGTTGAACGATGCACCGCAGCGTATCATCATTTGCCCATCACGGGAAACAAGCGGATATCTGATACCTTCAGAGGAGGCTGTTCAAAGCCTGTCCGCAGTTTGTATCCCGTATGATAAACCCCCATAGCTTTTTCCTTTCCGGCGCAATGTAAGATTGTATGATAAAGGTTGCCATTAACGGGTATGGGACCATCGGCAAACGCGTGGCCGATGCGGTGGCTGCTCAGAAGGACATGAAGGTGATCGGAGTATCCAAAACACGCCCCAATGCCGAAGCATTCGTCGCAAAGCAGCGGGGTTACCCGCTGTATATTGCTGATATCTCCAAGAAAGCTGCATTTGAGAAGGTCGGCCTGAACGTTGCCGGCAGTGTCGAGGACATGTGCAAGGCAGCGGATATCATCGTCGATGGAACACCGGGCAATGTCGGTGCGACAAACAAGCCGATGTATGAAAAACTGGGAAAGAAGGCGCTCTGGCAGGGGGGAGAAGAGCATGAGGTGGCCGGGTTCTCCTTCAACTCCTCCTGCAACTACAAGGATGCTGTCGGGAGGCAGTTCGTGCGGGTGGTCTCCTGCAACACCACCGGCCTGTGCAGGGTCATCCATGAGATGGACCGCGAATTCGGTGTAACCCATGTACACGCAATCATGGTCCGCCGGGGGTCAGACCCGGGTGAGATCAAGAAGGGACCGATCGATGCCATCGTACTTGACCCGGTGACCGTACCGAGCCACCACGGACCGGATGTTCTCTCGGTTCTGCCCCACATCTCAATCACCACGATGGCGATGATCGTGCCGACAACAATGATGCATATGCACGCGATCCAGATGACAACAAAAAAACCGGTCAGTAAAGAGCGGGTCATCGAGCTCATCAACGCCCACCCAAGGCTCGGGCTCATAAAAAAGAGTGCCGGTATCAAAAGCACTGCGGAGCTCAAGGAATTCGCCATGGACCTCGGGCGGCAGCGCTCCGATCTCTGGGAGA
>CAZCZK010000021.1:0-22146 GCA_964503195.1 uncultured Methanoregula sp.
TCCGGAAATCTGCCCATGCCGGGATCCCGGTCATCATCTCACGGGCGGCAACAACTGACAAGGGGATTGCAGCGGCTGAGGCCGCAGGAATCACTCTCATCGGCTTCTCGCGGGGAGACCGGTTCACGGTCTATACGCATCCGGAGCGCATTACCGGGATCCGTACTTCCTGATATGATGGAGCGGTACGATATGCAAGGTTATTTCCCAAAAACCGATAATGAATCTGTACATGCTGCAAGGAAGGGACTGATGAAAGGTGACTGGTGAACCCGTGCTCCAGAAAACGGCGCTCCTTGTCCTCGGGTGTCCGCAGGTACCGGTGCAGACCAGCATCGCACTCTACCTGATAAACCGTCTGAAAAAAGCCGGGATTACTCCTGTCGTTGCCGGCAACAAGGCAGCCAATACGCTGCTCGTCGTGGCTGACACAGACCGGCACTACCTGGGCGAGGTCATGGACCTTGACCGCGCCGTGGCGATGATATCGGACAAGAAGCGGGACTTTGACCTCTGCTTTGTCTTCATACACAATGATGCAGGGGTCAGCTATGCTGCAACCATGGGTGCCATTTCAAAGGCGAAGCTCTTTACCCTGGTCTATGGGGAACATTTCGAGGACCAGGCAAAGAAGATCGACTTTGCCTGTACGACCATCGCGGCAAAGGCCGTCCATAACCCGCTTCCCTTAAAAAAAGCGCTTGATGAGGTGAAACCATGGGATGCGTAGAATCGATGAATTACGAGATCGTCTTACGGGATGCGACCTTCCGGGAATCCCGCGATTATATTAAAGCGCATTATAAGGAGTTTATCGATGTCCAGCCCGGGTTCAAGGTCTTTGATGTCCATGTCATTGGTCTGCCCCCGATTGCTATCGGGCTTGACGGGGATTATGTTATCTTTCCTTACACAAAACCCTGCCACGGGACCTTCCTTTTGCGCGTGGAAGACCCGGAAGAAGCAGCACGGCTGCGTGCCCGGAAAAAATAACCCGCTGCCTTTTTTTTTAAAATGGAACTCCCTGAGGCTCCCTTCCGCCGGATTGTATCGGGGATATCCGGGACTACACCATCCTTTATATCACCATGCGCCAAGATTTTAGCTGATATTCTCGCGGGTGCGTATGGCCGGGAAGGGAAAAGTTCTCCTGATGGATGACGAGCAGATCGTTGTCGATATGACGCTCGAGGTTCTCAAGGTTCTTGACTATGAGGGGATGTCGGTACGGGACGGGGCAGCAGCACTTGAGCTCTATACACAGGAAAAAGAAGCCGGCCTGCCGTTTGATCTCGTCATTCTTGACCTGTCCGTCCGGGAAGGCCTCGGCGGAAAGGATGCCATCGCCCTGTTAAAAGCCTATGATCCCGCAGTAAAAGCGGTCGTTTCCAGCGGGTATTCCGATGACCCGGTAGTACGGCATTTTATGCAGTACGGTTTTTCCGGCTGCCTCTCAAAACCCTACCGGCTCCGTGATCTGAAAGACCTTCTTGAGCAGATGATAAAAAAACCCTGAGCGGTGCCCGGGGTCTGCCGGCCCTGTCTGTTTTTACTCCCTCTGCAGAGTGGGGGGCTCCCTCTCCCGTTTTTTCGTCTCCTGAAAGTAGTATCCGGGTCCGGCTCCATGCCAATCTTTATACCCCTGCCGGCAGCACCAGAACATACGGGGTTTCTAAATGAACGATGTCTCAGTTCTGATCGGGGGAAAAGCGGGAGACGGTATCAATAATGCGGGAGCAATGGCAGCCCAGCTGCTCAACCACCTTGGGTACCGCATTTACCTGTATTTCGATTATCCGTCCCTCATCCGCGGGGGGCATAACTTCGCGATTATCCGTGGAAGCGAATCTGCAACCGGCACCTGCAGGGCAACGGTGGATTTTGTCCTTGCCCTGGATCAGGCAACCGTTGAGCAGCACAAGGATGCCTGGAAGGCGGACACGGCTGTTATTTTTAATCGGGACGCAGTGAAAGCAACGGGTCAGGGTATTTCGATACACGAGATCCTTGCTGCGGAACAAGCCCCGGAGATCATGGGAAATTCAGCGATTATCGGCGGTTTTGCCCGGGCAGCCGGGATCCCGTGGGAGACCGTGGAGACCGTGTTCTCTTCCCATGTACCGAAAGGCACTGACCAGAACCTCCGGGTTGCCCGCAGGGCATACGACGCGCTGGTGACCGTCCACCCGCTCACCCCCGGCAACAATCCGCCGGTCCCCCTCCTGACCGGGAATGAGGCTGTCGGCATTGGCATGGTCAATGGCGGCCTTGAGGCCTATGTCTCGTACCCCATGACCCCGTCGTCAGGTCTTCTCCATTTCCTGGCCGGTGAGGAGGAGCACCTGGGTATCACGGTAGTGCACCCGGAGAACGAGATTGCGGTCATTCTGATGGGGCTGGGCTTTGCCTGTGCCGGAAAAAAGGCTGCCGTGGGTACATCCGGGGGCGGGTTCTGCCTCATGACGGAGGGTCTCTCTCTCGCCGGTATGGCAGAACTCCCGATAGTGCTCCTGGTCTCCCAGAGGACCGGTCCGTCCACCGGCCTTCCGACCTATACCGGCCAGGCGGACCTCCTGTTCGTGCAGCATGCCGGCCAGGGAGAGTTCCCCCGGTTCATGGTCGCCCCGGGGACCACGGAAGAAGCCCTCTACTGGTCGGAGGTTGCCATGCATATTGCGTGGGAATTCCAGGTTCCTGCGTTCATCCTTTCCGACAAGACCCTGTCCGAGGGTACCTATAGTACCGATCTCACCCGTTTCCCAAGAATTGCCGGGGAGGATCCTTCCGTTTGGGACAAGGCCGCCCCCTACCATCGTTATGCTCATTCCCCCACCGGTATTTCCCCGCTCGCTTTTTTCGGAACCGGTGGTGCTGTTGTCAAGGTGAACAGTTACGCACATGACGAAGCCGGGATCACCATCGAGGACGCAGACAGCGTAGCTCAGATGACTGAAAAACGGCAGCGCAAGGAAGAGGCGATCCGACAAGCCATGGACCGGTACCCGCAGGTGAACGTGTACGGCGACCCCTCGGCAAAGGTGGCGCTGCTCTGCTGGGGATCAACTGCCGGGGTATGCCGGGAAACAGCAGACACCCTGGGTCTCCGGGTTATCCGGCCGGTAGTAATCTCTCCTTTCCCGGAGGAATCCCTTAAAAAGGCGCTGGAGGGCGCCGTGACGGTGATCGCCGTTGAAGAGAACGCAACAGCCCAGCTTGCCCTGCTTGCCGCCCGGTATGGGGTTACCTGCCAGGAGAAGATACTCCGGTATGACGGGAGGCCTTTCACCCCGGAATTCCTGGGAGAACGGATCCGAAAGGTGCTCTCATGACCGGCCGCCCGCTGATAACTGATGCCCAAAATACCTGGTGTCCGGGCTGCGGGAACTTCTCCATCCAGCATACCCTCAAAAACGTGCTGGCTGATATCGAGAAGGAAGGACAGTCCCTTGATAACGTTGTACTGGTCTCCGGTATCGGCTGCCATGCAAAGATCGCCGATTACCTGAATATCAACTCGTTCTACTCCCTCCATGGCAGGACACTCCCGGTGGCGACCGGTATCAAGCTTGCCAATCCGGACCTGACCGTAATCTGTTGTTGTGGTGACGGTGATTGTTATGCCGAAGGTCTCGACCACCTGATCTTTGCCGCGAAACGGAACATCGATCTCACGGTCATTGTCCATAACAACCGCGTGTACGGTCTGACCACCGGGCAGTACACGCCAACCTCCCCGCTCGGGTTTAAGGGAAAATCGACCCCTCTTGGGACCCGGGAGAGCCCTCTCAACCCGGTCGAACTGATGCTTGCGAGCGGTGCGACGTACGTTGCACGGGGATATTCGAAGAAGATGGATCTCCTGCGGACCCTGATCCGGGACGGTATATCCCACAAGGGTTTCGCATTTATCGATGTGCTCCAGATCTGCGCAACCTTCTTTCCCGTTGCCGAGCATTACACGTCCCGTGTCTATGAACTCAACGGACACGACCGTGCGGATTTTGCTGCAGCGTGTAAAAAAGCCCGCGAATGGGATTACAACGGGGATGCACCCATTGCACTGGGAACATTTTTCCAGAAGACCTCCCCGCTCTTTTTGGGGATGCCGGCTGCACGGAAGCTGAGTGCCGTGGAACGCGAAGAGGCAGTCCGAAAACTCCTGAAAACAAGGACCTGATCTTCCCGTGCTTCCCGTTTCCCGCTGTACGAGGGACGAGCCGACCGAGTCCTCTCCCGGAACCATGCCGGCCTGCCTTTGTCCGACGTGAATACCGAAGGACCGTCGTGATCAGCAGGGGACTCCCCTCATGGGAACGGTGGTATGGGCAACTCCTGGTCCCCTCCTCGAGAATACCGGAGTGGAAAGAGACGGGATGCTGGTCCTCAGGATCTCGTGGGCATATGCCCGGAAGGATTCTGTCCCGGTAACATCTTATACTCACGGCGTCAAAAGAGGACTATGACAGGAAATTCCCTGTTCTGCCTTGTATTTTCCCTTTTCCTGGTTTTTAGCGTGATATCCGCCGGTTGTTCCGATGATCCGCCAGCAACAGAGACGGCCACTCCCTCGCCTGCGCACCCGGACCCGCTGTATCGCGAAGGGGATATTATCGCAACAGATTCCTCGTCAATGTCATCCACCCTCTACTACATCGTGAAGTATGATCCAGCTACCGATCAGTACACAAAAGCGATTATTGAGAAGAATACTGACGGCACGTGGGGCCACCGGTCCAGTGACAGGACTGAAAAAAGCTCCCGGGTGGCGTTAGAAAAAAAATATACGACCAGGGTTGCCCATGTCGCGGTGTCAATAGTTCCGGTGATAACCCCGGCAACCATGACTGAATCCGTCCAGCCCCGTTCCGGAAATTCACCGTCCATCGCGAAAATCTCCCCGGTCTCTGCTGCCCGGGATACCGTGGTGAGTGTTACCATCACCGGTTCAGACTTCCAGAATGGTGCAACGGTCAAACTGGTCAAGGTCGGTTCCCCCTCAATAACCGCTACCGGGGTATCAGCAACAGCGTTCGGCATCTCGTGTCTCTTCAACCTCCATGGAAAGAGTGATGGCAGCTACAACCTTATCGTGATCAACCCCGACGGGCAGTCCGATTCCCTCCAGGGTGCATTTACGATCGGGGACGCGCATCCAATCGTCGCCGGGATCTACCCCGTTACCGCATCACTGAACGATGAGGTGGTAGTATCCATCACCGGTCAGAATTTCCGGAATGAGATCAAAGTCAGCTTCACAAAAGGCTCAACGGAACTGGTCTGTGATGAACCGCTGTCCCTGGATTCCTCGAGGATCTCCTGTAATCTTGACCTGAAGGTGATCCGGGGAGCCTCTGCCGGGGACTGGAACGTCACGGTCCTCAATATCCGTGACCAGCAGAAAGGTACCTGGATAAAGAAGTTTGTTGTTACCAATGCCACCCCGGCAGGGAACTGACCCGGTTTTCGCACATTTCTCCCGTTCCGGTACCGGACAGGGCGGATGCTTCCCACAACCCCGAAACTATTAACCCCGCCCCCCGGCAAAAATAGATCACCATGGACGGTATCCTCATCTCTCCGGAGATCTTTGCCTACGTGATCCTGCCGGTTCTGATATTCTGTGCCCGCATCTGTGACGTTACGATGGGGACAATCCGGGTCATCTTCATCTCCAAGGGGATCCGCCGCCTTGCTCCCTTTATTGGCTTTTTCGAAGTGATCATATGGCTGCTCGCTATCGGGCAGGTCATGAACAACCTGACCAATGTCGTATCGTATATTGCCTATGGTGCGGGTTTTGCCACCGGGACCTACATCGGCATGTATATCGAGGAAAAGATCTCGCTCGGTATGACCAGTGTCCGCATTATCACGAAGGAGGACCCGCAGGAGCTCATGCAGTACCTGCGGTCCCATAACTACGGGGTTACCAGCGTGGAGGGAGAAGGGGCATCCGGCAGGGTGAAGATGGTCTTCACGATTATCCGGAGGCAGGACCTCGCCGGTGTAGTCGGTATCATCAAAGAGTTCCATCCCCATACCTTTTATTCGGTTGAAGAGGTTAAATCCGTGACAGAGGGGGTATTTCCCGAAAAACCATCGCGGGGCGTCTTTTCGTGGATTGATTCGCTCCGCTTTTACCGGAAAGGGAAATAACCTTTTTTGGGCTGATTTTTAACAAATCCAACCCGTCGGGTCAAGTAAATATATATTCTCCTCAAACTAAAATCCCTATTCAGACAGATATGACGGCAAAAAGTGTTGTAAAAACCTTCCTTACCCTTGCAGGATCCCTCGGAATCTGCCTGCTTGCCGGGTACATGGGATGGTACCCGGCTCTGCCGGGGATGCCTGCATGGTATGCCGGCCTCATAAAGCCGGTCTTTTCGCCCCCGTCGTGGATATTTTCGCCGGCATGGATGATCTCCTTCATCCTTATGGGCCTTTCCCTCTTCTTCATCCTGCATTCCGGTACAAAACAGCGTGACGTGAGGTTCGGGCTTATCCTGTTTGTCCTCCAGGCGCTCTTTTTTCTCACCTGGGCGTATGCATTCTTTGGTATTCATGCAGTCTTCCTTGCCTTCATGTGCATAATCGCCCTCTGGGCAACGCTCCTCTCCACGGTCATCCAGGTAGTCCGGTTCTCTGTGTATGGCGGAATGCTGCTCATCCCCTACTTCCTCCTGGTCTGTTACCTGGCGTACGTCAATTACGGGATCATGGTCCTCAATAATTTTGTCTTCGTCATCTGAACCTTGTTATCCCGCTCACCCATACCTTCATTTTTGTTGGAACGTAACGATAACGCAAGGGAGCAGGTATGCCAATCAAGCGGATCCATATCGAAAATTACAAGAGTTTTTCAGAGATCGATGTGACGTTGTCCCGGTTCAACGTACTGATCGGTTCCAATGCGGCGGGAAAATCCAACTTCATCAGTGTATTCCGGTTCCTCCGGGATATCGCCCGCCACGGGGTTGTCAATGCGATCGCCCTGCAGGGAGGGGGAGATTATATCCGGAATGCAAAGATCGGGAATAAGCGCAATCTTGTGGTGCAGGTGACCTACGAACGGGACAATACAGAGGACGTCACGGACAGGACCCGTAAGGGAGGGGCACTCCTTGAAGTGCGGTCCTGCGAGTCCTCGTATGAATTTGCGCTGGATTTCAATGCAACCGGGGACGGGTTTTCCATTGCCCGGGATCAGCTTCAGATTGGCTTTGAGGTCCTGTCCTGCGGGAACGGCCGGAACCGCAGGGAAAAGGACGAGGTCATCGGCAGGGGTTCCATCCGGGTATCCGTCGAGAAAGGGGAGGTGCAGTATACCGTCGACATTCCCGCTGGCTGCGGCCTGACCGAGGACGACATCATCCCCCTCTTCTTCCGGGGACAACGGCTCCCGGAACGGGCCCTCCTGCTCGAGACCTTCTACGGCTGCCCCCTCCCGCATTTCGAGAAATTCTTTGACCGGCTCGCGGTCTATGATATCGATCCGAAACTTCCCAAGAAAGGGATGATAATCACCGCGAAACGGGAACTTGACGAGAACGCGGGCAATCTTGCTCTCGTGGTAAAGAGTATTCTTGAAAATCCCGAGAAGAAGCGGAAATTCTCCAACCTGCTCCGCGATGTCCTGCCGTTTATCGAGGATTTCTCGGTCCAGAAGTTCATGGACGTCTCCCTGATCCTGACCATGCGGGAGCGGTATACGAAAACCCGGGACCTGCCGGCTACGTCGCTGTCGGACGGGACGATTGCGATCTTCGCCATGATCATCGCGCTCTATTTCGAGAAGAAACCCTTCATCATCATCGAAGAGCCGGTCGCCCATATCCATCCGTTCCTGATCGCCCGCCTGATGACCATGATGAAGGAGGCCTCGGAAAAAAAGCAGGTGATGATCACTACCCACAGCACCGAAGCAGTGAAGCATGCGGCGATCGAGGATATTCTGTTCATCTCCCGGGACAGCGAAGGCTTCTCCATCATCTCCCGTCCCGGTGACAAGAGAGAGGTCCGGACGTTTCTTGAAAATGAGATCGGCATAGAAGAGCTGTACGTCCAGAACCTGCTGGGAAACTGATCCATGAAAAAGCGGCTGTATATCCTCGTCGAAGGCGAAGATGATGTCCGGTTCTTCGGCCGGATCATGAAACCCCTCTTCGTTTCACGCTATGACTCCGTTGAGATCATCCCATATGCCTGCACCCGGCGCGTGAAAGTGAACAATTTCTTAAAAGGCATGGCACAGATGCATAATGATTACATCTTTGTCGCCGATATCGACACGGAACGGTCGGTGCGGGACAAGAAACAGCTCCTCTTTTCCTGGTATCCCGATCTCAGCGGTGCAAATACCGTGGTCGTCATCATGGAGATCGAGAGCTGGTATTATGCCGGGCTCCCGGAGAACGCCCTGCAGAGGTTCGGCCTCCCGTCGCTTGCCTCGACCGATGATCTGACAAAAGAGGGGTTCAATGCCCTCATCCCCCCGTCGTTCGATTCGCGGATCGACTTCATGTTCGAGATCCTCAAGTCCTTCTCGCCGGCAACGGCAGTCCGGCATAACCAGTCCTTCAGGTTTTTCTTCGACCGGTATCATCTCGAAGACCCGGCAGCGGTCCCCATGGCTCGCCCATAAGCGCTGGAAGGAGTGTCCGCTATAGAAATCATTATGGCGATTCTCGGCACTACAGTTGTAACAACCAGCATTTTCGGAGAATATTTGATGACAAAACACCTTTGCCTGATCTGCGGGCACGAGTACAACACGGAGAAGGGAGAACCTGGACAGAATATACCGTCAGGAATACCGTTTTCTGCACTCCCGGCTGACTGGGTATGCCCTGTCTGTGGTTCAGAGAAAAAATTCTTCAAGGAAGTATAGGAGCTCAATTGCTATGGTATCCCGTGAAATTATCCCGAATGTCTTCTGGGTCGGGGCACTCGATTTCGACCGGCGGATGTTCGATGAACTGATCCCCACCCCGAACGGCACCAGTTATAACGCCTACCTCATCCGCGGCAGCGAGAAGACCGCACTGGTTGACACCGTCGACCCCTCAAAGGAGTTCGACCTGATCTCCAACCTCGTGAAGATGGGGATTGAACGTATCGATTATATCATCATCAACCACGCAGAGCAGGACCATGCCGGCTCCCTCCCGATGGTCCTTGAATTTTTCCCGGATGCGATGGTAGTGACAAACGAGAAGTGCCGGGACCTTCTCATTGCCCTGCTTCACCTCCCTGCAGAGAAGTTTGTGGTGATCAAGGACCGGGAGACCCTCTCCCTGGGTGACCGGACGTTCGAGTTCCTCCTCACCCCCTGGACCCACTGGCCTGAAACGCAGGTCACCTACCTGCGGGAGGACAAAATCCTCTTCCCCTGCGACCTGTTCGGGTTTCATATGGCGACAAGCGATCTCACCATGACTGACCTTGCGGACTGTTATCTTCCGGCAAAACGGTACTATGCCGAGATCATGATGCCGTTCCGGGGGAGTATCAAAGGCCATCTCGAAAAGATCCGTGCCCTGAAAATCGATCTGATCGCCCCAAGCCATGGCCCGGTGCATACAAACCCGCAGCAGATCCTCGATGCTTATGCAGACTGGACCTCTGACACGGTCAAAAACGAAGTGGTGATCCCGTACGTGTCCATGCACGGCAGCACCCAGAAGATGGTGGAGCACTTTACCGATGCCCTGATAGCACGGGGGGTTATCGTCAAACCCTTCAACCTGACTCACACGGATATCGGCGAACTTGCCCTCTCGCTCGTGGATGCCGCTACCGTGGTGATCGCAACGCCGACCGTACTCTTCGGACCGCACCCCCAGGTTGTGTATGCGACCTACCTTGCCAACATGCTCAAACCCAAGATGCGGTTTGCATCGGTCATTGGGTCGTTCGGGTGGGGGGGGAAGGCACCCGAGACCATTGTGAAGATGCTCGATCATGTCAAGGTCGAGGTCCTTGAGCCGGTTATGGTGAAGGGACTCCCGGATGAGAAGACGCTTGCAGCTCTCGACCGGCTGGCAGATGACATTGCACGAAAGCACAAGGAGAACAAGATCGTATGACAACGCACGAAGAATGCGTGAGTGATGGATTATGACGAAACTGTCTGAAGTGTATACCTGCGAAGTGTGCGGAAACATGACCCGGGTGGTCCATGCTTCCGGCGGAACTATGGTCTGCTGCGGCAAACCCATGACCCTCCAGCAGGAGAAGACCATGGATCAGGGAAAAGAGAAACACGTTCCCGTTGTTGAGAAATCGGCAAAGGGGATCCTCGTGAAGCTCGGGTCGGTGCCCCACCCGATGGAGGAAAAACACTACATCGAATGGATTGAGGTCAACACCGCACATACCGTGTACATCAAAGGATTGGTACCCGGCGAAAAGCCTGAAGCCGGGTTCTGCGTTGATGACACGGGCGTGAAGGTCAGGGCTTACTGCAACGTGCACGGGCTCTGGACAAACCGTCCGTGACGGCACGGCATTTCCCTTTTTTCCGGTTTTCTCTTCTCCAAAAAACGGGAATGAACTTGCGTGCGTTCACGCTGGGACCATGAAAATCGCAGATATGAGAGCTTCCCGGGTCAGGGCGGGGCACGGCGGGGCAGTTTTAGGGTTTTTTAAAAACGCACCCGGTAATTGACCCCCCGCGGGGCGCCCTTCCGGAGGCGGCGTCGGTCATCCCCCATAATTGAGAGCGTGAAAAATCCTAAAATCATAGTTGTTTTGCTCTGGAGAAATCCTCTTTTCCAGTGATGATCCCCCCCTTGCGCCAACCCTGCCCCCATTGGGGGCGGGGGCGCATTGCGATGCCTTGGTATAACCTAAACGGGAAATATCTCCACGATTACATACAGGAAATACGCCCAATCGCAACCGGGGGATGCCATAGCGGCAGGGGCAGAGCCCCCGAGAGCGTCATAATTATTATCAAATGAATTCAACAGAGCAAGTTTTTTACTACAATGTTTACCAGAAACCCATGGATTATCCCATCACCCCCCCTGTAGGTTTCGTCCCTGCCGTAGTGCCACCCCCTTCCAGGATTGCGCCGCATGACCTTTGCACAAAAGTGACGTGTTTTTTAGGTACTACCGCAGAATCACAAACACCCCCTCAAACCCAATGGTCAAAAATTATCATGGTTCGGGTGTACGTCGTCGTTCATTCCTGTTCCTGCAGACTCCTTGTCCTGCACCTGTCACCCGCGCCAGCTCTTCTGCTGGCAAACACTAATAGCGTCCTCGCGGTAACTCAATAGTGATGCGTCGGCTCACCCACCTGTCCACCATCATTGCCGATTGCGGGGATATTTTCCTGTATGTCGCCCCTGTGACCTGCGTCCCGCTTGCTGTTGCGGTGCTCTTCAGAGAATGGGACATGCTCCTCCCGGTGGCAGCGGTTCCGGTGATCCTGTTCCTTCTCGGGCTCCTCCTGAAAAGTTTTCCCCGCAGTGAGCGCGGGGTTCGTCTCTCCACCGCCCTCTGCTCGGTTGCCCTCTTCTGGTTCTTCTGCGCCATGATCAGCGGCGTCCCGTTCATGCTCGGGCTTCATATGAGTTTTCCCGATGCCTTTTTCGAAGGTATGGCAGGGTGGACGGGGACCGCGTTTTCCATGATACCTGCTGTTGACTCCGCGCCCCGCACCCTCCTTTTCTGGCGGTCCTTTATGCAGTGGATCAGCGGGCTTGGGATCATCGCGTTTGCCATAACCACGGCAAGCAGTACCGGCCTGTTCCCGTCCAAGATCTTCCGCTCCGAGGGCCGGGACGAAGCGCTGATGCCCAGTGTTATCGCGACCGGGCGGTCGCTCTGGAAGATCTATGGTTTTTTAACCTTCATGGCAATCGGACTCATCCTGTTCTCGGGACTGTCGCTCTGGGAATCGGTCAACCTCGCCCTTGCGGCCATCTCAAGCGGCGGGTTCAGTATTCACCAGCAGGGGATCCCCTATTACCATAGTGTTCTTCTGGAGCTCCTGCTGATACCCGTGATGATTGCCGGTGCGCTCCCTTTCAAGCTCTATTTCCTGGTCGTCGAGAACCGCCGTCTCAGCCTTTTTGGCGATGAGCAGGTCAAGCTCTTTTTAGGATTTCTTTTGATCGGTGTTGCGGTACTGACATACGACCTGATGTTCTTTGAGGACCTCGGCTTATTGTTAGCACTGGAACAGGCCTTGTTTATGGCGGTCTCAGCCATCACGACAACCGGCTTCCAGATCGCAAACCCTCATACCTGGGCAAGCGTTATGCTCCTCTTCCTCGCCATGATCGCCTTCATCGGCGGGTGTTCCGGCAGCACTGCGGGGGGTGTCAAACTCAGCCGTATCACCCTTGCCATACGGGCTCTTGTCTGGTGGTTCCGCCGTCTCTTTGTCAGCGGCAAGGTCCTCATCCCGTTCAAGATCGAGGGGCGCATCATCCCGAAGGCAACGGCCGAGCTGGAAGCAGCCAAGAACATGCTGGTCATCATCCTCTCGGTCCTCACCATCTTTATTGCAACCCTCGCTGTTCTCCAGTTCCACCTCACGTCATTCTCCTTTACGGAAGTCGGCTTTGAAGTGGTATCGGCATTCTCGACCAGCGGGATATCGACCGGGTATGTATCTCCGGATATGCCGCTGATCTCAAAATGGATTTTTATCGTCGTGATGTGGATTGGCCGTCTGGAAGTGATACCGGTCGTGATGCTCTTTATTGCCCTGGTCCGGGAACCCGGATGAGGTCTCTCCTCAAAGTCGCGTTACGCAACTTTACTTTTCTTAACATCAGGAAATCTCATATAAACAGCCGTCCCATAGTACATCGATGAAGCAGATCGCCCTGTATGGCAAGGGGGGTATCGGGAAGTCCACGACATCGGCCAACCTTTCAGCCGCGTTATCCGGTATGGGGCTTGATATCCTGCAGATCGGGTGTGATCCCAAGCGGGACAGCACCCGGATGCTGATGCACGGGACGTTCATCCCCACGGTCATGGATCTGGTCCGGGAACGGGGCGATGCATCGCTCTCGCTTCCGGATATTGAGTTTGAGGGTTACAACGGCGTCCGGTGTGTCGAAGCCGGCGGGCCGGAACCCGGCGTCGGTTGTGCCGGGCGGGGGATTATCGCAACCTTCCAGATGCTGGAGAAGTTCGGGGCGCTCAAAGGGGATGTCATCGTGTACGATGTGCTGGGCGACGTGGTCTGCGGCGGCTTTGCCATGCCCATGCGGGAAGGGTACGCTCAGGAGATCTACCTTGTCACGTCGGGGGAACTCATGTCGCTCTATGCGGCAAACAATATCTGCAAGGCTATAAAACGGCTGGCATCCCGGATAAAGAGCAAGTGCCGGCTCGCAGGTGTCATCTGCAATGCCAAAGGGCAGCCGAAGGAAGAGGAGCTGGTTGCCGAGTTTGCCCGCCGGGTGAACAGCAGGCTTATCGAATTCATCCCCCGTGACCGCGTGGTGCAGCTCGCCGAACTGCACCGGAAGACGGTCATTGAGTATGAGCCGGCATCCGCACAGGCGGCCTGTTACCGCTCGCTTGCAACCCGGGTCATGGAGAACACCAGCCTGACAATCCCCACTCCTCTCGAGATCGATGAACTTGAAACCCTCGCCTACGCATATATTTAGGTCCGGGGGCTGTACCCTCACGGGGGCGCTCTCGGTAACGACCCATATCCGGCATGTCGCAAGTATCATCCATGGCCCCAAGGGGTGTGCCCACCACAACTTTTCCCTCTTTCACGCGAGCGGGCTCGACAATGACCAGGCCATCCTGCCCGAGCTTGTCTCCTCCGCACTGAGTGAGAGCGATATTATTTTTGGCGGGGAGGAAACCCTTACAAGGACGATCCGGTCGGTCTGTTCGCGGGATATCTCTGCGGTCTTTGTACTCTCAACCTGTATCGTTGCAACTATTGGCGATGATGTCGAGGCGGTCTGCAGCAGGGACTGGTCGGTACCGGTCATTCCCATCCCGACTGCCGGCTTTTTCGGGGGGGCCTTCCAGGACGGGGTCAATAACGCCCTGATCGCCCTGGGGAACCTTGCTGAACCCGTACCGGTGTGCCCGTGCGTGAATATCATCGGGGAAAAAAACCTTGAATATGAAGCAGAGGAGAACTATGCCGAAGTGGTGCGCATTCTCTCGCACCTGGGGCTTCCGGTGGGGCTGCGGTTCGTGCGCCAGCTCGCTCTTGGCGATATACCGGATCTGGGCGCTGCTCAGCTCAACATCCTCCGCGACCCGTCGCTGGTGCCGGTTGGCGAGCACCTCAGGCAACGCTTTGGGACCCCGTATGTCCCGTCATTCCCCACGGGTTTTTCTGACACCCTCACGTTCATCAGTTCCGTTGCGGCAGCCTGCCAGGTCGATCCAGGGCGGGCACTCGAAAGAGAGCAGGCCCTCCAGGCAGAGGTGCTTGCAGACTTTGCCGATATTGGCGACGTCCAGGGAATGTTCTGCGGGCCGGTCATGGACTCTGCGTCGTTTCGGGCAGCACGGGAAGCTGCCGATGCCCTGCATATCAGCGTCATAAAAAACCCGGAAGCATACCCGCTGCCGGTCCATCCCGTTGTAGGTACAATCGGTGTACGGCGGCTGCTGCACCGCTGGAGGCGGGCAATCCATGCCTGAATGCGATAATCCCCTCTGGCCCTGTGCCATGACCGGGGCTGCAGCCTGTCTTGCGGGGTTCGAGGGTATGAGTGTTGTGATCCACGGCTCCAGTGGCTGTTACTATTATCCCACAACACTCCTCCACGCACCCCTTCACGGCACCTTCATCCTGGAAAACGAGGTGATCTTCGGATCGGAGGACCGGCTCCGGGAAGTGATCGGGGGTCTGTCCGGTACCGGCAACCGCATCGCAGTGATCACGACCTGTGTCCCCGCAATTCTCGGCGAGGATATTGTGTCCATGCTCGCGGATTACGATGTGCTTCTCGTGGACAGTCCGGGATTCTCGGGTGATGCAGAGGCCGGTTACACAAAAGCTCTCTCGCTTCTGGCACCAGAGACCGATCCACTCACAAAAGGGGTGAACATCGATGGGATCAGCCTGCTCGATCCTTTTTTTGCAGGAAACCTGCAGGAAATCCGCCGGCTGCTGGCCCTCGCCTCTGTCCCGGTCGCCACCGTGTTCTGCCGGGATGCCCTGCTGAAGACCCGGACGGCCGCGGCCTGCACGATCGGCACGAACGGGGATTTTGCGAGCGGTATCGGGGAGCACCTGGGGGGGACCCTTGGCTTTTCCTCCCTGCGGACAACATTTGAACGGCTGGGCGCCAGGTTCGGGGAATCAGATATCGACCCTGTCCTGCGGGAAATCTCGCAGCAGGAGGAAGAGACGGTCCGCATCTGTGACAAGTTCCTGCGGAGGTTCGATCCGCCATCCGCTGTTATTTTTGCCGGGGCATCGTATGCGGAATTTACTGCACAGGTGCTTGAACACTATCTGGACGCTGATATCCTTTTCATCGGAAAACGGAATGCGGGAGACCCGGGCCCCTACCCCTCCTCTCTGGTAACCGGGCAAAAGGAAGCGAAAACACTGATTGAGCTGCATAATCCTGATCTTGTCCTCGGGTCTTCTTTTGAACGGTCCGTCAGCGGCAACCGGGCGTTTTATGGGATCACGGCACCCCTGAGGGGTGTGGTGAGGCTTGCACCGGTACCCCTTGCAGGGATCAACGGGACGCTCTTTTTTATGGAACAGGTTCTGAATACCTGCATGGATCACTCCCGTACGAAGCCCTGATACCGGGTGACCGTAACGGAGGTGCCCGGTTTCTTTCACTTTCACCCTGCACACGCTGACCCGTTATATACTCCCGGAACGGACGCCTGTGTACGACAGAAGGTGGTCGGGTATGATGGAAAAAGCAGGATATCTCCAGCGGACCGGGTGCAGCGCTCTCGATAGTGACGGACATTCTCACGAAGTACTTGAGCTCCATATCTGCGGAGCCCGGTACGCTGTCCGCAGGTCGGATCTGGCAAAGGCGGTCTCCGGCCACACCCTGGTTCAGGTAGAGGAACTCACCCGCAACTGGGAATACTACCTTGGGGTGACGAGCGGACTGGCACAGGTCTCGGTCTCCGGTAAAGCCCTGAATATCGATCTCTTTGGATCCGGCAGTTTTACCCTCTCCCTCAACACCCTCCGGGCCGTGCTCTACGGCAGGGAGCGGCTGGCGGTCATCGTCCGGATCCCCGAGTCACCTGTACAAAAAATGCGCCGGGTTGCACAGGGACAGCAGACCATTGGTGCAGTCGTCTGATCCCCGGTGAATTCCTGCATTCAGATCCCCTGGCCGGTCATTTCGGGCCCCTGAACCCGGTCAGCTGTTCCAGGGGTCCGGTTCTTCGGGTGTCCCGGGTAGGGTAGCGAGAGTACAATGATGATCCGGGCCACAACCGGACTCGTGAATGTACCATTTTTGATCCATGTTCCCGAGGTTCACGGTATAAAAACCATCCAGGAAAGGAACGGTCATGATGCCGGATACGTCTGCTTCTTTCATCAAATTCACATTCCTTCCCGTAGCTTTGATCAGGGCTTCTTTAAGGCACCAGATCCTGAAGAACCGGTAGGGCCGATCTTCAGGAGCCGCCTGAACAATCCAGTTCCTTTCATCCCGTGAAAAGAGATACTCCCCGCTCGCTAAAAAAGGGTAACGGGAATCAATTTTTACCATATCGATGCCGATTCTGGATTTCCGGGAAATACCAAGACAGACCCTCTCATCAGTGTGCGACAGGCTGAACCGGAGATCATAACCATGTGCGTCCGGATCCAGATCCGGTTTTCCGGTCGTTCCCCGGATAAACCGGACCATTGCCGGTTCCTGCTGTGTGTAGTGTCCCAGAACCGCCCGGGTCATCCCATGCCTGAGCATATAGCGCCGGGTATCATGGGGTTTTATGAATCCCGCAGCTCGGGTTGCCTCGTCAGGACAGGTGAGCGTGGAAAGGAGCGGATAGAATTGGTCAAGATCAGCATACCGGGCTGACCATATGTGTATCACACCGTGGGTCCTTGTCTGATGCATGAGCGGTTCCAAAAGATCCGGCTTATCGGAGCCAACAGTCGTGAACTGCAGGGAATGTCGGATTGTAGCCAAAACGTTCATCGGTATGCACTGAGAGTTCCCTTGATTTTTTCAACAAGAACCGTGAGCTGGGGTTCATCGAAAAGATTTGAGTGGTCGCCGGGTACTGCGATCACTTCGCAGTCCCCTTTAATGGTGGAACCCCAGCCGCGTGTCAGGTCTCCGGGAAAGAGGATGGGATCCGGGCCGGTGGAAAAGAGCACGAGATCCCCCTCGAACGTGTGGGGGAGGTACATTCGGGATGCATTCAGCTGGACTTTCATGTTCTGGCGGTTCTCCGCTGGATACCTGGCAAGCGTTTCCGGCTTAAAATGCACCGAGGCATGGAGCTCCGATACCGATTCCGGCAGGGATTTTGCTCCCGACCTGAATATCAGCCCGTGGAATACCATGTGTATGGACTTCAGAAGCCATGCATAGAACCACCTGTCCGGATGGGCTTTCAGCCGGCGTTCAAAGAACGCAGGGATCCGGCCCAGAATCCGGCCGGGAAAGAGCGTTGCTGCCAGTGTCTTGATATACCTGACTTCCGTTGCCGGAGCCGATACGTCAATCAGTCCCAGAAATGCAGTCTTTTCTCCCTGCTCCTGGAGCTGGCAGGCCAGCTCGAAGGCGATGATACCCCCGTTGGAAAATCCCATCAGGTGGTAGGGTCCTCTTTCCTGAACCGTCCTTATGGCCTCCACCTCTTCCTCTGCAGTTGCTTCCACGGTTGTGGGGAGAATCTCTCCCGGTTCAAGGCCCCTCCCACGAATCCCGAAGACCGGCCGATTCTCAACCGCAGGCAGAATCTTGAGATAATGATCCATCCAGCCCCCGAGGGGATGGATACAGAAGAGGGGGGGCAGATCCCCCTCTGTCCTTAAGGGGAAAATGAGCGGGTGGTATTCTTTTGCGGCAGAGATGTTGAGCCGGATCAGCCGGGCCTGTTCTCGTACGGTAGGAAACCGATAGACGGCATCCGGATAGAGGGTTATATGATATTCCCGCTGGATTCGGATAAGAAGTTCAATAGCAGTGAGTGAATTTCCCCCGCACCGGAAAAAATCATCATCCAGGGAAATAGCCGGGAGTTCAAGGATATCTTTCCAGAGCTGAAGCAGGTTCTTTTCAAAATCGGAAAGCGATTGAGGGCCCGGGGAACCAGGTACGGGTGAATCCGGGTGATGACTTCCATATACGGTTGGATCTCCGATGCCGGTGTCCCCCTCTTTTTTCATAAATATCCCAAATGGATTGGTGATGCGGAATATTCAATATGTGCTTTTTTATCGTCTTTTTTTTCAGGGACTAAAAAAAAGATCCGGAATCTTCCAAAAGTATGGATGAGATTGTCAGAGCGTCACGGTACCGGATTATTCAGGAATACCGCTGTGTACCCTTGTGTCTCATGGGTTTTCCGGTTGGTGTTTTCGGGATACCAGCCACAAAAAAAATCTTACGGGGAAGTTTCGATGGAGACATATGGTCGAGAAGGAACCGGCGGAGATCGGTCTCCGACAGGTTCTCCTGCTCTCGCACAACCATGACAGCGATGTCTTCACCCAGTACCGGATCTTCTATCGGGAAGGCCATCGCCTCTTTGACGCCGGGATGAGACCGAAGTATGGTATCTATCTCCTCGGGAGCGATCTTCTCTCCCCCTTTATTGATCAACTCTTTTTTTCGCCCGGTAAGAAAGAGGTACCCGTCAGTGTCTCGGTATCCCAGGTCTCCCGTCCTGAACCAGCCGTCGGTAAATGCAGCTTCATTCTCCTCTGGCGCACTCTCATACCCGCTGAATACGGTCTCTCCCCGGACAAGAATTTCACCCGGTTCACGCGGTCCGGCCGGAATATCGTTCTCGTCAAGAATGAGGAGGTGATCGATGACTGGTATTCCCACGGATCCTTTTTTTGGTGGCAGATTGATGGAAATGACCCCGGTTTCCGTTGAGGCATATTGTTCGATAACCGGCACTCCCAGAACCGATTCGAGTCCGTTGCGTGTTGTATCAGGCATCAATGCAGCAGACGACAGGATCAACCGTAAGGGATTCTCCCCCTCTCCAGCCGATGCACCGGTCCTCATCGCCCGCAGGATCGCATGGTGGTGCGCCGGACCTGCGATAAAAAAGGTTGGCCGGGATATTTTAAGCAGGGAAGGAAAGTCGGAGGGGATGAAGTCCCTCGGGCATATAACCGTCCCCCCTGCCAGAAGAGTTGCGAGAACGGGTATCCCAAATCCCATCCCATGGAAATATGGCAGCATCTGAAGGCACCTGTCATCAGAGGTGAGATGCAGGGCCTCCACCTGCCGGTGTCGTGTGATGACCGACTGTTTCTGGGATATGGGTACAATCTTCGGAAGGGCGGTTGTTCCTGATGTCAACAGAACATGGGAAATGTCTGACGGGATGGCAAATTCCGGCGCCGTTTTTCCCGACAGGATATCCGGATCCAGTACGAACTTCCCGGCCTCCCCCGGCAGCGGTATCAGATTGATGACCGGTACGTTGCATGCTTCTGCGGCTGCAGCGGCTGCGGTCTCAATTCCCGTCTGAACCACAACGGCCTTCACTCCAAGGCGTACAAAATTCCTTACATATCCGGGTTTTGTGTCATGGGGATTGAGTGGTACGCAACTGAATCCTGCCATAACAGCAACCATCATCACCGCCATTTCAGGGCCGGCGGGAATTATCAGGGCGATCCTGTCATTCCTGTGATATCCCTGCGAATTCAGTGAAGTTACCACATACAGGACCCGGGTTCTCAAATCCCGGTAGGAAAGCGGGGAACTGCCCGGCGATTCCACAGCTATAGTGTCCGGATCCTGATTGTTGTCAAAAATCAGGGATCTCATCGTATACTGCATGGATTCTGCCATCCGGGTGCTGGTATTAATCTTGAACCGGGAATATTGAATCTATTCTTTGGATTTATCTCGCCTTTTTTTTACTGCCTGCCCGGGAAGGTCCCTGGCGTCAATGCCCCGGACGTGTCCTCTTTTTTAAGCAGAAAGCCTTTGGGAACCAGGAACATTGTCATGCCGGTATGAGGAAGATATGCATTCATTAAAATAGGGTATGGAGGAAATCTCTTGGCAGGGAATCCTCATGAAATCTACACTATTATTGATTCTGGTTCTCGTATCCGGTTTGGTATTCTGCGGATGCCTGTCAATGTCTGAAGCTCCCTCAAAAACCGTCAGGGTTGCCTATCAGCCGACAACCACAAATGGCCCGCTCTATATCGCGCAGGAAGAAGGTTACTTTGCCCGCCAGGGAATCAGTGTCGAATTCGTCAAAACCCAGAACCCGTCAGCAGCTCTCCCCCTGCTTGTCAGCGGAGAGGTCGCTGTCTCCACGGGACCGATGAAGATCGGGCTGCTGAATGCCCTGATCAAAGGTGAACATGTCAGAATTGTTGCTGATAAAGGGAGAGTGACCCCGGGTTCCTGCACCGCATATGCCCTGATGATACGGCAGGACCTCTTTGATACGGGGATTGTCACGAAGGTCTCGGATCTGAAAGGCAGAAAAATCGCGGTGCGTGATTCGGATTATGATTTGTACAAAGCCCTTGCAGTGGGCAACCTGACCCGGGATGACGTCGACGTAATCGACATGGACTTTACCTCGATTGTCCCTGCCTTCAAGAATGGTGCAATTGATGCAGCACTCGTAGCAGAACCTTACATCACGCTTGCAGGCAACAACCAGGCAGCGGTTGTGCTTGTACCCGGAGCGGATTTTCTTGCCGGGTGGCCTTTTCCCCTCTATTACGGTCCCGCTATCCTTGACAAGGATCCGGATCTTGGCAGGCGGTTCATGGTTGCCTACCTCCAGGGCGTGGAAACATACAATGAAGGAAAAACAGATCGGAATCTTATGATAATGGCGAATTATACCCATCTTGACCGCGATCTGCTGAACCAGACCTGCTGGTATTATGTTGAACCTGACGGCTACCTGCCCCCGCAGTCCGTCAGGGAATTCGCAGACTGGATGTATACGCATAAAAAGATCAGTCAGAACATAAGCAACGATCAGCTCCTGGACATGAGTTATGCGGACTATGCGAATGGTATTCTGAAGAATGCGACATACAGCACGAAATAATCAGAAATGAAACTGGAATGCCGGCATATAACAAAAATTTTTGGCGAAGGATCGCGAGCAACCCAAGCACTCGCGGACATCAGTTTTGAAACCACAGAAGGAGAATTTCTCTCGGTTCTCGGGCCCAGCGGATGCGGAAAATCGACGCTCCTGCGGATTATCGCCGGCCTTTCGGAACCCACGAGCGGGGAGGTGATCTATTCCGGGAGCAATACTGACGGTCCGTTGAATTCCATGGTCTTCCAGGAACACGGGGTCTTTCCCTGGATGAACGTGATCGATAACGTGGCATTCGGTCTGGAAATGCAAGGGGTGTCCCAAAAAGAGCGGTATGAGCGGTCCCTGGATTTTTTAAAACGGGTCGGCCTGTTGCGGCATGCATACCGGAACCCGCACGAATTGTCCGTAGGCATGCGACAGAGGATAGCAATTGCACGGGCATTTGTGAATAACCCGGCAATCCTCCTCATGGACGAACCGTTTGTCTCCCTCGATGCACAGACCCGGCTCATTCTCCAGGCAGAACTTCTCCGGTTGTGGAGTGAACGCAAAAAAACGGTAATCTTTGTCACCCATGATATCGACGAGGCGATCCTGCTCGGGGACCGGGTGCTTGTGATGACGAGCGGACCCGGCCGGATCAAGGATGTCGTGACGGTCGGGATTGACCGGCCACGCGATATCCAGACGGAGGGCATGCAGAGGTTCCTGGAGCTGAAGATGCTGATCTGGAGGAGTATCCGGCACGAAGTCGAAAGTTCCATGGCAGGGGATGGTGATGGCGATGAACACTGACCATGTGTATCACCGGCTTCTTCCCGTGGGATCTCTTGCAGGCATACTTCTGGTCTGGGAGCTGTGCGGGCGCCTTGGATTGTTAAACCCCCTCTTCTTCCCGGTCCCGACCCTGATTATC
>CAZCZK010000022.1:0-21078 GCA_964503195.1 uncultured Methanoregula sp.
GTCGTGCAAGCCCGAACGGTTTCCCGTTTATGAGGGTGGCAGCGATCAGCCAGAGTCCCAGGGATGCAAGCACTGCTTTTCCGGTCGCCATCCCGTGAATGGCAGCGGATAACCGGGAGGCTGAAACGGGTCCTCGGCTACACTCCGTCATGGATATCCACGCTGGGCCGTCATATCTTCCACCTTCAGGTCCGGGTGAAGGTACCTTCCCCGTCCTTTCGTTCCCTGCATCGTGTTCAGCTGTATCGCTTCGACCGGGCAGAAGTGGAGGCAGGCGCAGCAGAGTTCGCACCGGTGCTGCCAGACCGGCCGGTCATCCACCATGACGATATTTCCCACCGGGCAGACCTTCGCGCAGGTCCCGCAGGACGTGCAGGATTCCCCGCAAGAGAATGACACGTCCATGCCGTGGACATTGTTGAAAAACGGCGGGTAGAGCAGGCATCTCATCAGGGATGATACGGGGGAGATACCGGGCGGAACTGTAATTCCCTGGTCGATGGTGTGCGCAATGAAGGCAAGTTGTTTGTCTGCCGCTTTCAGGATTGCATCCTTCTTTTCTCCTTTGGGAGGCCGCCCGACCGGCGGAAAATTCCCGGGCATCTTCACGGCAAACGCTGCATCGAGTTTCCTGCCATACCCCTTCTGGAAGATCCCGTTCAGCTGGTGGAGGGCTGAAACTCCCGTTCCTCCCATGGTGACGATGGCAAAGGTATAGCCTGCCCGGGACAGGTTGAGCCGTTCTGCAAATTCGGCCACAATACGGGGGACACCGGCATCGTACACGGGACTGACGATCCCGACCCGGTCAGCTGCCGGGATAATCCGTCCCGGTATATTTTTCAGCGATGCGACCGGCACCAGCTCGGTGGTTCCCAGCGCTGCTGCGATCTTCTTAGCAGCAGCAAGGGAGTTGCCCGTGCCGGTAAAATAGTAGATGATCGTCTTCATGGCAGGTCCCCCTTCCGGACGATCAGCTCAGCAACGGTGATCTCGGGGTTCCGGTACCGCAACCGTTTTTCAGTAGCCGGTCCTGCCCCGATAGCCTGCACCGGGCAGTTGTGGATGCACCCGCAGCAGAGTTCACAGTGGTGTTTCCAGACCGGCTTCTTGTCCACCAGTTCGATATTATGTGCCGGGCAGATTGCCACGCAGGTCCCACAGGACGTACAGGTGTCACCGACCGTGAATTTTTTGTCATCGGAATGGACGTGGGACTTGAACCTGGGGTACAACAGGGAATACAGGAGGCGGGACACGAGCGAGGAGGGCAATGCCTGGTTCTCACACCGTGCCACAGGCCCTGTGATCCCCGCGATCTGTTCGTCGGCCTTTCTGAGGATCTCCTCCTGTTTTTTTCCTTCCGGGGAGCTGTACATCAGGATATAATTGCCGGGCATGGTTACGGCAAAGCCTGCATCGAGGATACGACCCGGCCGCTTCCGGAGCGTGCTGTTGAGCTGCTGCAGCGCGGCAGACCCGCCACCCCCTCCATTGGTGACGACGGCAAATACATACCTGACCGCTGCAGTGTCCAGGCGTCCCGCAAATTCAGCCACCATCACGGGCAGGCCGGAAAAATAGACCGGGCACACAATGCCGACCCGTTCTGCCGGTGGCACGATGTCGCCGCTGGTCTCATTGAGCGAGGCGATCGGGACCAGCTCGCAGTCGTCCAGTGCAGCGGCAATCTTCTTTGCGGCCGCAAGCGAGTTGCCGGTGCCGGTGAAGTAGTAGATGATCGTCTTCACGGGATACTCCCCGCGGTTTTGATCGCTGAGATCATCGCGTTGATCCGGTCCGGGTCCGTTATACCGTGTTTATTGAACACGAATTCGCCGCGGACCGTCACACCTTTCTGCTCAAGGGCGTTCTTAATGGCCGGCAGGGTCTCCCCGCCGTCTTTTCCGCAGGTAGCAAAGATCACCGCGTTTTTCCCCCTGCAGCCGGCAAGGGCTGCAACCGCTGCATTGATCGCAGGCGTTGCCTTTCCGGCCCAGACCGGGGTGCCGATGACGATGACATCAGCGGCTGCAACATCGATCACATTCTGTTCGATCGGATCACACAGGCCTTTCATGGCACGGTAACACCCGATGGTGTATGCGGTAATCTTCGAGGAGTACTCTTTTGAAACCACTTCGATGAGGTCTCCTCCGCACGCCTCGTGGACAGCCTCTGCCACGCTCCGGGTGTTCCCGGAATATGAGTTGAAAATGATACTGGTCTTCATGATTTCACGTCCCGTTCATACGGTTGTTGTCCCTTTGTCTCATCAGCAAGAGCCCGGATGGGATCGGATGCAATGATCTGCCGGAGCAGCTCGCCTCCCGCATCCGGGTTCTTTGTGTCCTTTGCATCCAGCGAGATCTCTGCCATGATCCTGACCCCGCGGTCGGATAATGCCTTACTGAGGATCGGCAGGGCCTCGCCTGGCTGGGTGGAACAGGTCGTGAAGATCACGGCCATCTTGCCCTCACAGCCTTTGAGAGCCTGAACCGCCCCGTTGATGGCAGGTGCCGGCTTCCACGCCCAGACCGGGGTACCGATGATCAGGAGATCATAGCCCGAGACATCGATCTCAGCCGGCTCGATCGGGTCGCAGACACCCTTCCGCGAGTGCAGGACACCGGTAGTATAGACAGAGAATGAGGTGTAGGGATTCTTTGTCCGGACCTCGAGGAGGTCGCACCCGCTGGCATTCCTGATGCCCTCGGCAACACCCCTTGTTATGCCGGAGTACGAGTAGAAGATGACACAGGCCCTGATGGCGCGGTCGCGGGTAGTCCGCCGGAGCATCTCCCGGTTGCAGTTTGCCATCACGGCAGAATGCAGGAGCTCGAACTGTTCCCGGAACTCCACCACTCGGTCGCGGTTGACGGTGTAATAGATGTAGAACCCTTCGCGACGGGACTCGACCAGCCCCTCGGTCCTGAGCGTTTTCAAGTGCTGTGAAACCGCGGGCTGGGAAATTTTCAGCCGGGCCGCAAGTTCGGAGACGCCGAGCGTCCCGCTGGTGTCAGTGGAGAGCAGGCAGATAATCTGGAGCCTTGTCAAATCGCCAAGCGCCTTGAACGTTGAGGCCATCTGCGGGACGATCCCGCAGAGCTTGTTGCATACATCGCACCTGGTGCAGGGCTCCATAAATATCTGTATAAGTGTTTGCTTATACGCTTATATGTTTTTGCGAACATGTCCCGGAATGCGTCCCGGAGCCCACCATGGAACGGGGGAGTTATTTCTTAACGATGAGCTTGTGGGCAGCCTTGTCGACTTTGTACGATTTCGGCTTGTCAAGCAGGTCGAGCGCGTTGATCTTCATGTCGATGAGCTCGGAGTAATTGAACGATTCATATTTCTTCTCGCCGTTCTCTTCAAAGAAAACGACAATGCCGTTCTCCATCTTCCTGCTGCTGAGAATGTCGTGCATACAGTTCGATGGAAGAGGGAGGTAATGAATTTTTCTCTTAAAAAAAAAAGGGAGGATGATTATACCGGCTTATAGTGCCCCCACTTCCCGAGGGCTTCTCTGAGTGCCGGTGCTTTCTTTGCTTTCTCTTCCAGCGAGACCCCTTCCTGCCAGGCTTCGATCGCCTGTATGGTTGCCAGTGCTCCGGCCCGGGTGCCTTTCGGGTGGCCGTGTATGCCTCCCGATACGAGCAGGACCATCTCTGAACCGTAAATATCCATCACCTCAGGAACGAGTCCCGGATGCAGCCCGCCGGACGAGACCGGGAAGGCGCTCTTGATCTTTCCCCAGTCCTGCTCGAGCAGCATGCCTTCGACAGCTTCGGTCTTCTTCTCGCGCAGCAGGTTGGCGAGGGCCACCGATTCCCGCCGGGAGCCGGTCAGCTTCCCGACCGCTGTACCGGTATGGATCTGGGAGACGCCAATCAGGCGCATCATCTTAGCCAGGAACTGCATTGTCATGCCATGCTTCCGGTTCCTCGTGAATGTGGAGTGCATGGCCCGGTGGGCGTGGATTGCAAGGCCGAGATCAGAGCAGTAGTCCCTCATCGTCATCACGCTTGCCGTTCCCGCAACAACAACGTCGATCATCGCATAGTTCCAGCCGTTTGCTGCAAGCAGGTCCGCCCGCTTCTTCATGGTATCGACATCTGCGGTGATGTTGAGGAACGCGGATTTCTTCTCGCCGGTCTCCTTCTCCGCTTTCTCCCGCAGGCTGGTCATGTATTTCACCCGGTCATCGAACCGGTTGAACGAGACGGACGTGAGGTTCTCGTCATCCTTGACAAAATCAAACCCGCCCATCCAGGTCTGGTACCCGATCTCCGCGTGCTCCTTTGCCGAGAAGCCGATCTTGGGTTTGGGCACAGCACCGGTCAGGGGCCGGCCATGGACCTTCATCATCTTCCGGATCCCCTCATTGCCAAAGTGGGGACCCTTGAAATGTTTCAGATAAGCAGGAGGCAGGGACGCATCGATCAGCCGGAGGTTCTTCACCGCTTTCATACCAAATATATTGCCCGCGATCCCGCTCAGCAGCTGGACGGCATTCCCTTCTTCCCAGAGCTCGATCGGGTATGCGATCTTCACGACATTGCCTTCGATATCGAACGCGGTCGCCTCCAGCGCCTTCATCCGCGGAGGCATGGTAAACAGGGTAGTCCAGGTGCCGGTTGAACTCTCGGACGCAATTCGTCCGGCTGCTTCCTTCCCGCTGATACCAGCGGCCGGTTCGAAGTAGAAAAGGCAGACAAGATCGTCTTTTGCCGGTTCGTATTTCAGGTCGACAAATTCCTTGTACCAGTCAATAGCCATAGCTGTTCCTGTACATCCAAAGGGTGTGCCGGGTAAAAAAGGTGAGGATAAACGATCCAATAAAGGGATTGCCAGGATAAGAGAAACCTTCCCCGTACGGGGAGGTTCGCTGTACCTGCCGGTCTTCAAGTCTATGAAAATGTTTTTATGAGTGGGTTTTTAATTATACAGAATCTGTACCCTGTGCAACAACGCTCCGCAGTGCAGGTGGCCTGAGGTGACCCCCATGACCGAAAAGAAAGCTCCGAAAACCGCAAAGGGAACTCCTTCCCCCCTCAGGAATACTGTTCCGATCCCGGGGAACCTGATAGAATCGGAAAAAATGTACCGGGGGATATTCGATCATGGCGGCATCCCGACCGCGGTCATCGGTGAGGACGGTCGTATCCTCCGGATAAACACGAGGTTCGAAGACCTGATTGGCTATCCTCGCAGTGAGGTCGAAGGAAAGAAACAATGGACGGAGTTTATCAATAAGGAGGATGTGGAAAAGACCACGAAATACCTCACTGAGCTCCTGAAGCCGGGGGGTTGGGCACCCCCCCAGTATAGTTTCCGGTTTGTTGACCGGAAAAACATGATCCGGGATGTATCCGCCAGCATGACCCGGATAACCGGGACCCGGCAGGTGATCCTCTCCCTTGTCGACATAACGCCCCGGAAAACGGTAGAACGCCTGCTCCGCCTCAATGAAGAACGCTACCATTCCCTGGTAAAAACCCTGAACACCGGGGTCTTCCGTATGACGTACGGACAGCCGGGGCGGTTTATCTGGGCGAATCCGGCGTTCCTCGCGATGTTCGGGTACGGGTCCCTCAAAGACCTGATCAACGTCACCCTCACTGACATCATTGCCGACATCCGGGACCACGGGAACGTGTGGGAAAAAATCCAGAGCAGCGGGTTTGCCCGGTTTGAAAAAATTCCATTAAAGAAGAGAGACGGGTCCCCACTCTGGGGGTCGATCACCGTGGAAGTCAAACGGAAGGAGGACGGGATCTCCACCTGGATTGACGGGACCGTGGAAAATATCACGGAACAGGTCAAGGCAGGAGAGGAACTGAAGAAGACGCAGTCACGTCTCGGGCAGCTCCTCGATGCGGTAATCACGTACGGCCTCATCGCGACCGATCCTGACGGGATACTGACCATGTTCAACACCGGTTCCGAACAGATGCTGGGATACCGGGCAGAAGACCTTATCGGGAAGGAGACCCCCCTCCTGTTTATCCATGCGCCGGAACCCACAGACGGGTCCCGTATTTCAGAGCAGGATGCCGGATCACCACTCAGCGGTTTTGCTGCATTTGCATCCCGCGCGAAAATCTACGGGTGCGATGAACGGGAGTTGACGTACGTCCGGAAAGACGGTGTGCAGATACCGGTTGACCTGACCCTGACCCTGATGCGCAACACGGAAGGGGTGATTACCGGGTATCTTGGTGTAGCCCAGGAGATAGCGGACCGGAAACGGCTGGAGGAAGCGTTCCGGTACGACAAACTCCAGATGTCGGGTGTCATCTACAACATACCGGAGCCCACCTTTGCCATCGACCGTGCCGGCAGGGTGATCGCATGGAACCGGGCAATCGAAGACCTGAGTGGCACAAAAGCGGTAGATATTCTCGGGAAGGGAGACTACGCGCATGCGCTCCCGTTTTATGGGGACCGCAGGCCAATGCTGGCAGACCTCATCTTCTCCACGGAGAGTGAGATCGAGGGGCAGGGGTATTCCAATATTCTGAGGAACAGCAATTCGATCACTGCCGAGACGGGCCTGATGAAACTGGATGGGAAGGATCTCATCATCCGGGGGATTGCTGCACCGATCTATGATGAAAACGGGGAGATCGACGGGGTCATCGAATCCATTACCGATATCACAGAGATACGAAAGAAGGAATCCGAGCTCCAGGATTCCGAGTCCAGCTTCCGGGCTATCCTCGACTATATCGGGTCGGCGGTCGCGATCGTTGAAGAGGATTCCACGATCTCCTACATCAACCCGGAATTCGAGAAGGTCATCGGGTATGTATGGGACGAGGTTGAGAAAAAGAAAAAACTGGAAGAGTTCGTCGTAACAGAAGACCTGGAGCCATTCAGCGAGTACCTGCGCAAACACCGTACGAATCCGCTGGCTGAACCCACAAGACATGAATTCAGGTTTATCCGCTGGGACGGCCAGGTCCGGAACGGATTTCTTTCTGTCACGCCTATACCGGGCACAAATCAGACCGTTGT
This sequence comes from uncultured Methanoregula sp., assembly GCA_964503195.1. GTDB lineage: Archaea > Halobacteriota > Methanomicrobia > Methanomicrobiales > Methanospirillaceae > Methanoregula. The sequence goes on from CAZCZK010000022.1 coordinate 7,024, forward strand.
CTCACTTCTCGATATCACCGATAAGGTTCTGGCTGAGGATGCGGTTCAGCGGGCGAATAAAAAACTGAATTTTTTCTCCCGTATCACCCGCCACAATATCCTCAACCAGCTCACTGCGCTGAAAGGCAACCTGGAACTGGCCCGGGAATCCACGGGCGATGCCGGCCTCAGGACCTCCATTGAGAAAGAACTGGCAGCAGCAGATGCCATCCAGCACCAGATCCTGTTCACGCGCGATTACCAGGATATCGGGATCCAGCCGCCGGAATGGCAGAACATGCGGGAGGTGATCCTCAGAAACTGCACAGGTATCCGGCTGGGGGATGTTACGGTTACGGTCCTCGTCAACGGTGTTGAGATCTATGCGGACCTGCTGCTTGGAAAGGTGATTTACAATCTCGTTGATAATGCGATCCGTCACGGCGGAACTCTTACGGAGATCCGGTTCACCTGCGAGGAGTCGTTTGAGGAACTGGTGCTCATCTGCGAGGATGACGGTACCGGGATACCGGCGGATGCAAAGGAGACAATCTTCAACCGCCAGCATTTCGTGGGTTCCGGACTGGGCCTGTTCATTTCACGGGAGATCCTCTCCATCACGGGGATCAGTATCCGCGAAACCGGGAGCTCCGGAAAGGGAGCCCGGTTCGAGATCCGGGTGCCAAACGGTGCGTACCGGTTCATGAGCAGTGAGTAACGGCCCGTGCCTGCTCGACGAATGGCCGGGGGGCGGGCAGTGGCGGGGCAATAAACCGCATGCTCTATCGGATCGGAAGGTACACCTCTATGCCATGACAGGTAACCCCATTCCCGTCATCCTCGTGCACGGGTGGAACAGTCACCCGGGTATCTGGAACCGGCTCATCCTTCGGCTCGATGCTGCCCGTATCCCGTACAGCAGGTTCAGCCACGTGGAGATGGCAGACAAATCCCTGCCGTACATTGCAGCGGCGATCGGGGACCATATCCATCACTACCGCACGGAGACGGGGTATGAGGGCGCGGTGGACATCGTCAGCCACTCGGTCGGGACCTGTATCACCCGCTATTTTCTTGAAGTACTGGACAGGACCGAGCACCGGGAACATGTCCGTCAGCTGATCGGGCTTGGTCCACCCAACAACGGGTCCAGTCTGGCGGAACTGTTCCATGATCCGGAACACGGGGCAACTATCGTGAACCGCCTCACCGGCGTCTTTGTCCCGCAAGGGTTCGATCCCGAAAACGATACCATTGTCCAGGACGTGAGACCACAGAGCAGGGTCATGGACGAACTCCGCACTGCCGGTATCAGGAAGGAGATCCTCTACCGGGTGATCGTAACGGCAAATCCGGAAGGTATACCGGGCTTTTTCTCCCTCTTTGCGGGTAAGACCTGGGAGATGGGAGCCGACGGGAGGTACAGGCTGACGCTGGAGGGCGACGGGATTGTCCCGCACTGCGAATCTGTTCTTCCCGGCATCTCGCTCGATATCATCCCGCCCGGCCCGGATGCTTCGGGGAGATACCCGCATCCCGACCAGTTCTGTCATATACACCTGCCAAAAAACCCTGCCGTCATCGACCGCATCATGCAGTACCTCGCCGCTGTTCCCCCGTAACCGCAGGTGAGCTCATGCATTGTGCACCTGAAAACAACCAGAACAGGAGAAACCGTTAAAGGAAGGCTCTGAAGAAACCTTTTTCCCGGTAGCATGCTGCCCCCCGTGCACCGGGGTGTCCCCCATTGGGGGACAGGGCGCGTTATGACAATCCTGTTTTAAAAAAATCAGATAATCCGGATCAGGGTGCAGGGAATACGCTGTCATCGCAATGGGGGGAATGCCCCGGCAGCGGGGGGAAGCCCCTCCAGAGCGCCGGGGTCTTCTTAAGTGATCTCCCGGGACACCAAAAAAGACGGCCCGACAGGGTATGGCACTCCATCTCCCGTGACAGGTCAGGGATCGGAAACGAGGAGCACGTCCGGCGCTTAGGTCGCGGCAGAGAAGAAGACATACCATGCCAGCGCTGCCATGATGCAGGCAGAAGAGGCGAGGACAAGCACTATGGTGGATATTTTGTCCTTTTTCTCCATCTCAGGCAAGGTGTGTTTCACTTTTTTTGCAATAAATCCGATCAGCAACCCGGTACCGGTCCCTGCCAGTATACCAAGAGACAGTATCATCAGGAAATCCAGCAGGGTAGCGGTCATGCAGATACTCCTTTCCGGTTTTTTGCGCAATCGGATATAAATGATTGCAGTGGCAGCCGGCATGGCCCGGCCGTTACCGGTTACGGCGACGTATGCATGCACTACCAAGAAGGATCATGCAGAGGGCACCTGCCGTTGACAGGACAAGCCCCGCAGCCCGGGTTGTTGCGGGGGGGAGGGAGACCGGCTCAAGGCCGGCCTCGACACGGCTGACCTGTCCGGCCTCGATGCTGATCTGCCGGGTGACCGTGACATACCCGTCCTTTAAGACTCCCAGCGTATGGGTATCTGCGGAGATATTCTCCAGGATAAGCGGCGAGAGTCCAGCAGGGGTCCCGTCAAGCAGGACCCGGGCACCGGACGGGGAGGAATTCACCACCAGCGTCCCGGTTTTCGGCTGGAGGGTCGCGGTTACTTCGGAAATTTTACCCCCCGCCACCATGACCTGCGTGGAGAGTTCCGTAAATCCGAACCGGGTAAAGGTGACAACATAGTTGCCGGGAGACAGCCCCCTGATCGTAAGCGGGGTCTTCCCGTGGAACTCCCCGTTGACCACCAGCGATGCCCCGTCCGGGACTGACTGCAGGTCCATTCCACCGGGCTGGACGGGTGTGTCGACGCTGATTGAAGGTTTTTTGAGGGTCACATCAATGGTCCGGAAATCCGCCGTGGCCAGTCTGGACCGATCATTTTGGCCGCTGACAACCCAGACCATGTAGGTGCCTTCGTCAAGGCGCCCGCCTATCGATCCCGTATGCCACCGGTATTCCCAGTGATCGTCGCCATCGACGCTGACTTTGGTAAACCCGCCCAGTTCCGCCCTTTTCGAAATATCATGCAAAGCCACACCATTCACCGGGAGGTTGGGCCCGGTCAGGAAGAGGTACACGTACGGACCGGAAGTGGCATACCCCGCAATCCTGACCTCATCGCCCATCGCTGCCTGGATTCCCGATGCCACGGCACCGGCACTCAGAAACAGCAATCCCGTGATGAGCAGGGAGAGCAGGGAAGCTTTTTTTGAGGATCGCATATCTTCAGGCTGTTATGTTAATCCTCCAGGTTCTTGGATGTTATGCCGGGAAGAGAACAAAAGGGATCTCCAAAGGGGATGCCGGTGGTCCTCTGGCCACCGCATTTTCATTCCATCCTACGGGACACATAAATACGAGACACATAAAAAAAAACAGGTGCATCCTGCCAGCCAGGGGAATTGACCGAAAAAGGACAACGGGCATATACTTTGTTTGGTTCACACCGTACCCATGAAAATCGCAGACAGGAGCGCTCCGCGCCTCAGGGCCCCTCGCGGGGCACGGCGGGGCAATCTCCGGTCCGCAAAACCGCTCATTGAAGCCGCCGCTCTGGCGCCCTTCGGGGCGGCGGCCGTTCATCACAACGGGGGTACGGGGGCATCAGCCTCCATCATGCTATCATTTCGTGTTTTTCATGGAAAACTTTTTTTTAGATGATTGCCCCCTTTGCGCCAACCCTGCCCCCATCGGGGCGGCGGCGCAGTGCGCTATCCTGGCATGAGCTGAACGGGACATTTCTCCACGATTGCGTGCAGGAAATATGTCCCCCCCCACAACAGGTGGGTGCCATAGCGGCGGGGGCAGAGCCCCCGGGAGCGTCATCAAGAGCAGAAAGGAACAGGTGTCCCGAAATTGTCAGGCTGAGATATCCGCTTTGAAAAGCACCAATAAAAATATATTTGTAAAAATAATATGCATTAAGAAGGATGCGATGCATGAAACCCGCCCACGTGACATTTTCTACCCGGCAGCAGAATGAGGTTATCCGGCTGCTCATCGCTATCGGCACCAGGAAAAATGTTGCGCAGGTACTGGTCTACCTGGCAAACGGTTCCGAAGCAGCGTCACGTGATATCGAGCAGGGGACCGGCCTCCGACAGCCGGAAGTAAGTCTGGCGATGCAGTACCTGATCGGGCAGGACTGGATCAGAATCACGAAGAGCAGCGCCAAGGGAAAAGGCCGCCCGGTGAAGATCTATTCCCTCTCAAAGCCGGTCGATACGATCATCAACAGCATCGGGAAAGCCAAGAACGAGCAGGCAAACCAACAGATCGCCCGCGTGCAGAAAATCCGGGAATATATCGCGTGAGCACCTGACCCTCCTCTGGGCATGTTTTACGGGTATATCCGCCGCCCGACTCTATTATTATCCTGCCTCTCCAATTCATGTATGTTGTATGCCATCCGACAATACCAGGAACACGGCACTTTTTATCGCGATCCTGGCCGGGTTCCTGACACCGTTCGACCTCTCGGCAGTCAACATCGCACTCCCCACCCTTGCGCAGGAGTTCCCGATGGACGCGATCCAGATGGGCTGGGTATCGACCGCCTATCTGCTCGCTTCAGCGGTTTTCCTTGTACCCTTCGGGCGGATCGCGGACATCTACGGGCGTAAAAAGGTTTTTGCCACCGGGCTCTCCATATTCACGCTCGCCTCGTTCCTGATGATCCTGGCGCCATCAGCACTGGCGGTGATCCTCCTGCGGGTCCTGCAGGGATTCGGGAGTGCGATGATCTTCGGCACCGCGATCGCCATCCTCACGTCAGTGACCCCGGCGGAACAACGGGGAAAAGCCCTTGGGATCTATACCACTGCGGTCTACCTGGGCCTCTCGATGGGGCCGTTCTTTGGCGGGATCCTGACCAGCCATTTCGGATGGCGAAGCATCTTTGCCATCAATGTCCCCATCGGGCTGTGTGCCATTGCGCTGATCGCCCTGTTCCTCAAAGGGGAATGGGCCGACTGCCGGGGGGAACGCTTCGACCTTGGGGGTGCGATCCAGTACGGACTGACCCTCGTCTGCGTGATGTACGGGTTTTCCCTCCTGCCGGAACGGGAGGGGTTCATCCTTCTCATTGCCGGCACCGTGATGCTGGTGGTCTTCGTTGCCCGCGAGTTCCGCATCAGGTACCCGCTCTGGAATATCCGCATCTTCTCCAGGAACCGGGTCTTCCTCTTCTCAAACCTGGCAGCGCTGGTCAATTACTGTGCCACGTTTGCGGTCACGTTCTTTCTGAGCCTGTACCTGCAGTACATCAAGGGGTTCTCCCCGGAATATGCCGGCACGATCCTTGTGGTCCAGCCGGTGGTCATGGCACTGGTCTCCCCGGTAGCAGGGCGCCTCTCGGACCGGATCGAACCGGGAAAGATTGCCTCGGCTGGCATGGCTGTGACGGCAGGGGGTCTCATCCTCCTCACATTCACCGGCAGCAACACCCCGATCTGGATAGTTATCGCCATCCTGATCATACTCGGTATTGGTCTTGGTATCTTCTCGTCTCCGAACACCAACGCGATCATGGGCTCGGTAGAGCGGCGCCATTACGGGGTGGCTTCCGGGACACTGGGTACCATGCGCCTTGCCGGGCAGATGCTCTCCATGGGTGTTGCAATGATGGTGCTCGCGATCTATGTCGGAAATGAACAGATCACCCCTGAGGTCTACCCCGCCTTTATCGAGGGTATGAAGATCTCGATGGCGGTCTTTGCCGCGCTGTGCATTGCCGGTGTCTTCTTCTCGCTGGTACGATACGCCGGAACGGGTACTGCCGCATTCAAAAAATGACCCGTCCCGCCGGATCGCACCTTGTCGCGATGGTTATTTCCATGGAGAGGCCAGGTAAATTCCTGCCTTCCTTGCAGACACTTCGCATCCCGACAAGATGGGAGGGCTATAAAAAGAACCGGAACGGTGCTCTGACCGGATCGGCCCGTGCCGGCGTTCCTTAAAAAAACCCTGAATACTGCCCGTTTTTGTATCCGAAGCCGCGGGGACTTCAGAGGTCTGCTGAATTGGCCGGGTGAGGGTAATAATCTGCTCTGTTGAAATCCTCTTTTCCCGTGATGATCGCCCCCCTTGCGCCAACCCTGCCCCCATTGGGGGCGGGGACGCATTACGATGCCTTGGTTTAACCTAAACGGAAACTATCTCCACGATTACATACAGGAAATACGGCCCAATCGCAAAGCGGGGAATGCCATAGCGGCGGGGGCAGAGCCCCCGAGAGCGTCATAATTATTATCAAATGATTTCTACAGAGCATTATACTCGGCAAATACGCGTAAAAAATGCCGGTGGACGGGTGCACCCTGCGCCTCGGCTGCAAGACGGCATCACGGGACAAGGTCCCAGCATTCACCGGGATGGAGGACCTTGATCTGGATATCGGTTGTCCGCTCGACTGCCTTTTTCAGGAGGAGTGGATCAGCGGCAATCTTGTCCCAGGTGTTGTAGTGGATGGGAATTACGGTCTTTGCCCCAAGGAAACCTGCTGCCATCATCGCCTCAGCAACGCCCATCGTGAACCGCCCGCCAATGGGAAGGAAAGCAACATCGGGATGGTAGAGTTCTCCGATCAGTTTCATGTCCGAGAAAAGCCCGGTATCCCCTGCATGGTACACCTTCATGCCATCCATCCCTATCACAAACCCGGCCGCTACCCCCCCGGCAAATCCCGGCCCTGCTTCCTCGATGGAAGAGGAATGGAGTGCGGGAGTCATGGTGAAGGAAACACCGTCAACCGTTATGGTCCCGCCAATATTCATTCCTTCAGCACGAATCCCCTTTGATTTGAGGTATTTGGCAATCTCATTCACAGCCACCGTTTTTTTATTGAGCGCGACTGCTTCACCCATATGGTCTTCATGCCCGTGGGTGATCGCGACGATATCCGGGTTGGTGGCAGTGACACTTCCTCCTTCGATGAAGGGATCAACCAGGACTTTTTTTGTTCCGGACAGGAGCACGCAGGAATGACCGAGCCAGGTGAGTTGCATATATGCAGATCGGGCTGCAATCGGATGAAATTTTTCATGGTACGATACGGGAAAACCTGATACCGGCGAGCGCGGACCATCACGAAAAAAGGGGGGGAGAGGCGGGGTAAGGGGTATTCCTTACGTCACGTCTATCAGTTCAGCTTCTGTGATATCGATGGAGTCGCCTAGACTGTTATCGGTAGCGCTCCGGGTCATCTGTTCTGTGAGATCGCGGTCTTCCATAACATCGCGGATCCGGGCGATATAGGGATCGATGGTCGGGTCTTCCTGTTCCTCGATAACATGCCGGTACTCGCGGAGGGTCGAGGGACTGACGCCGAGTTCCTCGGATACTTCCTTCATGGTCTTGCCGGATTCAACAAGATCTTCCATCTTTTCCTTGTCAAAGGGCATCTTGAAGTCAAGCTCGCGGAAGAGCTTGAGCCTCACCCGGGCCCGTGCAACCGTTTTTGACAGTTTCTCGTCACCGAGTTCGCGGGCGATCTCGGTATCGTTCTTACCCATGTAGAACGAGGTGACAAGCTTTGCAAGCTGGATCGGTTTTAAGGAAGTCTTGAAGATCCCCTGTTCAGTTATCTCTCGCATCACAAGAGCGACTTCGCGTTCGATCGCGTCGCTGTCTCTTAAGGTACCATGGATATTCTTCATCGGTTCGACGATCTTCGTCTTGCCCGACATGGCGCTGAAGAGCTTCAGAAGCTGTGCCTTTCGTTTGTCTTCGGTCATTGGATACCCCGTATTGGGATTAGGATATACAATACTTCGTCTACTATTTAATGCTATCTTTACGCCTCATTTGACCAAAAACCTTTAAAACGGTGTTTAAATGCTTGTGGTCAAACACCTTTTTTTTTGGTCCCGCTGATCGCAGGGAGCGGCTGAAGGAGCGGCAAAAAATGTTCAGCCTTTTTTTTAAAAAAAAGTCTGAACGTCCCCGGGGGGTAATACCGGTTCTGCTTTCAGGGTTTCCCGAAAAAAAAATAAAATCAAAATATTCATACGGTCGAAACCGATAAAAACAGGTATATACAAATTAACAGCAGTATCAGTAAAGTTGAGTGAGAAGTGAGGACATTGACAGGCAGGATTTTCGGGATTCGGGTTGATCAGGGAAACAAAGATGAGGTTTTGTATTACTCTGGTCATGGTTTTGCGGCAGCCTTCGAAAGCCGGCGCATCCACGATGGTCGCGGGAGGAGGATACTATGACTCCTCTGCAGTATTGCATCCTTGTACTGGGTCTTGTCGTGCTGTGCAGCGTTGCAGCAGCTGAAACACCCGTTGCTGATTTCTCCGCTTCACCGACCACCGGCACGGAACCGCTCAGTGTAACCTTCACGGACACCTCCACCAACACCCCCACATCCTGGATCTGGACGTACCGGAACGCAACGACAGGATGGATTCTGTTCGATACTTCCCAGAATCCCACCTTCACCTTCCCGGCCGGCTCCTATGACATCAACCTCATTGTTACCAATGATGACGGGTCGGATACCAAAACCATTACAGACAATATCCTGGTCTCTGTCGCGCCTCCGGTTGCCGGTTTCTCAGCAACCCCAACGTCCGGCACGGAACCGCTCAGTGTAACCTTCACGGACTCCTCCACCAGCACCCCGAACGCCTGGACCTGGGCTTACCGGAATGCAACAACGGGCTGGACCCTGTTCTCCAACGACCAGAACCCCACCTTCACCTTCCCGACAGGGATCTATGACATCAACCTCACTGCGGGCAACAGTGCCGGCAGCAATGACGAGGTCAGGGTTTCGTATATCACGGTATCGCCTCCGGTACTCACCCCGGACGCAGAGTTCAGCGGTACGCCGGTTTCCGGCGACGCACCGTTACTCGTGACCTTCACGGACTCCTCAACCAATTCCCCGAACGCCTGGACCTGGGCTTACCGGAACGCAACAACGGGCTGGACACAGTTCTCCAATGACCAGAACCCCACCTTCACCTTCCCGACAGGGATCTATGACATCAACCTCACCGCGGGAAACAAAGCCGGCAGCAATGACGAGGTCAGGGTTTCGTATATCACGGTAGCGCCTCCGGTACTCACCCCGGACGCAGAGTTCAGCGGTACGCCGGTTTCCGGCGACGCACCGTTACTCGTGACCTTCACGGACTCCTCCACCAACTCCCCGGACTCCTGGACCTGGGCTTACCGGAATGCAACAACGGCTTGGACCCTGTTCTCCAACGACCAGAACCCCGCGTTCACCTTCCCGGCAGGGACCTATGACATCAACCTCACCGCTACGAATGCCGGCGGAAGTGACGATGAGATTAAAACCGGGCTTCTCACGGTAACGGTTCCACTGCCGGTTGCTGCGTTCACTGCATCACCAGTTTCTGGTACGGAACCGCTGACCGTCAGATTCTCAGACCTCTCGACAAACTCCCCGACCTCCTGGGACTGGTCGTTTGGTGACGGTTCTCTGGTGAACGCAACGCAGCAGCACCCGGTGCATACCTACGCGGCTGCCGGGAGCTACACCGTTTCCCTGAATGTGACCAATGCTGCAGGCAGCTCTCTCTTAACCCGAACAAAGTATATCTCGGTCACATCAGGTATCCCGAGCACACCTGAAGCAGATTTCACGGGATTACCGGTATCCGGTGGTGTTCCCCTTACCGTCTTGTTTACGGATCTTTCCATCAACCAACCGACCGGCTGGGCATGGTTCTTCGGAGATGAGACGTACGCTCAGCCATGGACACTCAGGAATGCGAGTTCCGGATGGACTGCAAGAGGTGGTCACAGCACGGTGGTGCTGCCGGATGGAAGCATTGTACTGATGGGCGGGTATGACAGCGGGTACAAAAATGATGTGTGGCGATCCACTGATAATGGGGCAACATGGGGCCAGATGAACGCGAGCGCCGACTGGACCGCACGATATGATCACACGAGTGTAACATTGCCGGACGGAAGCATCGTACTGATGGGGGGGTATGAAAACGGAGGCTATAAAAATGATGTCTGGCGATCCACCGATAAAGGCGCTTCCTGGACCCTGATGACCGCAGGGGCCAACTGGCCGGCACGAAGACTTGCAACCAGTGTAGTGATGCCCGACGGAAGCATCGTACTGATGGGCGGGTATGCCAGCGCTTACAAAAACGATGTGTGGCGATCCGCCGATAAAGGCGCTTCCTGGACCCGGGTGACCGCAGCGGCCAACTGGTCGATACGATCGGAGCAGGCATCGGTGGTGATGCCGGATGGAAGCATTGTACTGATGGGCGGGATTTACAGTACAACCTTCAAAAATGATGTCTGGCGCTCGACCGACAGCGGCGCAACGTGGACCCAGATGAACGCAAGCGCCGGCTGGGCCGCACGAAAGCATCCCAGCTGCGTCGCTATGCCCGATGGCAGTATTGTCCTGATGAGCGGATCTTCCAGCGCCGGCTATAAGAATGATGTCTGGCGCTCGACCGATAACGGGGCAATGTGGACCCAGTTAACTGCCAGCGCTGAGTGGACGCCAAGAATATATCCAAGCAGCGTTGCGATGCCGGACGGCAGCATCGTCCTCACCGGAGGCAAGTACACCCCTACCTACAAGGGAGACACGTGGCGGTTCCAGCCCGTGGGATCATCCCTGCAGAATCCCACGCACACGTATACCGCGACCGGGACCTATAACGTTACCTTACAGGCATACAACAGTCTCGGGTACGACAGCTCGCGCAAGGTGAGGTATGTCACTCTTTCAGATCTGCCTGCTCTTACGGACAGGATCAGCATCTACAAGGACGGCAGCTGGTATATCGATATGAACGGCGACGGTGTCTGGGATGCGGGTGACCAGAACTATGGCTTCGGTGCCCCGCTCTGGACTCCTGTTGCGGGCGACTGGAACAATGATGGCAACACCGAGATCGGGGTATACCGGGACGGTGCCTGGTACCTCGATTACGACGCGTCCGGCTGGTGGAGTGCCGGTGACAGGAATTTCGGGTATGGCGCACCCGGCTGGACGCCGGTTGTCGGTGACTGGAACGGGGACGGCTCCGACAAGATCGGGGCGTACCTTGACGGAGCCTGGTATCTCGACTATGACGGGAGCGGCACCTGGGATTCTGGCGACAAAAACTTTGCATTCGGGGGAGCCGGTTGGGAACCGGTTATCGGGAAATGGACCGATGGCACCTCAAAGATCGGCGTGTATAAAGATGGTGTTTACTACATTGACTATAGCGGCGACTATGCCTATAATGCCGGTGACAGGACGATTATGTACGGTACTGCCGGCTCAACTGCAGTTACCGGAGACTGGAACTCCGATGGCCTGACCGAGGTCGGGACGAAGACCGGAAGTGCGTGGATGCTTGACTATGACGGACTCGGTGCGGTCAATGCAAGCACAAAATCCTACACCTTTGGTGCAGGAGGATGGAGCCCGGTTACCGGGGACTGGAATGCTGACGGAAAAGATAAGATCGGTATCTATCTGGATGGCGCCTGGTACCTTGATGCGAATGGCAACGGTGCCTGGGATGCCGGCACCGACAGGAACTTCGCGTTCGGCACCTCGGGCTGGATTCCCGTTGTAGGGAAATGGAGTTAGTCCCCTTTTTTTCTCCGGTCCTGCGTTACTTCCGAATCTGTCCTTCACCCGTGTTCCTGCCTGGCAACCTTCAGACACCGGCGATAATTCCTTTCTACCACCGGCATACTGGGCAGGACCGGGTGGAACTCGGTCACGGGGGCCGACGCGCCGGGAGGGAAAAAACAGCAGGGAGTGTCCCGCCATGCGCTGTCTTGCATGAACGGGAAGGATGGCCGGGCACGCGGATATCCGGAGAGGGGATAATGGCAGGGGTACCTTCGTAAAACCAAGAGGTATAATACCTGTCCGGAATAATGGGTACTCATAATCGTAAAAACCAGCGACGTGATAGATAGTGACAGCCAATTCTGGAGATGTTTTTGAGAACGTGATGGACCTTGCCAGGCGCAGGGGTTTTATCTGGCCAACCTCCGAGTGTTACGGTGCCGTGGCGGGTTTCATTGATTACGGACCGCTGGGTGCTATGATGAAGCGGCGGATAGAGAATATCTGGCGGGAATTTTACGTTATCAGGGAAGGATATTACGAGATCGAGTGTCCCACGATCGCACAGGAGGCTGTTTTTATCGCTTCCGGTCACGTTGCGGGATTTGCCGACAAGATGTGCCAGTGCCCGCACTGCAAAGAGTTCCTCCGGGCCGACCATGTTGCGGAAGGCGGCGGTGTCAAGAACGCATCCACGATGAAAAACGAGGAACTTTCCGCAGTCCTTGCCAGCTGCAAGTGTCTCGCGTGCGAGGAAGTGCTTGGCAGCGTCGAGGTCTTTGGGTTCAACCTGATGTTCAAGACCATGATCGGCCCCGGTTCCCAGCGGACCGGCTATCTCCGCCCCGAGACCGCTCAGGGAATGTTCGTGGACTTTAGCCGCCTCCTCCGGTTCTATCGCGACAAGCTCCCGTTCGGTGCGGTTCAGATCGGCAAGTCCTACCGGAACGAGATCTCGCCCCGCCAGGGTATGATCCGGCTCCGGGAGTTCACGCAGGCAGAAGCCGAGATCTTCGTCCACCCGAGAGAGAAGAACCGGCACCCCCGGTTCAAACGATATGCGGATTACCAGATGCCGCTCCTCACCTGGGTCCAGCAGCAAAAATGCGAGGACGCGGTCACCTTGTCCATGCGGGAAGCGGTGGACAAGGGCGTGATCGCCAACGAATATCTCGCGTACTATGTCGCTCTTACGCACGAGATGCTGGTCAGTATCGGGATAAAACCGGAACGGCTCCGTTTCCGGCAACACCTTCCGGACGAGCGGGCGCACTACGCTACCGACTGCTGGGATGCAGAGATCCTCTCCGACCGCTTCGGCTGGGTCGAGACTGTTGGCCTTGCCGACCGGACCGATTACGACCTGAATGCCCATGCAAAGGAGAGCGGGACACCCATGACTGTCTTCATCCAGTACGATGAGCCCAAAAAAGTCCCCCGCCGACGGATCATCCCCAACATGGGTGTGCTCGGGAAGCAGTACCGGAACAAGGCGAAGGCGATCTTTACGGAACTGGCAACAGCAGTCCCGACAAAGGATGGTGCTGATGTCGAGGTAGATGGCGAGACAATCCACATCCCGGCAAACCTCTTCGAGGTCCGTGACGAGATTATCGATGTCCGGGGTGAGGATATCGTCCCGCATGTGGTCGAACCCTCGTACGGGATCGACCGGATGTGCTACGCGGTGCTCGAACAGGCCTATGATGAGGATACCGCCGATGGCGAGAAGAGAGTCGTCATGCGGTTCTCCCCGAAAGTCGCGCCGGTGCAGGTCGCGGTCTTCCCGCTGATGACCCGGGACGGGCTTGAGGAGATTGCCGACGGGATTACCCGGACGTTCCATAAGCATGGTATCATGGCGGAATACGATGACAGTGGGGCCATCGGCCGGCGTTACCGCAGGCAGGATGAGATTGGGACGCCGTTCGCGGTTACGGTTGATTACGATACGAAGGAGAACAACACCGTCACGCTTCGCGACCGGGATTCGATGAAGCAGGTGCGGGTTGCGATTGAGAAGTTGCCGGAGACGGTTGCTGCCCTGGTTGAGGGGAACATCACGTTTGCGGAACTGGGATAACGATTCTCTCCTTTAACAAACATTTTGACCTTTGGACATATTCTCAGACAATAACGGGGGCTCCCGTTCTTTTCCGGATTTTTTTAAATCATTACGGGTTTTACTTGATCTGTATGGTAAAAATACGTGCAAAATGGCGAGATTAGGGCCATCAGTCTCTATGAAATAATCAAGAATAAATTAATAATAATTCAATAAGAATTTATATTGTATATTTTCATACATTTACTCATGCGACCACGCGTCAACAACAAACCGTGCGGTTTCAGGATGGTGATCCTGCTCCTGCTCCTGGCAGGTGTTGCAGCATTGTCAGGATATCCCGTTTCCGCAAATGGGGACGTCAGCATTACTGCCCGGGGGGATCCTTCATATTATGTGGGAG
>CAZCZK010000023.1:0-20961 GCA_964503195.1 uncultured Methanoregula sp.
GGGGGGGGGGGGACGGGGGAAAGCGATGTCGGTATATTCCTGGTATTCCATAACGTAGTAAAAAGGAGTGTGTGCATTGGACATCCCGCGTATCTTCACCATTACCGAAAGTGCTCACCGCATCCATAACCCGTTCACACCGGAAAAGCTCGCCACTCTCGGCGCAGCGCTGCGCCTGGAACCGGGGGTTCGTGTGCTCGACCTCGGCAGCGGTTCGGGCGAGATGCTCTGCACCTGGGCACGCGATTACAGAATCACCGGTACCGGCATCGACATGAGCCCGTTGTTCATCGGGCAGGCGAAACTCCGCGCTGAAGAACTCGGGGTCGCCGACCGGGTCCAGTTCATCCATGACGACGCTAATGGCTACGTCGCCAACGAAAAGGTCGGTGTGGCAGCCTGTCTCGGTGCAACGTGGATTGGCGGGGGAGTTGCCGGCACCATCGCGCTTCTGGCAAAGAGTCTCCGCCCCGGAGGAATCATCCTCATCGGCGAGCCCTACTGGCTGCGGTTACCCCCGACAGAAGACGTTGCCAAAGGATGCCTTGCCGATGCGGTCTCCGACTTTCTCCTGCTTCCGGAACTTCTCGCGTCTTTTGGCAACCTCAACTACGACATTGTGGAAATGGTTCTGGCTGACCAGGAAGGCTGGGACCGGTACGAAGCGGCCAAGTGGCTCACCATGCGATGGTGGCTTGACGCGAATCCCGACGACGACTTCGCGAAAGAGGTCAGAACCCGACTGACGCTGGAACCAGAACGCTACGCCACGTACACGCGTGAATACCTTGGATGGGGTGTGTTCGCGCTGATGGCGCGGTGATGTGAGGCAGCCGGGGTTCGCTAGTCGGGGGCGGATTCTGGCACAGTTCACCTCTCTGACAGGATTTTTTTCTGTCGGATTCGGAGAAATTTCTGTCACTGCTTACAGACTGAACCAGAAACTGACCCGATTCGGAATTCACGGGATGAAACAAGTTCGGAAATCTGCCTCTTTAGGCCTCTTTAGGCGGCGGAAGTCGGGATCGGATGGCCTTTCGGACGCAGAGCCTGGCAAAAGACCAACATATGTGGGGAGCAACAACCGAATGGGAGGAATGGCTGTTTCCAAACATGATAGAGAGCGAGTCAGCTCGTCCCTTGTTGAGATCGGTAAAGCAGCGAAAAACAAAATAGTGATTATACAGCTCCGCGGATGGTAAAATATGATTGATAAAGAAGATGCAGTTTTTCAATTACGATATTTGTTCGAAGAGAAATTCAAAGGTTCATTTTCAGTACACGATGTGGACGACTGGGCTTCTAGAGAGGGGATAAATAAAAAGAAAATTGTTAGTCTCATAAATCGAGGGTTAAAGAATGGAGCACTTGAGGAGTTTGAGGATTTCAAAGAATCAGAGAACTCTCGTCGTTTGAGGTTTCGTAGAAAGAGTTTGCTTGGGTTTGAAGGAAAAGAAAAATGTTTTTTTCTTGTTAGAGGTGCCGAAGAAAGCGAGAATGAATATAATAAACGTATTGAATCTGCCAAATCTGCGGGGAAGAACCCCTTCTGCATAATAAATACAAAAGATCTTGATCCTCTGGATCCTTTTTATGAAACAGACTTGTCAAAAAAAGATAAATTTATTCCGTTTGTTTTGGATCTTCAGGAGTGATTTCAGGGAGAGAAAAGACGGCGATGATGAGAGGAAAACAAACAGGCTGAAACAGGCCCAGAAATCTACCCTTTTTATTCCTCTTTGGGCAACGAAACGAGGGGGCGATAAGGGTGCAGGAGGGGGCGGAGAAAGGAGGAGCAGTTTTAAGGGGCTTTACACGGGATGTGCATGCAACCTTATCAGAAAATATTTTCCTGACCCTGATCTGGTTGAAAAAAAAACAAAGTCCGATTGATCCGGATCAGGTTTTCAATCATGATCTTGATCGCGCTTGAAAATTTTATATCAAAGCTTGCCTTGAAAAATAAATTCAAAGTCTGCTCAAAAATTTTCAATCAAAGTCTGGTGATCAAAAGTTAACCAGGTTTGCAACGAACACTCACGTCAGTAACTTGACTCTTGATGTTGTTTTTCAATCAAGGTCTACCTGAAATTTTGAAATCAGGGTTCGGTTGAAAAATGAAAAACACGATCAGGTTGAAAATTTCAAATCAGGGTTTGATCGATCCGGATCCGGTTTTCAATCGGGATCATGATCGCGATAAAAAAAATTTGCCAACCTGGCTCGATCAGAATCAGGATTCGGATCCTCACCATTCACGGCAGGCCAACCCGCATTTTCCGTGGCGCTGTAATTCGCTTCGTTTTTGGGAGGCGGGCCTCAGGGGCGAATGGGGTGTGGGAGGGATGGAGAATGTGGGGCGGTTTTGGAGTGTGGGGAGATAATCGTTGAGAAATATCATACTAAAGGAAAATTTTCCAAAGTTGACAAGAGAAAGAAGAAGAAAAGGAGTCAGCATTCAGATATGAATCCCTCGTCTTCTTATGATTCAAGTCACCTTCAAGAATGAACATCAATATTCTGATTAATGTGGAAAAGAATCACAAATCTCATAAATCATCATGATGCTACAAGTTATCAATAATATTGGACAAATAATTCATGTCAAAACTTCACGATTCATTAAAAAAGGTCGACTTAGAATTACCTTCCGGGAAAAAAATCAATCTATATAAACATATTAGCAGAGTGAAAAATAGTGCGGAGGAATGGCTATCTGGTCTTGAAAAAAATGGATTTGAACATTCAGAACGTTTAGAGAATTATTTGGATGATTTAACAAATAATCTTAGAAAGTCAAAAAAAATTACTTCTGGCGAGATTTTCATTCTTTTATGTGCTGTATACATGCATGATATCGGATACAATTTAATGGGAAAAAATGTTAGCACAGGACATGCTAGCCGCAGTCAAGAGATGATTCTAAAAAACCCAAAAAAATATCATTTTGGTGATTTTCCCCCGTTCAAGGGAGATTATCCACGAGTCGCAGAGGCCGTAGGATTAGTATGTCTCGGGCATAAAACAGAAACGGATAACGATAATCTTAACCAAATTCCAGATGAGTTCCCTGATTTTATTTTTCCAACTGAAGAAATAAATTTGCGGAAAATTACAGCACTCCTTCGTTTAGCTGATGAGGCGGATGATCCATATATTCGATTTAACATTTCAACACAATCCATTCGTAATAGAATTCCGCTAGTTCAAATTAAAGGAAACACTATTATCTGGCATTGGGATCGGACCCTAGAAAAGGATTCAACCATTTTTTCTGAATACATTGATGAAAAAATTGCCACTCTAGAGACATCAATAAATTATATTCATTCGGTGGGGGGAGAAACATGGTATATAGTACTTCATCCTCAAATTCGTAAAAAACAAATAAAACAAAATGATCAGCAAAAACCACCAATCTTAAAAGAGGATCAAGATAACATCCGTAACTTATACAGATTGAATTATGTATTGCATAAAAAAACTTCTCCATCAACACCACAGATAAATTCTTCCCAGTCAGATTCCCTCAAAATTCAGGTATATGGATGCGGAGGGGCTGGAAATCAAATAATTTTTCAGATTTTTCAGAAAAATTTCTCTCGATTAGAGACGATTGCCATTCATACAAACAAACAATATCTCGATTCAATAAGGGCAGATAAACGGGTTTTAATTGGAAGAACATTAACCAAAGGATTAGGAGCCAACAGTGATCCAAGTATTGGAAAAAAAGCCGCGGAAGTGGCTAAACCAACATTAAAAGCAATAATTGATTCAACAGATATTGTCTTCATTACTGCTGGAATGGGCGGTGGGACTGGGACGGGATCCGCTCCGGAAATTGCCCGGTTAGCTAAACAACAAGGTGCAATTGTAATCGCCATCGTTACGTACCCTTTTCAGATCGAACGATCGGGAATAAAACGTGCTGACAAAGGAATCAGAGAATTGCTAGCGATCGCAAATACTACAATTGTGGTTGATAATAACGATTTTTTGAATATAAACCCCAATCTGACTATTTATCAAATTATTTCAATGATTGATCGGATGATCGCAGACACTGTATGTGATATTTGCGAATCAATTTTAGATCCCTCTTCAATAAAAATTGGTGTTACAGATATAAGATCAATATTGAGCAATGGGGGTCTTGCTGCAATATCAATTGGTGAAGCAAATGACCGAAACAAAGTTAGAATTGCATTGAGTAGATGTTTCGATAATTTGTTTAATATCAAATATTCGGAAGCAATGAATGCTTTTATCCATATTTCAAGTGGAAATGATCTTACAGTAACAGAAATTGAGACAATAGAACGAGCATTTAAGGAAAAACTTAATTCAAAAACTGAAATTGTATATGGCGCTCGTGTCGGCAAAGATACAAACGACAAAACGCGAATTATCGTATTATTTTCCGGATTAGAATTACCTCAAAAATTCATAAATTCAAAAAAGTAAAAAAAAAGTCAAACCCGACTCTTTATCTTTCTCCATCTGAAGAGAAACACCCCCTCTCCCCCCAATTCGAAGAACCCTCGTGGGTTCTTCCCATCCTCCAGGTCTGATGACCTCTCTGACCGTGCTACACTGTAGCACACACGCTTATATACAACCAGCTCCAACCATAAACTATGCAGGACGAGTGCCACCGCATTCATGAGGGTTTTTTTGCCCGTGAATGTCTTTATCTCCGTTAACTCACCCGCCCGCTGCATCAGTGAAACCGTTTCTGGAATCGCAAACGCCGTTACCGCAGCGTATCGCGTTTTTGGCTTTTATTTTAGCTTTTATTTCTGGTATTGAGTAAGCCCCCTGGTTTGCAATAAAAAAATTGTGCAAAAACAGGGGGTTGTTGTTGGAGTTGTTACTTATGAGAGGAAAGGAAATCCGTCTGGAACGAATCATGAACCGCAATACGAAAAAAACCGTCATCATACCGATGGACCACGGGGTCACGAACGGGCCGATCGCGGGCCTCATCGATATGGGACAGGCCGTGAACCTGGTGGCGGAAGGCGGGGCAAACGCGGTGATAGGCCACGTGGGCCTTGCCCTCCACGGCCATCGGCAGGGCGGGCGGGACGTGGGGCTGATCCTGCACCTGTCCGCAAGCACCATGCTTGCACCAGACCCGAACGAGAAGGTGCTCGTCAATACCGTGCAGAACGCTCTGAAAATGGGAGCCGACGCGGTCTCGATGCACGTGAATATCGGGGCCGAGTCCGAGGCAACGATGCTCCAGGACCTCGGGATGGTGGCGGTGGAATGCATGGAATGGGGCATGCCGCTCCTTGCCATGATGTACCCGCGGGGGAAGAATATCGCCTCGTCCAATGACCTTGAGCAGGTGAAACTCGCGGCGAGAGTTGCGGCTGAGCTGGGTGCCGACATTGTCAAGACCGTGTATACCGGCGACCCGGAGAGCTTCCGCGAGGTCACCCGAGGCTGTCCGGTACCGGTCGTGGTGGCCGGAGGTTCAAAGACCGATGACCGCACAACGTTAGAATTAATCGAGGGGGCGATGGCCGGTGGCGCAGCAGGCATCTCGATCGGCAGGAACGCTTTCCAGCACAAGCACCCGGCCCGGTTCGTCCGGGCAGCGGCCTGTATCGTGCATGCAAACAAGAGCGTGGATGAAGCACTGAAAATTCTGGAGGTATAAAGGATGATTGGAAAAGAGATCAGGATCGAACGGATTATGAACCGGAACACAGGGCGGGCGGTCATCGTGCCGATGGACCACGGGTTCTCGATGGGACAGATTGAGGGACTGCTGGATATGACGAAGGTCATCTCGGAGGTAAGCGACGGGGGCGCAAACGCGATCATTCTCCACAAGGGGCTCGTCAAGCGCGGGCACCGGAAGCACGGCCGCGATATCGGCCTGTTCATCCACCTCTCGGGCTCGACCTCGCTCAACCCGGACCCGAACGACAAGGTGCAGGTCTGCACGGTGGAGGAAGCGATCGCGCTCGGTGCCGACGCCGTCTCCATCCACATCAACCTCGGCTCGCCCAATGAGTCGAAGATGCTCGAGATTGGCGCGAATGTTGCCCGGGACTGCAACCGCTGGGGCATGCCGCTCCTCATCATGTGTTACCCGAGAGGTAAGGGGATCGACTCCTTCTCACCCCAGTCGGTCGGCCACGCCGTGAGAGTCGCGGAAGAGCTCGGTGCGGACATGATCAAGACCAACTACCCGGGCAGCCCCGAGGCATTCGGGAAGATCGTGAAGGCCTGCTCGGTGCCGGTCTTCATCGCCGGCGGGGAGAAGACCGGCGACCTCGAATCATTAAAAATCATCCGCGACTCCGTGAAGGTCGGCGGCGCCGGGGTCTGCGTGGGAAGGAACTCCTTCCAGCGCACGGACACCACAGCGTTTGTCAGGGCACTCTGCCAGGTGGTCCATGACGATACTGACCCGGAGAAGGCACTGGGGAAGAAGAAATAACCGGTGGAATGATGCACGGTATCAGGAAAATCATGAAGAGAATCCCGAAGGCATCACCTTCTCACAAGCTGGGGGTTGATACCCCCATACCCCCGGCTGCGATGAACGGCCGCCGCCCCGAAGGACGCCCCGCGGCGGCATCAGATGCCGGGTTCCCGGTCAGGAAATTGCCCCGCCGTGCCCCGCGAGGGGCCCTGAGGCGGGGAACCCTCGTTACATTTCCGAGGACTGACCGATTATCGGGGCTGCGATGTGAACAAAGTCTGTCCACGAGCGTTTCCCCTAAGAGGGAACAACAGCAGAACGGAGTGTCTCTATGAAACAGTTCTGGGTGGACGTCAGACCCTGGAACAAGGAGATCGCCACCACGGCAATCGAGAGCGGGGCGGACGCGCTCGTTGTCGACCGGGCGGAGGATGTGCGGAGGCTCGGCCGGATCACCACCGTTGCTCCGGACGGCGATCTGAAGCCCGGAAAAGACGTGATGGAATGCACCATCACGGACAAGGCGAGCGAGAATGCAGCAGCGGGACTCGGGAAGAACAGCCTCGTCATTGTCGAAACCAGCGACTGGACCGTCATCCCGCTCGAGAACCTCGTGGCGCAGTCCGACAGGATCATCGCGAAAGTAAAGGACGAGAACGATGCGCAGATGGCACTCCACGTCCTCGAGAAAGGCACGCACGGCATCCTCCTAAAGACAACCAGCCCGGCAATGGTGAAGTCCGTTGCAGCACTGATGAAGTCACCCACCGGCAAGGTCGGCCTTGTCCCGTTCAGAGTAACGTTGATCAGCCCCGTCGGGATGGGCGACCGGGTCTGCGTGGACACCTGCTCCATGCTCTGCGACGGGGAGGGGATGCTGATGGGCAACACCTCGTCTGCCATGCTCCTTGTCCATGCCGAGACGCTCGAGAACCCGTACGTTGCCCCGCGACCGTTCCGGGTAAATGCCGGGGCAGTCCATGCATACATCCTCATGCCGGACGGGAAGACCGCCTATTTATCCGACCTCACGATTGGCGGCCAGGTGCTGGTAACCGATGCAAAGGGCACGGCACACACCGCCATCATCGGCAGGACCAAGATCGAGCGCCGGCCCCTGCTGCTGGTGGAGGCCGAATCCGGTACGGCGAGAGTGAGCCTGATCCTCCAGAACGCCGAGACGATCCGCCTGGTCGGGGAGGACGGCAACGCCATCTCGGTCGTGAACCTCCAGAAGGGCGACACCATCATGGGCTGCATCCTCGAAGGCGGCAGGCATTTCGGGATGGCAGTCAAAGAGACGATCCGCGAGAAGTGATTCATGAAGGCAGGCATTATCGGTGGTACCGGCAGGATGGGCCAGTTCTTTGTCCCGGTCTTTGAGCGGGCAGGGTACGAAGTCCTGGTGAGCGGCAGAAAGACCGCCCTGACGAACGCAGACATAGCACGGCAGTGCGATCTCGTCATCGTCTCGGTCCCCATCCGCGATACCGTCCGGGTTATCGGCGGGATCGCCCCCCTCCTTGCCCGGAACCAGCTCCTCTGCGACCTCACCTCGCTCAAGGTGAGACCCGTGGAGGCTATGCTGAACTCGAAGGCAAACGTGGTCGGGCTCCACCCGATGTTCGGGCCCACCGTCAGATCCCTCAAAAACCAGACCATCATTGTATGCCCTGCCCGCGTGGAGGAGCACCTGCTCGACCGGCTCACGGCAGTCTTCCGGAACGAGGGTGCCCGGTGCACCCCCGCGACTGCGGAGGAGCATGACCGGATGATGGCGGTGGTCCAGGGCCTCACCCACTATGTCACGCTCTGCATGGCCGACAGCATCCGGCGGCTGGGCATGGATATCGCTGCAACCCGGAAGTTCACGAGCCCCGTGTACCAGATCGAGCTCTCCCTCGTGGGCCGGCTCCTCTCGCAGGACCCGGACCTGTACGCTGACATCCTCCAGATGAATCCGTATGTACCGGAAGTGCTCGAAGCCTGCCGGTCATCGGCCGGCGACCTTGCCGGGATCATCGGCTCACGAGATCCCGGGCTGTTCCGGGCATTTTTCGAGCGGAACACCCGCCATCTCGGCGCTTCCTGTGATGAGGGACAGGAAATGACGGATGCCCTGATCGAGACGATGGTGGGGAAATGACCACCTTCGTCCTCGGGCCCGAGGGAACCTTCTCCCACGAGGTTGCGCTCAGACTGCAGTGCGGCGAGCTCGCCTTCACCCCCACCATCCACGCGACCATGGCAGCCGTTGCCCGGGGCGGGGGGGACGGGATCGTGCCCATGGAGAACTCAGAAGCAGGCGGCGTGGGCGAGACCCTTGACGGCCTCTCGAAAATCCCGGTCTTCATCACCGCAGAGATGTACCTGCCCATCCACCACAACCTTGCGTCCACTGTCGCACTCAACGAGGTCCGGGTCATCTTTGCCCACCCGCAGACCCACGAGCAGTGCAGCGACCGGATCGAGGACTGGGGCATACCGGTGATCCACACGAGCAGCAACGCAGCAAGCGCACAGGAGGCACGCCGGGTTCCCAATGCCGGCGCGATCCTCTCGGCAGGTGCAGCCACGCTCTACCGGCTGCCGGTCATCGTCCCTTCCCTCGAGAATAACCCGGCGAACACGACCCGGTTCGTCAGGATCGCAGGGAAACCCGCACGGGACCCTCATCCGGAAAAATGCAGTATCCTCATCGACCCGCACGCTGACAGGTCCGGGCTGCTGTATGACCTCCTTGCTGCATTTGCCAAACGGGAGATCAACCTGACCCGGATCGAGTCCCGGCCATCGAAGCGCGGGATAGGGAACTATGTCTTCTTCCTCGACTGTGCCTGGACGCCCGCTCTACCCGACGTTCTGCAGGAACTCCGGGAGATCGCAACGGTGAAGGAACTCGGCTGTTACCGGAAGATCGCGGTGGGTATATGATTGTCACGCCGGGACGTGTACGGGATGTGGACCTGAGGCTGACCGCCCCGCCGTCCAAGAGCTACACGCACCGTGCGTTCATTGCCGGCGCCCTGGCACAGGGAACGACCACGGTGCTCGGGCCGCTGGATGCCGAAGACACGCGGCTGACGCTCAGAGCGCTGGAAGTGCTGGGGGTGCCGGTGGAGGACCGGAACGATCGGGTTCGCATCACCGGGTGTGACGGGGATATCCGGAATGCCGGCATCACCACCCTGGACCTCGGCAATAGCGGTACCAGCCTTCGCCTCCTGGCATCCCTCGGGATGCTCTGCCGGCACCCGGTCATTCTCACGGGAAGCGCCCGCATGCAGGAGCGGCCGATCGGGCCTCTCGCGGAAGCCCTCAGGACCCTGGGTGGTTCTGTGGAGTTCCAGAAAAATCACGGGTACCCGCCGGTCCGTGTGAGCGGTCAGCTGCGGGGCGGGCCGGTGACGGTTGACGGGTCAGTGAGCAGCCAGTTCATCTCCTCCATCCTGATGGCAGCTCCCTATGCTGTGCAGGACGTAGAAGTGCTGATCCCGGCACCACCGGCATCTGCGTCCTATCTCGATATAACGCTGGACGTGATGGAAGCCTTCTCGGGTCATGTCAGTCGCCAGGGGTACGAGAGGTTCCGGGTCAGCGTGAAGGACCGGTACAAGGGAAGGACGTACTCGGTAGAAGGGGACTACTCCTCGGCATCGTACTTCCTTGCTCTGGCAGCCATCTGCGGGGGGAGGGTGACCGTGCAGAACCTTGTCCCGGGTTCCGTGCAGGGCGACCGGCGATTTCCCGGAGCCCTCGCTGCCATGGGCTGCCGGGTGTCGTACGGCACCAGTTCGGTCACGGTCGAAGGAACGGGAGACCTCCGCGGGATAACGATCGATATGTCAGCCTCGCCGGACACCGTCCAGACGCTCTGCATGGTCGCAGCGGTGGCACAGACGCCCACCACCATCACCGGGATCAGTCACCTGAAATTCAAGGAGAGCGACCGTATCACGGGGACCGCGGAGCGCCTGCGGGCGCTGGGAGGACAGGTAGAAGTTCTGGAAAATGCCATCACCATCAGCCCGGCCCCGCTGCACGGTGGGGAGATCGATCCGGCAAACGACCACCGCACGGCCATGAGCTTTGCGGTCCTCGGTCTTGGTATCGGCGGGGTCACCATCAGGGAGGCTGAGTGCGTGGAAAAGTCGTTCCCGTCTTTCTGGGAGCTGCTGAAAAATGCGGGGGTACTGGTATGAAGAGGATCATTTTCTGTGGTTTCCGGGGTACGGGAAAGACCGATATTGGCAGGATCATCGCGGAGAGGACTGCCCTTCCTTTCCTGGATACGGACACCCTGATCGAACAGCAGACCGGCAGGTCCATCCCGGACATCTTCCACGAGGATGGTGAGGAGCGTTTCCGGGAAGTGGAACGGGCGGTAATCGCGGGACTGCCAAAAAGGGATGCCGTGATCAGCACCGGGGGCGGCGTTGTTACGGACCCCGCCAACATGTTGCAGCTGCGACGGGACAGCATCATCGTTGTGCTGCATGCCGATATCGACACAATCGAGAAACGGTTAACCAAAAAACCCCGGCCCCCGCTGACCGGGCTTCCTTTGAGGGAGGAGATAGCCGCAATGATGGACCGCCGCAGGCAGCAGTACGATGCCGCGGCAGACTTCTGCATCGACACGAGTGAGACCACACCGCAGGCAGCGGCAGCGGTGGTGATGGACCAGCTCAGCCACGGCAGCATTGCCCGCAAAAATCGGGCCCCCTGTATGGCTTTCTTCAAAACCGGCCGGATCCCGCCGAAATGCAGGGACCGGCTCCAAAAAGTCCTCTCTGACAACCCGCCCGACCCGCTCACGCGCCTCATCGGCGTTGCCGGGTTCCCCTGCGCCCACAGCAGGGGGCCATACCTTTTCAATGCCCTGTTTGACGCGTACGGTCTCAATTATCACTATACCTGGTTCGAGGACCCGGAACTCGACGAGATCCTGAGCGTGGCACGCCACCTCGATGTCAAGGGACTCTCGGTCACGATCCCGTTCAAGCAGGCCATCATCCCCCTCATCGATGAAGTCGACGAGCACGCCGCGCAGCAGATCGGTGCCGTGAACACGGTGGTCTTTGCCTGCGGGACGACCCGGGGCTATAATACGGACTGGATCGGAGTCCGGAAACCGCTGGTGGACCTGAAGGGGGCAAAGGCGGTGCTCCTTGGCGCCGGAGGCGCGGCAGCGGGTGCCGCGTATGCCCTCACCGATCTTGACATGGACACGACCATCCTGAACCGCACGCCGGCAAAGGCACACGTGCTCGCAGAGCGGTTCGGCTGCCGGTGGGGAGGACTCGCGGACTTTGACGCGATACAACCTGACGTTGTGGTCAACTCAACGCCGCTTGGCATGAATCCGGGGGACCAGAGCATCCTCAGAAAAGACCAGCTGCACCCGGGGATGACGGTCTTTGATCTCGTGTACACCCCCCCCGTCACTCCCCTGATCGAGACGGCACAAAAGGCAGGGTGCAGGACCATCACCGGGACCGAGATGTTTATCGGGCAGGCGCGTGAACAGTTCTACCTGTTCTTCGGTATCGATGTACCGGCAGAGCTGATGAAGGACCTGCTCCCATGAACACCTTTGGCAGAAATTTCCGCGTCACAACGTTTGGCGAGAGCCACGGCACGGCGCTCGGTGCGGTCATTGACGGCTGCCCGCCCGGCATCCCCCTCGACGAGACCGACATCCAGCCGCTCCTTGACCGGCGCCGCCCGGGAACCTCCCCGCTTGCATCACCACGGCAGGAGACCGACCGGGTCGAGATCCTGTCCGGTGTCTTTGAAGGCAGGACCACCGGAACGCCCATTGCGATGATCGTAAGGAACCGGGATCTCCGGCCGGAGGATTATGAGGAACTCCGCACGGTGTTCCGGCCCGGCCATGCGGATTTCACGTACCATGAAAAATTCGGTATCCGCGACCACCGGGGGGGTGGCCGCAGCTCCGGCCGGGAGACAGTCGGGCGGGTCACTGCCGGCGCTGTTGCGATAAAATACCTGGCCATGCACGGCATCAGCGTTGCCGGGAGGATCCTCTCGGTCCACGGGAAGACAGAACCGGCTGCGATCGACGCAGAAATCCGTGCAGCGAAAAACGCCGGTGATTCCGTGGGGGGTATCGCCGGGATCACCGCAACGGGCTGTCCCGCGGGGCTCGGGGACCCGGTCTTTTTAAAGCTTGACGCAGCAATCGCCGGTGCCCTGATGGGGATCGGTGCCGTGAAAGGTGTCGAGATCGGGGAGGGTTTTGCGGTTGCAGGCAGATTCGGGAGTGAGAACAATGATGCCATGACAAAGGATGGCTTTGCCTCCAACCATGCCGGGGGCATTCTCGGGGGCATCTCCTCCGGGCAGGATATTGTCGTGCGGATCGCGGTGAAACCAACGCCGTCTATCGCAAAGACGCAGGCCACGCGGGACATCCACGGGAATGTCGTGGATATTTCTGTGGGCGGCAGGCACGACCCCTGCATCCTCCCCCGGATCATCCCGGTTGCGGAGGCGATGGTTGCACTGGTGCTTGCGGATGGTCTGCTGGAGCAGGCGAAGTACCGGTAGCGAAAGGTTAGTCCAACGAACGCTGCCATTCCCTTTTTTTTCTGTTCGGGATTACGAATGAGAGCAGGGCTCTCATGAAACCCTCCTCTGCCATTTGTGGCAATGGCGACAGATGATGGGGGGGGCCTGATGAATAGAGGAAGTTCAATAATAATGACGGAGGGGTGATGATGCACAAAACTCCTGTATACAGAGCATATGCCATGCGCTGATGCCTTGCTCATTCTTATTATGCATCGAGTCCCTGATTGTGTAATCCGGACGGGCCGTGAATATTGATTCAGATTCACGAACATCCCGTGACGAAGGCACCATAATGACCCGTGAAAAAATCCTACTGCTTGCCATGAGCATTCTGCTCACCTGTATCAGCAAAGCAGGTGCCGGGGATTTATGTGAGGGTTACACCAGTACCAGGGGTATCGTGCCGGTTCTTATCAGGGCCAATCCCCTGACGTGCACGGATATGGTCTGTGCCAGTCCGACCTTTGTCAGGATTGAAAAGGGCAGAGGTGCGTCATCGGTATCCGATTATACCGGTACATACGCTCTGGGCAGGAGCGGTACGCTCACCCTCACCGCGACCGATGATGCAACGATCGCATGGACCGCTGATGTGGATATCAACTGCATTTTCATGAAGGGCGGCCCTGGCGGAAATTCATACTGGTACGACCCGCCATGCCGCAGCGACTCAGGACTCAGCACCCCTCTGGATATCGTGAAGGGCAAACCCCGAGCTCTCAGCCACATAACGATCTGTTATACACCGCCGGCATCTGACCTCTGAATCCTGGTGCTGATCATCCGGGAAGCACCGTGTACCTCACCGTGGGAGCCGGGAATACCGGGCCAGGAACTCCCGCACGCTTCGCTTTGTTGTCGTTTTTGCACCCCCATCAGTAATACATCCCGCCAAAGACCGGTTCGTCCATCACCCGGTAGCGGGTGCCGGCAGAGATAACGAAGACCTCGCACCGGTCACCGCCCCGCGTGCCCGGGACAATAATTTCATCACCGGGAAGGGGCTTGCTGCCATTGCTCATAAGGTATTCCCGGTATGCAGTACCCGAGGAATACACGCGCATCATGACTCTGTTGATGAAGAGATCTCCCGGCCCGCCCTGGTATTGCAGATGGATTTCAGAAGTAGGCCGGTCTTTTGTGAGCACGAGGTTGACCTGCCGCTCCGCAGGCAACCTCTGGAGACGCTCCGTGGTCGGCAGGGGTGCGGGTGTCGTTACCGCCAGTGCCGGGGGTGCCGTTACGGGTGCTGTTGTCAGCGGGGTTGCGGGGGACGGTGATGGGGGAATAGCAACAGAAGGATCTGATGTGCAGCCTGAACCAAGAACGCACAGCAGAACGGCCAGTGCGAGGATCAGGTTTTTTTGGGTTGGCATACGCAAGGAGGCTTGATTTTTTCAATATTTCTGATTTGCGCTCCATGAATGCCGTTTGAAAAAAAAAGATCGCCACGAAAAAGATCGCGCTCTCCATAACCGGGCAGGTCTGCCGGAAATCCTCTTGTATGCCGGCTCCCTATAGGTCAGGTAATGCTGGGACTCCTGCTCCTTGCTGTTGCACCCACCCTGTTCATCTTCCTCTACATCTACCGGAAGGACCGGGTTGAACCCGAGCCCCTGCACCTTGTCGTCTGGGTCTTTTCCCTGGGAGCGCTCTCGGTTATCCCTGCGGCACTCATTGAACTCCTCTTTTCGGAAGGTGTCTTCCTTTCTGCGGTCGTTGCGCCACTGGTTGAGGAGACCGCAAAATTCCTTATCGTCTTTTTCGCCATCTACCGCCATGCCGAGTTTGACGAGCCGGTCGACGGTATCGTTTATGCCACGGCAGCCGGCCTTGGGTTTGCCACTATTGAGAATATCCTGTACGTTCTCGAAGGTGGCCTGGCGGTGGGCATTATCCGGGCGGTCGCATCCGTCCCCGGCCACGTTGTATTCTCCGGTATCTGGGGCTTCGCGCTCGGCACGGCGAAGTTCCGCCCGGAGAAGAAACGGATGAGGATCATTCTCTCGGGTCTTGCCGGTGCCATGCTCCTGCACGGGCTCTTCAACTTCAGTCTCGCAGTATTCGAAGCAGCCGGACTGCTCCTGATCCTCCTGGTTATCATGCCGTTTGGCTGGTGGATGACCAGCCGGAACATCAGGTGCGCACAGGCTGACCCGGCAGCGGCATGCGTGGTGCTGGGACGGGTGGCAGCTGCCGGGGGGAGGGGCGTGGTACAGGGTACACCCATGGGTAACGGAGTGCAGCAGGTGAGCGCAGGAATCCCGGAGCCCGTACAGCATTTCTGCACGGCCTGTGGTTCCCCCTTGAAGGCTGGCATGCGGTTCTGCGGGACGTGCGGGAAGGAAGTCTAGGGGGGGTCATGCACCGAGCAGGAGCTTTCTCAGGTGCACAAACTCCGCAACCGAGTACTGCCCTTCGGCGGTCTGCGTGCCGGTATGGCAGTACACGAACTCTGAACCAAAGAACGGGAGGATCGCCCTCGCGTACCGGAACTGCGAGCCCATCACGCCGGTGCAGACCGGTTTTTTCGCTGCGACGGTGAACGAGATGAGGTCGATGAGGTCATCCTCGCTCTCGGGAGTGACGATGATCTTCGGGATATCCCCAAACGCCCGGAGGTTGCGCTCGACCCGGAAGAGTTCGGCAAGGGGGAGCATCCTCCCGGCGTGGCACGAGGCAATGATCTGTTTTCCCGCTTCCCGGATGGCGGGGGCGTGGGCGGAAAACCCCTGCTCGATATCCACATAGTCCACCAGCGGGAGGAGCGGGGAGAGCCGGTCGCTCCACTCATCGGCATTCCCGAAATACCGGCCGCCCTCCGAAGCGGAGCGGAGGGTGGCGATGATCGGAAGCGTAACCTGGTCCCGCAACCGACGGGCCGGCTCCACGGGATCGCTGCTGAACAGGTCAAGGCGGAGCTCGATCATATCCGCACCCTGTTCCTGTGCCATCGTCGCGTGGGCCGGATCAGTGAGCGCTGCAACGATCTTCATGACAGGAAGTATGCCGTTGGTTGACAAAAAGATACGCTCACAACGGTCAATCTGCCCTGGCACATGCCGGGAACGAAGATATTGTTTATTCCCGATGATACCAACACTAGTAGAGGGCAATGGAGTTCCGGGACCGATACCGTTTCCTGCGGCGCAAGGCCGCAGCGCTGGCAATGGGTATGGTTAACGCACCAGCACTGCCGCTCCTGTGCACTCTCCCGCATCCCGCCCCGCCCGTCCCTGTGCCCGGCGGGAAGGCGGCCGGGTACCTGGCAGTTTCGGGGAGTATCGCACTGACGCGCTCCCTGCACGGCGCCATCCACTGCAGGGTATGCAACGGGGACTTCCAGTCACGTTCCGGCAAGCCCGGGGCGACCGGTTCCCTGCTCCTGAATCGTCTGTTCCGGGTGCTCCCATGATCTCGTCAGGCTTTGGTACCAGGCCCGCCGGCGCTGCCCTTCCCGAACTGCTCGCACCGGCAGGTTCCCCGGAAGCGTTCCGGGCAGCCATTGCGGCCGGGGCCGATGCAGTGTATATAAGCGGGAAACGGTTCGGCGCCCGGAAATATGCTGCAAATTTTTCTGAAGAGGAGATCCTCGAGGGAGTTCGCCGTGCCCATGCCCGCGGGGTCCGGGTCTACGTGACGGTCAATACCCTTATCCATGACCGCGAACTCCGTGGGGTTGCAGACTACCTCGTCTGGCTCTACGCCGCGGGGATTGATGCGGTGCTCGTGCAGGATACCGGCGTTGCCGTCCTTGCCCGGGACCTCGTTCCGGGCCTCCCGCTCCATGCTTCCACCCAGATGACCATCCATAACACTGACGGGGTGCTCTGGGCTGCGGAGCAGGGATTCTCCCGGGTCGTCCTCTCCCGCGAACTCTCTCTCGCAGAGATCGGGACCATCGCAGAAAAGACCCTGCAGAGCGGTGTCGGCCTCGAGGTCTTCGCCCACGGTGCGCTCTGTTACGGGTACTCGGGCCAGTGCCTCCTTTCTTCGGTTATTGGCGGGAGGAGCGGGAACCGGGGCATGTGCGCCCAGCCCTGCCGGAAGCCCTACACGCTCGTCTTGGGGGACACTGACGCGTACGGGAGACCGGATGGGCTCCGGGACCTGCCATCCGACGGTCGCTATCTCCTCTCGCCAAAAGATCTCTGCACCTACCGCCACCTGCCGGACCTGGTCAGGGCACCGGTCGCCTCGCTGAAGATCGAGGGCCGGATGAAATCGCCGGCGTACGTTGCGGTTGTGGTCTCTGCCTATCGCAGGGCGCTTGACGCAATCGCGGGAGGGGACTTGCGACCAGCACCGGAAACTGAACAGGACCTCCGCCTTGCATTCAACCGGGGGTTTACCGGCGGGTACCTGTTCGGGGACCGGCACGGCAAGCTCATGGCCCGCACTGCCCCTGACAACCAGGGGATCAGGATTGGGACAGTAACATCACAGGACCGCCGGAGCGGGATGGTGACCGTACACCTGAACGGGACCATGGTGCCGGCAACCGGAGACGGGTTGCTCTTTTCAGACCCCACACAAAAACGGGAAGACTGGGGGTTTTTCCTCAACAACGCACCGGTCCCACACGAGAAAAACACCATCGCGTTCGGCGTCCCCCAACCGGTTGCACCAGGGTCAATACTCTCTGTCACCTCCTCCCGCAACCTGGAAGCGCGGGCCGGGCAGATCACGGTACATCCCCAGGGCGACCTCCTGCACAAAGTTCCCGTTGATCTCGGTATCACGGTTGACAACGGGGGGCACATCAGCATGGAAGGACGGCTGGAACCGGGATCGGGGAAAACTGTCAGGGTATCGTACCAGCCGGATTTTTGTCTCGTGCCGGCGCGGTCACGCCCGCTCTCACCGGACCAGATGGCAGCACAACTGCGCAGGAGCGGTGACACCCCGTTCGTTATCCGGGACCTGACCATGTCGTATAACGGAACGCTCTTTGCCCCGGTCGCTGAACTCAACCGGATGCGCCGGGAGTTCCTTGCCCGTGCTGAAGAGGCACTCCTCGCCGCCTCCATCCCGCCGGAAGAGGATCTCGCACGTTCCCGGCAGCGGCTTGCTGCAGTATGTTCGGACCGTTTGGGGAGCCCGGCAGACTCCGGCAGGGATACCGGCATCACAGGGGCCCCACTCACGCTCACGGTCTATGCGGATACAACGGAAGCGGTAGCCATGGCCGTGAAGGAAGGCTGCAGGAGCATCTGTTTTGAACCCGCATTTTTCCTGCCACGTCATTCCTGCCAGGCAGGAGACGGCGAACAGGTCCGGTCCATCCGGCACCGGGTGAGAGAAGCACAAGCGCTCTGCCAGGAGGCCGGAGCCCGCTTCGCGTTGAAACTCCCGCGCATCACCCGCGATGAATATCTTGGCACCGTACTGCCGGAGATACTGCTCCTCCACGAGGAAGGCCTTGCTGCGTGCATGGTGGAGAATCCGGGGGCGGCACGTGCCATCCACACCCGGATGCCCGGTATGGCCCTCCTCGGCGCTGCCGGACTCAACATCTTCAACCACTGCTCGGCCTCCCACATCTCCCCGGCCTTCCGGTCCCTCACCCTCTCTTCGGAACTATCCGGGGACGAATGCCGGGAGCTCGTCCGCACCGCACGGCAGGACGGCTGCAGCGCCTCCTTTGCCCTCATCGTGCAGGGCATCAGCGAGGCGATGGTAACGGAAGACTGCCTCCTACAGCCGGTTCAGCTCTGCAGGCCGGGGCGGGAGGGGGAGTCTGGCAGGACATTTTTTGGCATACGGGATGCCACCGGGCACATCTTCCCGATCCGGACCGATGGGGAATGCCGGACCCGGATCGGGAACGCCGTGGAGACCTGCCTTGTTGACCACCTGCCGGCGATCCGGAAGGCGGGCGTGAGCGAGGTCGTGATAGACGCCCGCGGCCGGACGGCAGCATATACCGGAGCGATGACGCGCATCTATCAGGAAGTGCTTGAGAAGGTGAACACCGGAACCGGTACGGCGGACGGGGTTGGACAGCAGAAAGACCACATAAAGACCCTGGCGTACGGGGGAATCACCACCGGGCACTTCCTCCGGGGCCTGAAAGAATGACACGGGGAACCCGGCCCTCCAGCCCGGCGGGCGGGTTTTACGGTACAAATATTGATGAAGACCAAACCCTCATGGAGTAGTAGGGACATCCCCCATGGAGCAGATACTATGCCTTCACCACTGATCCTCATCAACCTGAAGTCCTATAAAGAAGGGACGGGCAGCCGGGCCCATATGATCGCACAGGCAGCAGAACGTGTGGCGCGGGAGAGTGGTGCCACCATCGGTATCGCACCGACCTATATCGACCTTCACCCGATCGCTCACCATTTCGCTGTACCGGTCTTTGCCCAGCATGTGGATGGTGTCGAGCCCGGGGCCCATACCGGCCACATTACTGCCGACGCAATAAAAACTGCGGGTGCTGCAGGATCGCTCGTGAACCACGCGGAACGGCGCCTGACCCTTGCCGATATCGAGGCCTCGGTACGGGCGCTGCAGGCCCAGAACCTGACCGCCGTGGTCTGCACGAACAACGAGGCGGCCAGCGCGGCAGCAGCAGCGCTCGCCCCGGAATACGTTGCTATCGAGCCGCCGGAACTGATCGGGAGCGGGGTATCGGTATCGAAAGCAAACCCGGAGATCATCAGGAGGTCGGTTGCAACCGTCCACGCGGTGAACCCGAAGGTCAGGGTCCTGACCGGGGCGGGCATCCAGTCCGGGGAATGCGTGAAGATCGCCCTTGACCTCGGGACGGACGGCGTGCTCCTGGCCTCGAGTGTTGTCAAGGCAAAAGACCCGGGCCTCGTTCTCCGGGACCTGGTCTCAAAACTCTGACCCGCCCATTTTTCCACCTGCCCCAAAAAAGACATCCAGACCCGCAATTCACCCGGCATAAACCGATGCCGGTACTCTGTCAAAAGAATACCGGGGCGACAGGACCATCCCCATGGTTTGGGGCAGAGCCCCCTCATCTCAATTCCTATTTCAACAAAGAGATGGTGTTTCCGGAACAGTCACCGTGAATCTGCGGGAACAGGGATCACAGGATCAGGGAGATGAGGTCATGCTTGGTGATCACGCCACGCGCTGTCTTCCCTTCCACCACCAGCACTGCATGGTTCTGCTGGAGGATATTGATCACGGTCTGCACATCCATGTCCGGCGGTACCGTGGGGAACCCGGACTCCATAAAATCCCTGACCGTGAACAGGTGGGTCTTGTGCAGCCGTTGCTGTTCGATGGCCTTCACGATCACGGCCTCGGATATACAGCCGACCGGCACGCCCCGCTCAATCACGGGAAGCTGGGAGATATTGTTCTTCTCGAAGATATCGACCGCCCGGCTGATGGCGTCCTGTGGCTGCACGGAAAGGACCGGCGTGTGCATGATCTGGGCAGCCCGGAGCTTCTTCGGCTCTGCACTGTTCAGCACGACAATGATCTTGTTCAGGGTGCTGACGCGGGGATCGACATTTCCTGCCTCGATGCGGGCTACCATGGACTGGCTGATGCCTGCCCGTTTTGCAAGCTCCGTCTGCTTCAGCCCCAGCGATTCGCGTCGCGTGCGGAGTTCCTCGGGTGTGGGGATATGCATCCTGATTACTGATGGTGATAGAAGATTATCAAGGTTATGCAGAAGGGGGATGAGGAGCAGCGATCAGGGTACACGATTCGTCAGCGGGAGCGTCTGCATCAAGGGTATCCATGGTCCGGGTCATTTACCGAAACGATCGATGAAATATCATGGCGTGCATCCCGGTAAAATCCCCCCGGCCTGAAAAGAAGGGGAGTCCCGATACAATCACCGTCATAAGGATCGTAATGGTGATGCAGTGAAATGTATCCCGGGTTTTCCCGTACTTTCTCTTCCGGGATCACCTTTTTGATTCCAGGAT
>CAZCZK010000024.1:0-15263 GCA_964503195.1 uncultured Methanoregula sp.
AGGCAGTGGTAGATTAAAAAGGTAGTTTTTAAGCGGAGTGCTGGTGCCTCAGCCTTTTAATTCATGGAGGCCCGGCCGTTTTCCATCACCAGTCTTGCGCTATCCGGACAAACACCCTTCTGTTTCCTCTTTCACAATCGTTTGGTCTCTCATTCGGATCGAGGAGATGGTCACCGTGCCGCTCGACCAGCTCAAGGGATGGGTCCGGCTCTATCCCGGCAAGGACATGGAGATCGCGATGGACGACGGGAAGGCGACCGTATGCCTCCCCCGGCATCAACTATGACCGCCGCTAACCGCTCTGGCGCGGAAGAAGGATCATCCACGAGGGCTTCGAGCTTATCAAAGGCCCTAGCGAGATTGTGCTGGTGGAGACGTTTAGGAAGCCAGAGAAGAAGGAAGAATAATAATTATTTGCGATTTTTTTCATCTCTATTTTTTTCTATCTTAACACCCACTATTCTGTTCAACCTGAAAAAGCCAGGGACCAGATACTATCATAATTACTGCTGCTTCAATTAGGATATCCTTCAGCGTAAGCCTCTCACAGACCGGACAATGTCATGCAATTGGGTTCCCTCTTCCAACCGACGGATCATCCACTGGATCTTCGTATTCGTTCATTTGCTTTTCAAGAGTTGTTGAATGTTTTGTGAAAGTATTTCGGGATATGAGAAATTTTTCCTTGTGTTCCGATTATATGTTTATAGGAATCATTTTTAGAAGAATATTTCAAAAGATATTTATCTAAAAGGACAGAAGTTTCTATTCAATGACTAGGCGTCCAATTTTTCCTGAAAGCCGCACCAGGTCATTTTGTGCAGCGGTTGCCCTGATGTTCGTGCTGGTGGCACTGCTGCTGGCGGCGGGGTGTTCCGGAGATTGTCCCGATGTATTACATACGGCAACAATGACAAAACTGGACTCAGATGGTACTATTACATGGACAAAAGTGCTTGATAGAGGTCTCAGTAACACGATATCTGGTATGGTTCCGACATCCGATGGGGGTTTTGTTACTGCAGGATCGGTTGCAACAACGCATTCGTATTGCACGCTCAATTATCAAGCGCGATTCATACGGTTTACCGGCACAGGAGAGATCCTGTGGGATCGGGTTTTTACTACCGGAGAGGGGAATGTTGGGGAAATCATCGGGATGCATGATGGAGGGTTTGCAGCACTTATTGACGGGAGTGAAATCTATCGATTGGATCCTGATGGAAGAACGGTATGGAACAGGAGCACGGGTTATTCCTCACTTTATTCCAGATCTATTATTCATACCGGGGACGGGGGACTCATCGTTGCCGGGCCAGTGTTCGTAAAATTTGACTCTTTCGGCAATATTCTCTGGCAGCGATCCTATGAAAACGAAACATCCTATGACATTTTTTTCATTCATGAAAATACTGATGATACCGGATTTATTGGATTCAGAATTTCTGAAATAGAACCGCACGAAGTATATTTCATAAATTTCGATAAGGGGGGAAATATCATTAATACCTCCCAACTATTTTCAGATGGCCATTTGATAGGACATAACATGGATGTCACCCCGAATGGCTACCGGTTACTTTATTCGGATGACAAACAGGGCACAATAATGATGCATCTTGATATTCGAGGAACTGTTACTCATAACCAGAAAATCAATGGAAGTGAGGCAATTACCCTCATAAAAGACAAGGGTTTGCTCTCTATTGATAAGACCGGGTATTCGGTTGAGGCGATTAAACTGAATCCTGATGGAACCCGCTCCTGGAATAGCACAATTCCCAACGTGAATCTCCGTAATCTACGAATAATTCAGGTTATCCAGACAACAGACGGGGGATTTGTTATCGCATCTGATAATGGTGTTGAAAAGGATGTAAGTATGGTGGAGCAAGCGTAAAAACCGATATATGGAAAATTTGGTAAAATGAAAAAGCTACCTATTTTTTATGGGGGATATTTACAATAATGCTTAAACACTCATTTTTTAATCTCCTCTAACTATTTATCACAACATCTTCGCGATAAAAGAATCAATTAATCCTTAATAAATTAGCGATTGAATCTAAAGTATCAGATATTTTCTTTATGCATATACCATTTATTATTACAATAAAAAAACAATAAGCAACGCATATATATTGAAAGAATAAACGTATTTTCTTGTCAAGGATGGGTTCACCTCAGTTTGGCGACCGGATGAACCCATTCCTGCCCGAGGGCATGAGTTGAATCAACTTCTCTCCTTATGAAGGTTTCCACCCATGCCTCATAAAACTGCTAAAGGAGGCACTGAATCCGATGAAAAAACCAATAGTCTGGACACTCATCTTACTTCTGCTCATACTGGTTACATTTGTTCCCGCGGTAACTGCCGATCAGGGCAATTCCAAAGTGGAAACTGCGAATAACGCCGAAGCATTTCCGAGGGAACTGCCAGAAATGGATATGACCGGTCTGTATACAGATATTGAACTGATTGAAGTCGATCCTGAGTTAACAAATGCAACTGAAAACTGGATCGTACTGGCACACGATGATATCGGGAAGAAAGCATTGATTGAAGATATTGACCGGTCCTCGCTTTCGGATCCAGAAAAAATCGATATGAAAAAATCTGTGAGAACACTCTGGAATACCTACCCGACAAAATTTGAAGCCGCTGGGGAAAAATCCATTGATATAACTGTGCAATCCGATGGATCAAACCGCACGATATTAATACCAATCGGGCATGTTACCCGCATTTCGTTCGACAAAGAGAAAATCCGCGATGTCGCAAAGGATAGTAATAATGCCCGATTGATGAAGGCAGTACAAAAAGTTGATGAGTCAACGATAGTCCTTTCCGAAACGGAAAATACGACTGTGAAAAATATCACTGGTTTACGGGCTAATAAAATCAAAGCAACCCCGGTAAAGAATAATAATCCCTCATCTGGCGGATCATTACAGGATTCCAGCCGTCGCGGGAATTTATTCTCATCCGGTTTATCCTCCTCCACTTTCACGAGTGATTCTGGTTTTTCGTCATCAGCTGGGAAAGAAAGTGGAGATTCTGGGACCGGATTAGTGGCATGGGGAGGATTCTATATACCGCCAGTGAATCCTGGCGATCCTCCCGTTGAAGCGATTGGTCATAATTCATTCATCTACTGGGCATGCAAAAAAATGGGGTACCCATTGACTGATATTGCAGCAAATGCAGCAAAGGATCCGGACACGTGGACACCTGCAAATCCCCCTCGTATTCGACCAGGGAGCTATCTTAATGCTCAAATGTTTTTGGCCTCCATTGCCGGTGATCTAATTCCTTACTATCAGGAAGTTGTGCATATGCGTCAGGACGGATGGAATCCTGATCATGTAGTGGGAGATTATGATCTAAAAATAGGTCTTGCTCCGTATTTCGCTGAGGATTATGCTAAAATATCACATGATAAATATGCCCTGAATCATGCAGATTCGGATGCTGCCGTAACTCTTGGATGGGCAAGTCATTTTTTCTCTGATATGGCCAACCCGATGCATACGGGAAAAGAGGTTGAACAGGCTTGGGATAAGCTAAAAACCCCGTATAGTACTCACGATGAATACGAATCGTATTTTTATGATTATTCTGCAGCCCGTTTACCAAATGTAAATGATGCTGGATATCGATATACCTACAACGATTTAATAAAAAATGAAAATATAAAATACCGGGTAACATCTCCGGAGGTAGCTGTAAAAAATATTGCTACCTTTTCACATTCATATCTCAACACGCTTTATTATAAGGTCCAGAACCTTCCCCCGTCTCAGTCAGGGACAGGATTTGAAGGGGATCCCACGGTACAACGGATTACTGATAATTGTGTAAAAGTTGCTGCGAGGTATACTGCAGGGCTTGTAGAATACACGATGAAATCATCTGATAATAATACAGTTGCAGAAATCCCTGTTGCGGATTTTACTGCGGCTCCCAATCCTGTTTGTGCCCGTGACTATATCGTTTTATTCAATGACAAAACCCATTTAACCTATAAAAATTCCTCTGACCCTATGCATTTGAGATGGGAGTTTGGGGATACAAAAATCAATGACGGCTCTTTTAGTCCCACTAATACATATACCCAACAAGGAAAATATACTGCAAAACTCATTACTTGGAATTCAATAAAATCCACAGAGAAAACTATGGATATTATTGTCGGTATGTGCCCCCCATCTGCTGATTTTGCAGTATTCTACCCTCAGGATTATGCAATAGCCCTTTCTGATCAATCATCATACACGCCAACATCATGGAGATGGGAATTCGGAGATGGAAGCGTATCAACTGAACGTAATCCTTTCCATAGGTATGATTACGTAGTTAAACAATATGATGTAAAATTAATAGCATCAAATGAGTTCGGTTCTGGTACCAGAACACAGACGATACTTCCTAGTTATCAAGTTCCAAGAGCAAAATTCACCGCTTCACCCACGAGTGGTTCCGCTCCACTCATTGTCCAATTCACAGACTCTTCGGTCAACTCGCCAACGTCTTGGTTATGGGACTTCGGAGATGGTAACACCTCATCCCTCAGGAATCCCCCGCACACATATGTTAGAGTGGGAAGGTACAATGTTAGCCTAACTGTATATAAAAATGGGACTGTTAGCAATACAACAACTGGATTATATTATGTCAATGTAACACATCCATCCCCCCTTGCCAGTTTCACCGCCGCCCCTCATACAGGCACAGCCCCGCTCACCGTCAGGTTCACCGACACGTCGACCGCAAATCCGACCGGCTGGGGATGGACTTTCGGCGACAATAGCACGATAAATTCAACCATGCAGCACCCGGTCCACACCTATACTGCGAACGGGACATATACCGTGAGCTTATGGGTCACCGGGGCCGGAGGTACGAATACCACAACACGGGTGAATTCTATCTGCGTCGGGGATTGCCGGGATAAGGTTGGAATTTATCGTGACGGTGCCTGGTACCTGGATAATAATGGGAACAGGATTTATGGTGCTGGTGACCAGAACTTTGCGTTCGGCGGGGCCGGTTGGACGCCGGTGATTGGGGATTGGGCTTCAGACGGGAAGTCCAAAGGAGGAGTATACAAAGATGGAAACTGGTATCTTGATTATAATGGGAATGGAATCTGGGATGCCGGAGACAGGAACTATGGATTTGGGGGTGCGAACTGGACCGCGGTGACAGGGGACTGGAACGGGGCAGGCTCTGACAAGATCGGTGCTTACAAAGACGGTGCGTGGTATCTCGATTACGATGGTAGTGGAACCTGGACTGCCTCCGACAAGAACTTCGCGTTTGGAGGTGCCGGTTGGACACCCGTAGTCGGGAAATGGACATCCGGCGGGAAGTCCAGGGTTGGCGTATACAAGGACGGTGTCTATTACATCGATTACAGCGGGGACTGGGCATTCGGTGCCGGCGACAAGACGGTTACCTATGGTGCGACCGGTTCAACTGCGGTAATTGGTGACTGGAATGCCGATGGTCTCACGGAGGTCGGGACCCTGACTGGCAACCTATGGAAACTCGACTATGACGGGTCAGGAGCAATCAATGCCAGTACGAAGTCCTATACCTTCGGTGCAGCAGGCTGGAACCCGGTTATCGGGGACTGGAACGGGGACGGGAAAGACAAGATCGGTATTTATCAGGACGGTGCGTGGTATCTCGATTATAACGGGAACGGCGTCTGGGAAGGCGGTACCGATAAGAATTATGCGTTCGGGTCTCCTGGATGGTTACCGGTGATTGGTTTTTGGTGAAGCACTCCCTTCATTTTTAAACCTGCTTTTTGACCAGCAACCCGGTACTTCTTTAGAACCTGTGGAAAAAGGTGGAAAAATGAGAAAGAATCAAACTATCGTAATTGTTTTGTTGTTAATTATTGAATTGATTTTTATCGCCAGCTGTTTTCCTGCGAACATTCAAAAAAATTCAACGACCATACCCCCTCAATCTTCTCCTGAATCTGGTAATGTCGTACCCTGGATTATCATCAACCCGATTAGTAATCACGTCATTGGTGACGTGTTCGAAATAAATGGAACAACAAATCTCGCTGCAGACAATAAAATAAGGATAGCTGTCGATGAGGAACGGCAAACTGCTGTTGGCCCATTAGAAATGCCTGACTGGAACTATACCTATACCGATTCACGAGGTTATGCTACCATAAAAACTGGAAACAATGGGATAAATTCCTGGTCACATCCGGTAAAACTGACGGAATTTCATGGAAACAAATATTATAATGTTAACGTCCTATCAGAACAAAACCGAACAATAAAAAACTATACTTATTTTTTCGTAGGCTGGGATGAATGACATGAACATTAATTTGTCACACGAATTGACCATGTCCCAACAATCGAGTAAAGACATTGGTGACTGGAATGCCAATGTTCTCATGGAGGTCGGGACACAGACCGGCAACAAGAAGAAACTCGACTATGACGGATTAGGAGCAATCAATCCCAGTACGAAGTCCTCCACATTTGGGGCAGCAGGCTGGAACCCGGTTATCGGGGACTGGAACGGGAATGGCGTCTGGGACGAGGCTGCCGAAAAGAATTATACGTTCGGGTCGTGGGGATGGATACCTTATATCCACAATTATAATGAGTGAAATTATCCATGATTTTTGAAGCGATGGAGATATAATTTGATTATGGGGATACGTGAACTGAATGGAGAAAGAATCATGAAGAGCACAAAAAAGCAAAGGCAAAAAAAATTTTGACATTAATAAAAAATTTATCATCACTCTAGGAATAATTGCATTTTGTGTATATGCGTTTTCTTTGGTAATTAGTTTTTATCTCATTCGTGGTGAAGGCGATCCTTATTTTGGTTTCTATGAGGTCCCGGTCAACGCAACAACAAACAGTACGGTGATTCATCTTGAGGACAAGGACATCATGAATATTCAGGGTCTGGATGTGAAATTCGAAAATGGGAAGATTATCTCTATCCATTTCAGACATTCCGACACTGTTCCCGCTATTCATGAGTATGATTTTAGCGATATGTATGGAAGCAGAGCTGGCGATCCAACTTCGAGAAAATATCTCGAGTACAAGGGAGTGTATTATTATGGTTATTTAGTAATTCCATAATTTTATTTTTTTATTATTGCTGTTTTTTTAAAAAAATCCATCAAGGTCAGGAACCCAACCCCCATATCCTGCATGAGAAACGGGACCGTGGAAAAACTATCAATTTACGGGTTAAGCATACATCGGCATCCGGCGTTCGCTTCACCCACACTGCCTAGTGCCGGACGAATGACAGCCGCTCCTGCAGGTGTCGAGATGCTCCTTGAAAATCTCATGAAGAAACAGCGCATCCTCGATATCTTTTGGTGAACCGAGATAGATCTTGCAGGCAATCTGGATTTCAATGGGAGAGATGAACACATGCGAATCCGGAAGAACAACTTCCACACGGTTCTGGAAAACCGACTGGTCAACTGCGTCCTTCAAAAATTTTGTTCAATGTTGGGAATGAACTGACCCGTCTTTGCAACCCGGATCCCCATCTTTTGACTGAGCATATCGAACAGACCGTCAACCTCTTCAGCGTTCAGGAATTCGTATCCCTCGCGTAACAGGGCATTGTATAGTCCAACAAATGTGTCATTCTCCAGACGGGGAATAAGGATATCCACATCTTCTGTACCTCGTGAACGCCCGAAGAGGATAGCAACATAGCCGCTCACGATAACATATGGTGTTCTTGGTTCAAGAACACGGAGAAAGTCAAGGACGAAACGGTCCAACAGCGTGGTACGCTTTTCAAGGAAATGGATTGTCCTGCCTGTGTACCTGATGTCCATATTCTCAGGCATCCTTAGTCAGTTGAAATGATGAGGATATCGTTTATCGAATCGAATTTTCGGGGCTTTTCATCTCAGCGACAAGCGCACGGGTTGTCATCCCTGAAGGGCTTGTTGAGCTGCGACTTCATCGGGAAAATTCTACCTATTACTTATCAATACAATCATCAATTTTTCTCTCAAAAATATTTCAAAAAATATTTATCAAAACGCACAGAAGTTTCTATTCAATGATCAGGTGTCCAATTTTTCCTGAAAGCCGCACCAGGTCATTTTGTGCAGCGGTTGCCCTGATAGTGTTGCTGGTAGCACTGCTGCTGGCTGCGGGATGCAATGATGTAACCCAAAGCCATGCGCAGGATCTCGTCATTGTTAAACTGAATCATGACGGCTCAACCGCATGGGCGAAAACGATAGAATCCGGAAAAAAATATAGAATAAATGATGCACTCCAGACTTCAGATGGAGGATATGCCCTTGGGGGGATATCATCCACTCCTCTTTGTAACTCCCGATGCAAGGGTTATGATGCCACAATACCGACCATAATCCGGCTTTCCGATAATGGTGAGGTACTATCGGAGCTGGGATTTCAATCTGAAATAAAAGACAGGCCTGGCACATATATGATAATGGGGCTTGTTCAAACTCCCGATAGCGGTTATTATGCAATATCAGGTAACGGACTAATCTTATCGATAAATCCGAACGGAACTATCAGCAGGAGCCGGGTACTTGATACAAATCTTCTCAATAGAACTGAAATTGTATCTGTTATTCGAACCCATGATGGAGGCAGCGTTATTTCCGGGTTTACTGTTCCTTGTGAACTGGATCAAAGTGGCGTTAAACAATGTCCAACATCTTTTAAGGATTTTAAGACATTTGTTGAAAAACTGGATCGGAATGGCATCACAACCTGGTCCCGGTCCTATGCCGATAGTGGCTTTTTTAGCGGAGGTCAGATTATCGAGCTAAATCATGACAAAGGATATACAAGTGTCATGGAACATAATTCGAATAATTCTCTGGTGATGCTCGATAGAGATGGTATGATAGTAAATTCGTCAGGGATCAGTCTGGATGGTTATGAGTATAATCTGCTATCAGGAACCAATGATTTTTCCATCTTAATCCATCGAAATGTCAATTACACATTTCCGGTACTATCCTATGATTACAACGGAATTAAAACTGAATCAAAACTGATTAATTTCACCGGTAATCCCGACGCTATAATTGGAACATCTGATTCGGGATATTTATCCGTGAATAAGGATGTAATATTTCTCTACGGCCGCGGAGAGACCACAAATATTTCCGTTCGAAAAATGACTGATAACGGTGAACCGGTTTGGAATCGTCAGATTTCTTCCTTTGTTACAGAATCCCGTTCTATCCAAATTTGGAACGTTATTGAGACATCTGACAATGGATACCTTATCGTGCTCGGGATTGAAGAACGGGGTAGTTGAAAAAATTGTAGACAATCAGATAGTGCGTTTTGAAAAGCCTCTGGAATAATGAAGAAATATTTGCTCACAATCATCATACAATCATCAATTTTTTCTCTCAAAAATATTTCAAAAAATATTTATCTAAAAGGACAGAAGTTTCTATTCAATGATCCTGCGTCCAATTTTTCATGAAAGCTGCACCAG
Organism: uncultured Methanoregula sp.; assembly: GCA_964503195.1. Classification (GTDB taxonomy): domain Archaea; phylum Halobacteriota; class Methanomicrobia; order Methanomicrobiales; family Methanospirillaceae; genus Methanoregula. Next base: position 9,521 of record CAZCZK010000024.1, read on the forward strand.
GTCTTTTTGTACAGCGGTTGCCCTGATGTTCGTGCTGGTAGCACTGCTGCTGGCGGCAGGGTGTATTGGTTGCGTCCTCATACCGACAGGGTGCATAGAGAGTGATTATATAACCGATGAAGATATTGTTGCCATCAAACTGAACTCAGATGGATCAACGGCCTGGATAAAAACTATCGACTCTGGTAAAAGTGATTTGATAAAAAAAATCATCCAGACATCTGATGAAGGATATGCTCTTGCAGGAAGTTATTCCACGCCGCTCTGCCATAGTCCTGGCCCTGTAACGCCATCAGTAATCCGCCTTTCAGAATCCGGGGAGATTCTCTGGAGAAAAGATTATGATCTGGGCTTTGGCGGGCTACCGCCATATCATTCTGATCAAATAGCGGGTGTCGTCCAGAGTCCGGTGAATGGGTATTATCTTGTTTCATCACATGGAGTGCTTGTCAAGCTCGATTCTCAGGGTAAACCCGTCTGGAGAAAGAATATCAGCAGTGGTACCCCCGATAATCTTGGTATTTCTTGTCCACCTCTTCAGAATCCGGATGGTTCAATGGTCATTGGAGGATCCGTGTTGCAGTGTTTAATAAATCCCGATACTTCCTATTGTGACTCGCGCACCATTGAGTCTGAGCCCTTTGTCACAAAACTTGACCCTGATGGAAACCCAGTATGGTTCACAAGAATACCCTACTCGAATTACTTACAACCGAAATCAATTATAAAATTGCCGGGCAATGATGGATATATCGGCCATGTGCCATCTGACAGTGGTATCCGTCCGCTTTTCAGGCTTGATGAAAACGGTCAGTTTGTTAATTCCCGATCGATCAATTCAATCCGGGATGTCTACCAGATTAATTCGAATCCGGATGGTTTTTCAATATTTTCTGTAAATCAGAGTATTCATTGGAATAGCATGAATCGTACTTTCATTGAATCGTCGTATACCAATGAAGGAAATTTAACAAAGACAACAAACCTGCTGAACATTACTCAAAGGGATGCACCATCAGATCGTGACATGACAATCGTGACCAGCGACGGAAATTTATTTTCAATTAATATAATCAGGGGTGTAAACGTTCATGCACAAGAAGTGAACCGTGATGATGAGCGGATTTGGGACCGTAATATTACTTCGTATAAAATCGACCCGGATCTGGTTCATATCCGGGACATTATCGAGACGAAGGACAACGGATTCCTGGTAGTGCTTGGGGTTGAGAAGCAAACAGCGTGTTAATCTGTGGAAGAATTTTTTATCGCGATAGGTCCTATGATGAAAAATATGCAGATAGAGCTCCAGGTTGGATGAAATATGGAGAAAAAGGTTCGAGAAAAATGATCGGACAAGAATAAAAGGGTCTCCCAATAAAGGCCGGGATCACCAGCTTTGAATGGATGATGAGCCCGAACCTGCCCGAAGGCATGAGTTGAGTCAATTTCTCTCCTCATGAAGTTTTTCGCTTGTGCCGATTTCAACAACTGAAGGAGGCTCTGAAAGTCATGCTGAAGTCATTAGTGTATTTTGTGGTTAATTTATTTTAACGAATATCCTTGCTCCGGTAGTAACTGCCCGACAGAAAAATCTGGACAATTCCAGACCAAAGTTGCAGGACGTGCCCGAGCTTGATTTTACCGATCTCAATACCGATATGGAATTAATTGAAATTGATACAATCATCCATTTTTCTCTCAAAAATATTTCAAAAAATATTTATCAAAACGCACAGAAGTTTCAACGTTATTGGTACATGGCTTTGCCAGCTGATTATTTTTTATCGTTAAACCAGCCACACGTTTCTGGTGGCATTCCAAAACGGTAGGGGTAATATACTTTCAAAGGAAAGGAAAAATATGAACAATCTTCTCCCCATCCTTTCAATCGTAGCAGTTTTTGTGTTTATTGCCGGATGTACCTCGGGAAATATTCCGGTTATTGAAAATACGGTGTCTGCTCTCGAACCCCCCGAAATGGCACTTCACCTTTCTGATTTACCGGCAGGATACGTACAAGGAGATTCCCTGTCGATTACTGCCGAACAGGCTTCCCAATATCATGTAAATAAAGGATACCAGGTTCAATTTATCAATGGTTCATCCCCTTCTGACCGTACGGTTATTACGCAGGCAATCTTTGTCGTCCCGATTGATGAGATCAACAAACGTTTCGAGAATGCCAGCAGTACTACACTAGGCACTCACTTAGCAGATCCGGGTATTGGTGAATCGAGTATTGCTTTACGGAAGGAAGGTAGCGGACAACCGGGAGAGACTTTCATTATTTCTTTTATGAAAAAGGATGTTCTTGAAACGTTGATGATGTCCGGTTCACAAGCAGATTATGAGGTTCTCAAAACACTGGCAAAAAGAGCTTCAGAGAAGATACAATAATTTTTTTTAACTTCTCAGAGGTACCTGTCTGCATTCCTGTTTTCGATCCCTGGAGCGGAAAACCTCTTCACTTGATGGGAATCCTGGACGCACAAATCGTATCAGGAGTGGAGTTCCCGCTGCCGCTGTCCTCCTCCTCATGACCCCCTGCACCGTCACGGCAGGTCCGGGTTTTGTCGGTCAGGGAAAAGATCAGTAATGGAAGATCCGCCTCATAATAAGCGAACCGTGTGATTGTTCACAGCCATGTACGGGACGCTTGTGCTGACGGAGACCTGGAGATCTCCCGGTTCCCGTTCAAAGAAACCTTTTTTATCTGGTAACGGAATGTTTCAGCATCGCAGGGATCGTGGTGCACCTGCATAAAAGGAACGGTTCATGCAAGGTCTCTCTGCCACTCCATGCGGTGGGGAACCATGAACGGTCACAAAAGAAGTCTGGGATGAGCACGACGCTGATTAAAACACTGGTCAGGGCGTATCATACACTATCACCCGGTACAAGGGCCCGGCTCGCAGTGGTTCTTTCCCCGGTGCGGATGATGGCGAACGGGTATGCCAGCCTGAAATTTGCGGTGTATTGGGTAAAGGGGGAGGAGCGGGAGTTTTTTTTACTTACCAGTTCGAAGGTGGATCCCTATTTTATCGAAGAGTTCTGCAGGAATGCAGAAATGACGAAAACCGGTGACCTCTATGCCTGGCGGGTAAGGAAGTTTATCCGCACGCATACGACCGTGATGATAGATATGCATAAACATCTTGCAGCTTTTTTCCGTGACGGTCTGATGACGGTTCCCCGTGTTCACCAGGTCCTTGATTTGCAGATACCGTTAAAGGATATTCTCCGGCATGTCCATGAAAAAACAAAATTATCCGCGTTCCAGTGTACAATTTCCACAGACAGAGGCGACATAAAAGATTTTTATGACAACATCTTTGTCCCGTATACGCTGAAGCGGTATCCCAAAGCATCGCTTCTCAGTTTTGAACAATTGTATGATAAAATGCTAAAAAATGCCGGGGAATTACTGATTATCAAAAAAAATGGCCTTACTGCAGGCGGAGCATGCTGTATGGCGGGCCGGAGTACCTATTATTATCTTATCAACGGGCTGACAGATGAACGTTTTTTAAAAGAGGGCGCAATGGCTGCGGTCTATTATTTCTGCATCCGGCGGGCAAAAGAGCGGGGGGCACTCACCATGGATTTTGGGTGGAGCAGGCCCTTCATTTTCGGGGGAGTCCTGTCGTACAAGAGGAAGTGGCAGGTAACCATAGTTCCGGACAGAAGAAACCGGGTTGTATACCTGAAAAATCTCAAAAAGGAAGGCCTCATCGTTGTGGAAGAAAAAAAATTCAAAATCCTGGCGTTCTCAGAAGAACATGCAGCCCTTCCCCGGTATGCAGATGCAGGACTGGAGGTGAAGCTGGTTGGACCGGAATGATGAGAAGATATGGACTCATTGAATCAATTTGTCCGGAATTTTCAGGAAGCAAACCAGAGTATCTTTAAGGCGTTTTCAGACGCTTTAATTTCCTGGACAAATATCTTACCGCGAAATCTCGGCCAAATAATCCAGACAGAAAAAAGGGTGGGTTAGCTCCACTTCCCGATAACCGGTATCCACCCGGTCGTGCCGAACGCGTAATTCTTATCGGTACCAGCGTCCCAGATCCCGTTGCCATTCGCATGGAGGTACCACCCCCCATTCAGGTAAATGCCGATCTTGTCGGTCCCGTCAGCGTTCCCGTTCACGAAGACCGGTAATCCGTCCGATATACTCCAGCGGACGTTCTTACCCCCGGCACCTGCACCAGTCAGGTCTTATGGATCGGCTAACCGGGCACCGGCAGACGGAAAAGAGAACGGAGATGGAGATTACAGAGATTGGTATACCAAAAGATGGGCAGGTGGTATCTCCCTAAAAGAGCCCGCTTACCCATGCACCCATGTTGTGAATCCCGTTCGTGATCACAACGGCCGGGTCAATGCCGAGGACCGGGAAGACGAAGATGAAATAGAGGACCGTGCCGAGCATGCTCCCGAGGTTCCCGAGCGCGGCTACGAGTACGACCTTGAAGAGCGGGATCTTTGCCATCTCGGTGATCGATTCGGTCTCGTAGATCCTCCGGAAATCGGTGACCGGGGGCTTGCGCACGCGGGCTTCCACGTAAGCCCCCAGCCACCCGGCATGGAGCATCGGGTTTAAGGAGGTCATCCATGCCACGCAGAAACAGGTGAGCGCAGAGTACGGGTGACCGCCGGCGAGCAGGACGAAGAGCGCCGAGAGGACGCCATGGATGAGCATCCAGAACAGGAAGGCCTCGAAGAGGACGTTGAGCCCCACGCCCGAGAACCCGATAGCGGCGAGGAGGAAGAGAAAGAGGCCGGTCACGGCAAACCCGAAGATCTTCCCCCACGGCAGCGAGCGGGGCTCTCCGACCAGGGACTCAAAGGGTGGCAGGGTTGCCGGGTTGTCGAGGTACCCGGTAAGCCCCTGCTGGTGGCCGGCGCCGACGACCGCGAGGATCTTTCCCTCCGGACGCTGGGCCTTGAGGAGCACGAGCTGGTGCGCGATATAGGCGTCCCGCTCGTCGATTAGGGCCCGGGCACCGTTCGGGGAGAACTTCCGGAACTCCGCCATGACCATGTCGATGACATCCTGGTCCTTGAGCGACTCGATATCGATCTCCTCGCCATTATCCACTTCGGCAATGGAAACCACGAGGGCCCAGAACATCTTGATCTTCCCGAAAAAGCCCAGCGAATTCCAGAACCGCAGGAGGGTGACCCCGATGTCCCGGTCAACGAGGGCAATGGCAATACCCCGCTTCTCCGCTTCCTCGATCGCCGCTTTCATCTCGGCCCCGGGGGCAACGCCGACATCCAGCCCGATCTTACGCTGGAGGTACGCGAGCAGCCACTGGACCAGCAGGGAATTGAAATTCTTGACCTCAAGGACGTCCTGTACCGTCGGGTCCCGGGCATGCTGTTTCAAGGCCTTGAAACGTGAGGCGTCCAGTTCTATGGCAACGACCTCGGGGGAAAATTCCTCGATAGCCTCACGGACTTCGTCCACACTTTTCTGCGAGACATGTGCTGTCCCGACAATCCGTATCTCTGCCATGGTTTCCTGTTGATTCCTCAACTATTTGCCGTCAAAGCAGATTAAAGGTGAGGTGATGACGAGAGCGATGCGCCGGACACCCATTTTTCCCCATGAAGCCTTCCTGTTCCGCCCACAGTTCTCCGGCGGGGGACGGGTGGATGGGGATCCGGCTGTCCGATTCAGAGGGGGAAGGGTATCTCGTGCAGGTTGTACCTGTCCCGGCAGGATGATGCC
>CAZCZK010000024.1:15363-20723 GCA_964503195.1 uncultured Methanoregula sp.
CCCTGAAATGGGGAGCCCTCTCATCTCTGCGATTTTCACGCTTCAGGTTCAAACGCCCGTTCATGCCCGGGTCTTTCGGAAAAAAACCGTGACGGGAGACGGGCTCTGCTTTCGCAGGGCTCCCGGAACCCGGCCGGGCTTACGGGTGTCCGGGCGGGTTGTTGCGTGCCAGGTCGTTCTGGATGGCCTTGAACAGGCCCATGCCGATGATGATGACCGGCACAATCTCGAGCCGGCCCAGCCACATGAGCAGGATGAAAAGCCACTTGATGACGACCGGGCTGGCCGGACTGATGAACCCGACCGAGAGCCCGGCATTACTGAGCGCGGACACCAGTTCGAAGACCACCTCTTCCAGATGGAAGGACGTGATGTACAGGTGGAGGGTGAGGATGGTGGCACTGAAGATCGTGAGCACGTACACAACGATGACGAGCAGGTTTTTGGAGATCGCCAGTTCCGATAATTCCCGGGACACGGTTTTGCCGCCGAACCGGAGGGGGACCCTCACCCGGCTGCTCACGAAGAAGCGGCGGAACCACCAGATGATACCCTCGTAGACCATGATGATGCGGTTGACCTTGACACCCCCGGCTGCACTGCCCATGGACCCCCCGATGAACATCATCATGATGACCACGGCGAGCGGGATCACCGCCCATGCATGCGGGTTCGCGTTCTGCAGGCCGCAGGTAGTGAGGCCGGAGACTGCCATGAACGTGCCCTGCCGGAATGCTTCGGTAAAGGCGATATTGGTGAACATGTAGAGGTCCAGCGAGGTGATGACGCTCCCGATGAGTGCGATGAACAGGAGGATCCGGACGGTCTGGTCCTTCAGCATAGCGCCGATCTTGCCGTGGTACAGGAAGAAGAAGATCTTGAACGGGACGGCGCCGGCAAGCATGACCGGTATGAGCAGGACTTCGAGCAGCGGGTTGTTGTAATACCCGAGCCCGGCGCTATGCAGGGAAAAACCGCCGGTAGCAATGGCAACCATCACCAGGTTCAGGGAATCCCACAGCGGTATGCCGATCATCATGATGAGCCCCGTGAAGGCAAAGGTCAGGACAAGGTAGATCATCCACATCCGGCGGCCGGAAGAGGCTGCAGCAGAGACCAGTTCCTCTTCCCGGCCTTCAGCCCGGTAGAGCCGGAAGAGGGAGAGCCGGGTCTGACGGTGCAGCGATATCCCGAACGCGATGATCCCGATCCCCCCCACCCAGTGGGAGAGCGACCGCCAGAACAGGAGAGTGTTCGGCGTCGTTTCAAGGGAGGTGATCATGGTAAAGCCCGTGCCGGTCCAGCCGGACATGGCCTCAAAGATCGCGTCCGGCAGGGACATCCCGAGACCGAACACAAACGGCAGGGCACCGATGAAGGCAATGGCGAGCCAGGACAGGGCAACAGCGCTCATCGTGACCGCGAACGTGGGCTCGACATCGCGGTACGGGAGGTGCGAGATAGCGTACCCGAGCAGGAAGAAGGTGACCGGGGCGGTCGCCATGGGCAGGAAAAGGTGCCATTCGCCAAATACCGCGAGCACCAGAAACGGCAGGAGTGACATCACGCCGAGGAACTCGAAGATCCGCCCCATATCATGCGCGATCATGGCGATATGCTCGATGCGCGTCATCTGGTATCCAAGCTGATTGGGGGTTTGACCTTGTTATGGGTATCGTTGCGGGTGACTGGTCCCCGGAAAATCCTCCGGGTATTGGACATCACCTTCCCGGGAACAATGTGATCTCTTCGCGTGTGATAAAAATATTTATCAGAGGAGAGAACGGAATGCACCGCATCTGCTTTTTCCATCCTCGTGATAAAGAGATGGCGGATACAAAAGGGGAGACTGACTGAAGATGAAACAATGGTTGCTCCTGGCGGTTATGCTATCACTCTGCCTCATTCCCGTTGTGGCAGACTATTGTCTGTATGGATATCCAGAGTCTGACGTATGAAGCAGTACCACGCCTGGCGATACCGGGCAGTGATATCACCTGCACGCTATCGATTCCCGGTTCTCCGGATTATCACTATACCTGTGCATTTTTCTTTGATCCCGGGCTCGAGATGAATGATATTTCGTGTGCGGGGTGTGACATACGTCCTCCGATGGCAGAAAATACCGTCCGGGTTGATATGCTGGCACCGGCTTCCTATGACATTACCGGAAAGATCAGTCCCGGAGTCAAACCCGGGGACAGACTGTTGAGTTTCGTGACGTGCAGGGCATATCCTGAGCCCCGGATTTTCTTTGTATGCGTAAACCCGGTTGTTATGAATACGGGAAGAGCAGAGGTTGTCATGGGAGAAAACCCGTACCCTTCCCCGGAATTCCCATCACCGGTCCTGCCACTGACGATAACCATGGGATTCCTGGGAGTCATCCTGCTCATGCGAAGAATCAGAGAAACCTGATTCTTTTTTTATCTGTGCACCTGCCCGCGGTCCTGGTCAAATCAGGCACAGGGTACGATCTCCACCCCTCCCATTTTAATACGGTCTTGCATACCCGGGAGCCAGACATCGTTTCAGCCGGATGATGGTTATGGGCGAAGGCCAGCCCCGGTTATTCCAAAGCCGGAAAACCAAATCCTTAATCCCGATCCGGAACAACAGTATCTCTGTTCATGCCTGCACTGCGGAGCCACGACCTCTTCCCGTTTGCCGTCATCGGCGTGATTACGCTCATCGCAGTCATTGTTTTCTGGTCCGTGATGGACATGGTGCTTCTCGGGGGATCGCTTGCGATCGTGCTCATGCCGCTCCACCATCGCCTTTCAGCCCGGGTCCGGCCGCTCATATCTGCAGCCCTGATCACGCTTCTCATTTTTTCTTCGTTTGCCATTACCGCCCTGGTCACGATGGTGGTCCTCACCGCGAATGCCGGCACGCTTACCGCCATCTTCTCGACCATTGCGACCTGGCTGAACGATCCTGCAACGAGCCCGCTCTCCTACGGTGTGCCCTTTGGCAAGACCACCTTTTCGAACCTGCTGGCACAGGGCACGTCTCTTTTTATCGATTTTAAGGGGACCGTGATGGACCACCTCACCCTGTACCTCTTCAAGACCTTTGTCTTTTTCTTCTCGCTCGGTGCCCTGATCTTCCACGGCGACTGGCTGAAGAACCATTTCATGTCCCGTATGCCCCCGGCTGTCTGCGAGTGGGTGACCCGGCTGTCGGCAGTAACGGTCGATACGCTGTATGCGATCTACGTTGTCCAGGTAGCTATCGCCGTCCTCACCTTCTTCATCGCCATCCCGGTCTTCTACCTCCTCGGGTACGGCAATATCCTGTTCTATTCCTTCCTTACCGCCTTCTGCGAACTTATTCCGGTGCTCGGTTCTTCGGCAACGTTCCTCCTGATCGGCGCCTACGCCTTTGCCCTGGGGGATACCCGGGGCGTCTTCATCCTGTTCATTCTCGGGTACCTGGTCGTTGCCTGCCTCCCGGAGATCACCGTGCGTCCCGTTCTCGTGGGAAGGCGCGTCAGGATCAATACGGTCATCATGTTTATCGGCATCATCGGGGGTATCCTCACCATGGGCCTTGCCGGGTTCGTGCTGGGACCGGTCATGATCGTGCTCCTGATCACCAGTTACCGCATGTACGCGGAGGATAAGAAAGAGCAGGCGCGTGGGAGTACCATGTCCCCTGCGGAACCGCCGGAGAACGGCTGAGGACCAAAGCTGCCAATAATAAAACACCATCGGTCGTTCCGGAAAAGAAGCCCATCCGGGTCAGAATCCTCCCTGGATGCAACGGAAGAGGGATATTGTTAAATCACAAAAAAATCAAATAAAAATAACCAACGTCGAAAGCGAGGTGACTACATGCCAACGAGTAAGAAACAGATGACGAAGCTGAACCAGGTGAAGAAGGCCAAGGCAGAAGAGCTCTCGAAGCAGGCAGCTTCCGGAAGCAAAGACGCCAAGAAGAAGCTTAAAAAGCTCGAGAAAAAGATCAAGTGAGCCGCCCGGAAGCGGCCCCGCTCATTTTTATAACAAACGGGGATAGTCCCCTTCTGATCGACGACGGTGTCAAAACCGGTTTTCCTCTCATGATTGCTCTTTGGGGCTCCGGCCCGTTGTGTTTTTCTTCCCGCCGCTATGGCATTCGCCGGTTGCGACGGGGCTGCATTTCCTGTACACAATCGTGGAGAAATTTCCCGTTCAGGAAATACCCGGGCATCATCCTGCGCAATTGAGCCCCCCTCGGGACAGGGGTGGCGCACGGGAAGCGATCATCACGGGAAACGACTCCCGGGCAAAAAAATACGAAACAGTTATCCCTGCTTCGTTCCAGAGTTTATCAAGAAATGCCGGGCAAGAAATTTTCCATGCAGGGCGTTGTCAAGTCCATGGGACTCGTGTTCGGGGACATCGGGACCAGTCCCATCTACGCCCTGACGGCAATATTTCTCCTCATCCCCCCGACCGAGGGAAATGTCATGGGGATCCTCTCCCTGATCCTCTGGACGCTCACGATCCTCGTCACGGTCGAGTACACCTTCCTCGCGATGAACCTCGGCACCAAGGGTGAAGGCGGCACGATCGTCTTGAAGGAGACGCTCCTCCCCCTGCTCAAGAGCGGCAACCAGGCCGCTTTCGTCTCGCTCCTTGCCATCATCGGGATCTCCCTCTTTATCGGGGACGGTGTCATTACCCCGGCCATCAGCATCCTCTCCGCGGTGGAGGGGATCCTCCTCATCCCCGGCTTCGAAGAGACCCCGCAGCTCGTCCTGATGATCCTCGCGGGGATCATCGCCATCGCCCTCTTCTCGTTCCAGGCCCGGGGCACCGAGCGGGTAGCCTGGGCATTCGGCCCGGTCATGGTGGTCTGGTTCCTTGCCCTTGCGGGGTTCGGCATCCTGGCGATCCTGAAGGCCCCGGGCGTATTCCTCGCGGTCAACCCGATGTACGGGATCCGGTACGTGCTCGGCCACGGCCTTGAAGGATTCCTGATCCTCTCTTCGGTGATCCTCTGCGCCACCGGGAGCGAGGCCCTCTTCGCAGACATGGGGCATTTGGGCCGGGAGCCCATCATCCAGGCCTGGTACCTGGTCTTTATCGCCCTGTTCTTCAATTACCTCGGGCAGGGCGCCTTTGTCATGACGCACCCGGGTGCGCACAATATCCTCTTCGGCATGGTCTTCTTCCATGCGGAAATCCTGTATATCCCGTTCCTGCTGCTCAGTATCGCGGCAACCGTCATTGCGTCCCAGGCCATGATCTCGGGGATCTTCTCCATCGTGTACCAGGGCGTCACCACCCGGATCCTCCCGCTCCTGCGGATCGAGTACACCTCCCCCCAGCTCCGTTCCCAGATCTACATCGACCTGATGAACTGGCTCCTCC
>CAZCZK010000025.1:0-20334 GCA_964503195.1 uncultured Methanoregula sp.
CCCGGATCCCGCGGGACAGCAGTTTGCCGGCATAGGTCATTGCCGCGGTATGCGGGACGGCGAGAAATGCCACATCTGCATCGATGGCATCGGTTTCAGGATTCGTAAAGGTGAGATCCGAAAACCCTTTCAGGTGAGGATGGATCTGGTCAAGGGGTGTGCCAGCAAATTTCCGTGAGGTAGCACACGTAACCTCTGCCGCAGAGTGGTGAACGAGAAGGCGGACCAGCTCACCGCCGGCATAGCCGGAGGCCCCTATAATCGCAATCTTCATGAAAAGAATATCCGAGCGTTGGAAATTTAATGCTTCTGAGAGAGGATTTTTCTAAAAACCCGGTGGTTTTTTAAAAAAGCATTCCGGAAAACACCGTTACACCTGTCCCAGTTTCCGGGAATAAACGGAAAAAAGGCGTTGCCCGAGCAGTTCTATCCGCTGCCGGTCTTCCAGTCCGCCAAGCAGGTCCTCCGGGAGGGCGTCGATACCATCCCGTGCACCAATATACGCTCCGCAGAGGAATGCGATCGTATCGGTGTTTCCGCCGGTATTTGCTGAAACGGTGAGGAGGTCCGGGGGATGGGGGTACCGGCTGATTAGGAAAAACGCGATCGGGACCGTCTGGAATACCGAGACATCGTTCCCGATCTTGAGAAGGGCGGTCTGGGTATCCATTCCGTCCTTTTCAAGTACCAGCGCATTGCGGATCTTTCCGCCAAGCACTTCATCTTCAACCTGTGCCTTTGCCAGGGCTTTTCCCAGGGGATCCGGCGTTTCATGAAGGGTATGGTACAGGAACGTGACAAAGGTTGAGACCGCCGCATGAGCCGCGGGATGGGTATGAGTAACATTACATGCCCGGACTGCCCGCTCACAGGCTTCGTTCATATCCGAAAACGCAAGGGAGAAGGGGACCGCAAGGGGAAGGCAGCCGGAGGTGGTGGATTTTACGCCTTTCTGGGGAACATGTTCCCGGACCGTATGTTCACATACGGCAGAGACCGATCCGTCAGGAAAGCGCAGCGCTCCCCTGCTGTACAGTTCGCGAAGTGCCGTGGTATAGCGTTCCTCATTATATTTCCCGTCGGCAAGGAGGGTGGAGACAAGAATCATGATCTGGGTATCATCGGTGAACTGCCCCGGGTTCAGCCCCTCATTGGGATGACCCTTGTACGGGCGGCGGTACCCGTATTTCATCTTGTTGAGATTGGGAGAAGTGCTCTCATTGGGCATACCGAGTGCGTCTCCGATCGCCGCACCCAGCAGACACCCCGTGAATTTCTTAAGCATCGATCCTCTATTGGAAAACACGGACAGATAATTCTTCTTATATCCTGCAGGCAGTCAGAAAAGTGGTTGGGAAAAAATCCCGGGTCTTGTGTGGTCGGCTTTTTGGGGGTTGTGTCGGATACGGCGCTGCCGCACTGTTGCCCTTCGGGTACGGAGGGAAAAAATTATTTATACTAATTTCAACATGATTAATAATGTAGAATAGGTGGAATATGACGGAGAATTTTGATGTCAGACTTGTCGAGGATGTGAAATCGTACACGCCCGATCCACAGTACAGGAAGAATGCATGGATGTCAGATTACGAGAAAACCTATGCTGATTTCCTGGCAGATCCCGATGGATTCTGGGGGCGTATGGCTCAGGAACTGGACTGGATCAAAACCTGGGATGCGGTAAAAGAATGGAACTACCCGTACGTGAAGTGGTTCACCAATGCCCGGCTCAACATCACGGCAAACTGCCTTGACCGCCACGTCAACAACAGCCGGCGCAACAAGGTTGCCCTGATCTGGAAGGGCGAAGAGGGGAGGGAACGTATTTTCACCTACCAGAAGCTGCTCTCCCAGGTCGGACGGTTTGCAAACGGCCTGAAGAAGATAGGCGTAAAAAAAGGTGACTGCGTCTGCATCTACATGCCCCTTGTTCCGGAGCAGATCATCGCGATGCTGGCCTGTGCGCGGATTGGTGCTGTCCATAACGTGGTATTCGGGGGGTTTGGTGCACAGGCACTGAACATGAGAATACAGGATGCCGGGGCCAGGGTTGTCATCACGGCGGATATCTCAATCCGGCGCGGTAAGGCTATCCAGCTGAAGGCAATTGTTGATGATGCAACACTCGATTCACCGACCGTCGAGCACGTGATCGTTCTGAGGAGGAGGGATCCCCCGGTGGACCTCCATGAGACCGAGCTTGACTTCTACGAGATGATGGAGGGTATGTCCGATGAGTGTCCGCCCGAAGTCATGGATGCCGAGGATCCGTTCTTCATCCTCTACACCAGCGGGTCAACAGGAAAGCCCAAGGGGATCCTGCACACCTGTGGGGGTTACATGGTGGGCACCTATTACACCAGTAAATATATCTTCGATATCAAGGACAATGACATCTACTGGTGTACCGCTGACACGGGCTGGATCACCGGCCACAGTTACATCGTATATGGCCCGCTGGCTGTCGGGGCAACCGTCTTCATCACCGAGCTGACACCGGATTACCCGGATGCCGGGAGTTACTGGAACCTGATTGAGGAGCAGAAGGTCACCATCTTCTATACAGCACCAACCGCGATCCGCATGTTCATGAAGATGGGGGAGTCATGGCCGGGCAAGTACAACCTGAGTTCCCTGCGAATCATTGGTTCCGTGGGAGAACCCCTCAATCCCGAAGCATTCGAGTGGTATTACCAGGTTATCGGCAAGATGAGATGTCCGATACTTGACACCTGGTGGCAGACCGAGACCGGCATGCACATGATCACAACCATGATCGGCGAGCCGATGCGCCCCGGCTTTGCCGGGAAACCCATACCCGGCGTTGAAGCGGACGTCGTTGACAAGAACGGAACCTCCGTCAGGCCCGGAACCGGGGGGCTGCTCGTGATCAAATCACCGTGGCCGGCCATGCTGCGCACGGTATACAAAGATGACGAGCGCTATCGCAAGTACTGGTACACCATAGACGGGGTCTACACGGTCGGTGACCTCGCGGTCAAAGGCAAGGACGGCTATATCATGATACTCGGACGGGCGGATGATATCATCATTGTCGCCGGGCACAATATCGGGACCGCGGAAGTGGAGAGCGCACTGGTCTCGCACCATGCCGTTGCTGAAGCAGCAGTCATCGGGAAACCGGATGCTGTGAAGGGGAATTCCATCAAAGCGTTCGTCATCCTCCGCGTGGGGAATGAACCGAGCGACAAGCTCAGACAGGACCTGCTCCACCATGTCCGCACCACGCTCGGGCCGATTGCCATGCCCCACGAGATCGACTTCGTGGACAAACTGCCCAAGACCCGGAGCGGGAAGATAATGCGCCGGGTGCTCAAGGCAAAAGAGATGGGTATCGATCCCGGGGACATATCTACTCTGGAGGAGTAATTTAGTCTCTTTTTTTTGGGCGGAGGAATCATTTCACGTATCTCAACCACCAGGATTTCACGATAGAGGACAACATGGCGGAACGTTTACCGGAAACGATCATGGGAATGGATGCTGAAAAAGGGCGCTGGGCACTTGTTATTCTCGGGATGCTCATCAACCTGTGCCTTGGCACGATTTACTCGTGGAGCGTCTTTGTCGCACCGCTCACGAATTACTTCACCCGGGACCTTGGCCTGACGGTGACGGCAAGCGATATCCTGCTGCCGTTCTCGGTATTCCTCGCGTTCTTTGCTCTGACGATGCTGTTCGCCGGGAGATACATAGAGCAGTACGGGCCCAGAAATGTAACGATTCTCGGCGGGATGCTCACCGGCCTCGGGTGGCTCCTGGCCTCATTTGCCACATCCGTGCCTTTGCTCTGTGTACTGTATGGTGTTATCGGCGGGACCGGGGTTGGTATTGCCTATGGCGTTCCGGTAGCAGTTGCGGCCCGCTGGTTCCCTGACCGGCGGGGGCTCGCGGTTGGCCTGACCCTGCTCGGGTTCGGGTTCTCCGCATTTTTTACTGCAAATATCGCAGCGTACCTGATCGAAGCCTATGGTGTGATGACAACGTTCCGGGTTTTCGGGATTGCATTCGTTATCCTGACCGTCCTCTTGGCCATGCCGCTGAAATTCCCCCCGGCCGGGTGGAAACCTGCCGGTTGGGCACCACCGGCACCGGTCCCCGGCCAGGCTGTCACCTGTGAATTCCGGCGCGGGGAGATGGTGAGAACAACATCGTTCTACGCTCTCTGGGCGTGTTATTTTATCGGGTGCCTCGCCGGCCTTATGGCGGTGGGTATCGCAAAGCCGATGGGTTCGGAGATCGGGATAGAAACCGGGCTTGCAACAGTCCTCGTCGGCGTCTTTGCGATCTTCAACGGGTTCGGGAGACCGGCCTTCGGTGCCCTGACCGACAACCTGACCCCCCGGAATGCTGCCATGGTATCCTTTGTTCTGATCGCGCTCGTATCTGTCCTCCTGTGGCAGGTGCCCACGGTGCCGGTCTATATCCTTGCGTTTGTCGTGCTCTGGGGATGTCTCGGGGGATGGCTTGCAATCGCTCCGACAACCACCGGGTGCTATTTCGGAACCGGGGATTACCCGCGATGTTACGGGGTGCTTTTCCTTGCCTATGGTGCGGGTGCCATTGCCGGGCCCCAGCTGGCGGGGTTTGTCAAGACCTCGACCGGGTCATATCTCGGCGTTTTTCCTGTCGTGATGGTCCTCGCGGTGATCGGGTTTATCATCGCGTTTGCGCTGCTGAAACCCCCCAAAGTACCTGAAAATCCCTGACACTCTTTTTTTTCAGGTCCCGGGCTCGTTAAAAATCATTCAGAAAATTCTGACACACGGGAGAGGGAACCATGTCCCCGCCGCTGCGGCATCCCCGTATTGCGACCGTGACGTAGTACAGGTCAGACAACCATGGAGATACATCCGGTGTACGGAGGGTGTCCCATCGCAATACGCCCCGTTTCCCGACGGGGGTCCGGTGGGGCACGAGGGCGCTTCGTGTCAGGAAACATGGATTTTCCCTGCTCAGCAGAAACGGGCATGAACAAAGAGTTCGGACCCGAAGCCTGAAAACCCCCGGTGAGAGGGATATCCGTTCAGGTAATACCAGGGCATCTCAATGCGCGATTGAGCCCCCGGGGGGGCTGGCGCACGGGGGGCGATCATCACTTAAAAGAATAGTTCCCATGAAACCAGACATGATGCCCAAGGGGCCACAGGCACACGGGATGAAAATACGTGAGGATTTCCCTGTTAAATGGCTTTACACAAAGGTGATGTAAGGAATTTTTACTCGCTCCATCATTTGCGATGAATGCCGCCGCCCCAAAAAGGGACGCCCCCGCGGCGGGTCAATAACCGAAACATGTAACTGCACGGTCGTGCCCCGGGAACGGGTGCCCTCGTACCAATGGTTTTGATGGTCCGGGCCTGCACCCAGTGTTCATGTCCTGTTCCAAAGCACATTTCTGAGGATAATTCCCGATCGATTCCTCACCTTTGAATCTTCTTGCGTTGTGCAATCCGGTATCCCGAGATGACCTGGATTGAGTCCCCGAATTCCCGGTCAAGAACTGCGTCTCCTGAGTCGATAAAAAGATGCGGAGTCTCCGCAAGCTTGTGGGGCGTTGCAATGACGATGAGTTTTTTTATCCCTACCTTCCGCACAAGGCTTGCGCTGATCTGCTGGTTCCCCCGGCCCAGGATAAATCCCTGTGCACCGATCGGGCTGAGGATGATCCGGGTATCGGGGTACTTTTCCACGAGTCTGAGAAGGGTCTTTTCATCGCAATCGGCTGCAACAGGTTTCCGGTCCCTGATGGCATCCACGCCGAGCAGGGTCTTTTTTACGCCGAGCCGCCGGGCAAGGGCGTCGGTTGTTGTGCCGGCCCCGATGATATAGAGTGTTCCCGCAAGCATTATCTCGTCGATAAACTGCGCGATCGCGGCTTTTGCCCGCTCTTCATCCTGTTCCTCGTACACCTGTTTTGCTGCCTGTATCTTTCCTGCAAGGGCCGGGGTCCGGGCAATCCCGTACAGGCGGGTCTTTAAGGCGCCGGCCCGGTATGCATTCTCATCAACATCCATCACCTCTGCATCCCTGAGATGGTGCCGGTCAGATGCCCGCACGAGATCCGCTGCACTGGCCGGGTCAACGGCAAAGACTGCCGAATACATTTTGACACCCGCGGGGATACCGAGGAGCGGGACGGCAGTACCGCAAACGTCAAAGACATCCCGTGCGGTCCCGTCACCCCCGCAGAAAACGACCAGGTCAACACCGCTCTCCAGGAACGCACGCACGGCCTTTTTTGTATCCGCAGAACTGCTCTCGCCCGTGTAGTGATACAGGACCCGGTAACCGGTGATGCCGGCTTCCTTCAGGGCATCCTCGCCCATCGCGCCGGAACAGGTGACAAACGTGAGGTCAGCACTCGTGGCAAGGAGCCTCAGCGCAATCTTCGCCCGGTCAATGGCACGCGGGACTGCCCCCCGCCGCCGTGCCTCCTCCACATTCCCGTCTGTGCCTTTCAGCCCCACCGACCCGCCCATGCCGGCAACCGGGTTGACAATGAGACCTATCCGTTTCATACACAGAGATGGATTTTAAAATTATTGTATCTTGGGTATGTGGCCGATTGCTTCCTTGATCAGCTCGTCCGGGTACTCATAATCAACAAGCTGGCCAGCATAGAAGGCATCATAGGCAGACATGTCGAAATTCCCGTGGCCGGTACAGTTGAAGAGGATGGTCTTGTCCTCGCCGGTCTTCCTGCATGTGAGTGCTTCATCGATTGCTGTTCTGACTGCATGGGACGATTCCGGAGCAACAATGATCCCTTCCGTGCGGGCAAAGGTCTGGGCGGCATCAAAGGCTTCGCTCTGGTGACAGGAGACTGCCCGTGCAACGCCATCATGGACAAGGCGGGAAACAATCGGGGAGACCCCATGGTACCGGAGACCGCCGGCATGCATCGCGGGCGGGACGAAGTCATGGCCAAGGGTGAACATCTTCAGAAGCGGTGTCAGGCCGGCCACATCGCCGAAGTCATAGGTATAGAGCCCCTTGGTGAGGGTCGGGCATGAAGCTGGTTCGACACCGATGATGTCCACGTCTTTGTGTTTCCCGCTCATCTTGTCCCCCGCAAACGGGAACGATATCCCGGCAAAGTTCGATCCCCCGCCGACACAGCCGATGACAACGTCCGGGTAATCGTCGACCATGGCGAGCTGCTCCCGGCATTCCTGGCCGATGATCGTCTGGTGGAGACAGACATGGTTCAGCACGGAACCGAGCGCATAATTGGTGTTGGCGTGGGTAGCTGCGTCCTCGACCGCCTCGGAGATCGCGATCCCCAGTGCGCCCGGGGTATCCGGGTCCTTTTCCAGCACTGCCTTCCCCGAATTGGTCTTGGTACTAGGGCTCGGGATACACTCCGCTCCCCAGACATGCATCATCGATTTGCGGTAGGGTTTCTGGGTGTAACTCGACCTGACCATATAGATCGTGCACTCGAGATCATAGAGCATGGTTGCAAAAGCAAGTGCAGATCCCCACTGGCCGGCACCGGTCTCCGTTGCTATCCTCTCCATCCCGGCTTTCATATTGTAGTATGCCTGGGGGATGGAGGTGTTGGTCTTATGGCTCCCGGCAGGGCTGACACCCTCCCACTTGTAATAGATCTTCGCCGGTGTCTTGAGAAACTTCTCCAGCCGGTGGGCGCGGTAGAGCGGGCTGGGTCTCCAGAGATGCAGGACTTCCTGCACTTCCTCAGGGATATCGATGTACCGTTCTGTTGTCACTTCCTGCCGGATCAGCTCCATCGGGAATATGGCCGAGAGATCCTGAGGTCCCACCGGCTTCTGTGTCTGCGGGTGGAGTGGCGGATCCATGGGGGCAGGCAGATCAGCCTGGACATTATACCACTTCTTTGGCATCTGCTCCTCATCGAGAAGGATCTTGGTCTTCATACACGGTACTTGTTGTGTATAAATATATACATTGTGGAACAGATATGATTGTTGATGAATTTTTTGATACGTTTGGGTTAAGAGGTAGGGTAATCCCGCAGTCCAGGAAGGATTGACGAGGGGAAAACATGAAAAATTGCCTCCCGGAAATGGAAGGCGGAAAAGGGTGCATGCTGGTGAGGGAAAAACCCCGGCTCCGACACGTCCCCCCACCGCTCTGGCGCCCGGGTTGCGATAGTCCTGGATAACCAGAAACGTGGTTTTGGTAAATACCGGGAAATCGCATGCGCGATTGAGACCCCCTCAGGTGCAGGGCTGGCGCAAGAAGTGTTTCCCTTTAGTCCCGGCCGGGCTCCTGTGGTTGCTCATGCCATCCCTGTGCTCCCGAACGATCATGACCTGCTGTATTCCCCTTGTCCACCTCCCATGCATATATGTAGCATCATGATCGATTATACGGGCAGGAACGTTGTCAGAGAACACGACAAATTCGTGACCGGGTGAGATTGCAGGGGATACCCTGGACGCTGAAAAAATCCCTGTCTCATCCCGCATTCGCCCGGAAACCAGATAATCCATCACCACCAACAAGCTGACAGAACCCCTCCGCAGTGCACGCTTCCGATGCGGACAATGAAATGGTGAACTACATGAGCCCGTCTCTAACCGATATTCTGATCCGGCCGGATATCTTCTTCGGTAATCTCATGACCGAAAAGGAGAGTCTGAAGATCCCCGCCCTCATCGTCCTGGCAGGGAGTATCGTCGCTGCTGCAAATGGCTACCTGATTGGCGGGCTTACCGCAAGGATGATGGCATCGGCCATGCCGGGTCTGGAAACAATCATAAGCCTCTCTGCGATAGGAGGAGCCCTGATCGGCACCTTCATTTTCTGGATCCTCTGGTCCGGTATCATCTTTGTACTCTCGCTTGCATTCAAAGGACAGGGTTCCTTCACGCGATTGCTCCAGGTTGTCGGCTACGGATTCCTCCCCCAGGTCCTCGGATCGGTTATCGCGCTCATAGCAACCATAGAATATGTGCCAAGGATTACCGTTCCCCTGCTTTCATCAGCGGGACTCCAGGATCCCGCGGTCGTGGAACAGGCCATGAAGGCCTTCATGCATGATCCGGCTATGCTGGAGCTTATGCAGATCACCACCCTGATCACCATTGTCTTTCTCTTGTGGAGCGCCAATATCTGGATATTCGGGGCGAAACATGCCCGCAGGCTTGCGATACGGGATGCCGCCCTCTGCGTGGCGGTACCGGTGGTTGCCTATATACTGTATATGATCTATAACCTCGGAGTAATGTAAATGAGGATAACGAGGGTTCTTTCAACAATCTGCCTGATCCTGCTCTTTTGCGGAGGTATCGGGACCGTGACCGCCGACCTGACACAGAGCATGTCGCCTATCACGGGCAAAGTTTTTGTATCCGGGGTCACGTTTGATCCGGCGGTTTTTTTTACGGGGGACAAAGGTACCGCAACATACGTTGTCACCAACAGTAACACGAACACCAGCGTAATGATGAACCACGGGACGTTTTATGACGATAATATACGATTGCTGAGTGAGACGTATGATTATTCGAATACCCTTGGTCCGCTCCAGACACGCCCGTTCACCTTCTCCATTCTCGCAGATGCTCCGGAGGGGGATTATTACCCCTCATTCTCCCTGAGTTTTTATGATGGGAATCTCTATCACCGCTCCCTTGTGCAGATCGATAACACCCCTCTCGACCTTACCGTCATCGACAGGCCGGATGCCTTTTCAGCGGGAAAGAAAAAGACCGTGTACCTGCAGGTCGCCAATCCCCGGAAGAATACGGTGAGGAGCATCACCCTTGCAATGAGCGGAGACGGCATTACCACCAGTCCTGACAGGATATTCATCGGGGATCTTGATGCCGGTGCAAAGACACTCCTGAACCTCACGATAACACCGGAAAAGGCGACAACAGCCCTTGTCACCCTGGCCTACAATAACGGGGATAATCCCCATACCGTGACCATGGATTTCCCGGTTGTTTTTGGTATCGATAAGAAACAGGCTGACCCGGTCATGAGCAATGTCCAGGTCACGACAGACGCCGGGGTCTATCATGTAACGGGCGATGTGAATAACGCAGGTCTTGAAATCGCAAATACCGTCATGGTGACGGTCCTTTCTCCTGCGGTCCCGCAGGACCCGTATAAGACCTACGTTGTCGGGGCCCTCAAGCCGGACGATTTCGGCAGCTTCGAGGTCACCTTTACCACGGCGTCCGGTATCGCGAGTATCCCGGTCCAGTTATCCTTCAAGGACAGCGATGGCAATATCTATACGGCGGTGAAGGATGTCAAGATCTCCTCTACCGTCCTTTCTTCCGGTTCAGGAGACCCGGGCAGTTCATCGACCCTGCTGCCCGTTGCAGCGGCAATGGTCATCCTGCTGATCTTTGTCGGTGGCTGGGTGTTCTATCTGAAAAGGAAGCAGAAGTGACCGGTCCTATGAACAGCGAGCCCGTCATGGTCTTCCGGGACGTGGTCAAGGTTTACCCGCTTCCCGCAGGCGATGTCACGGCACTGGATGGTGTCTCGTTCCAGGTAGACCGGGGGGAGTTCATTTCCGTCATGGGCCCCTCGGGATCCGGGAAGTCAACGCTCCTGAACCTGATGGGATGCCTTGATATGCCGACAACCGGGGATATCTGGATCGGCGGGATCCGCATCAAGGATATGTCCGATACAGACCTCACCAGCCTCCGCCGGGACCGCATCGGGTTCATCTTCCAGTACTTCAACCTCTTCCCGCTCTTAAATATCATTGAAAATGTTACCTTTCCCATGATGCTCAAGACCGGGAAAGGTGTGGATCCCGAACGGGGAAAAGAGGTTCTCAGGGCAGTCCAGCTGGATGACAAGCTCTTCACCCACACACCAACAGAAATCTCCGGCGGCCAGCAGCAGCGGGTGGCCGTTGCCCGGGCGCTCATCAACAACCCGGACATCCTCCTCTGCGACGAACCCACCGGCAACCTCGACTCGAAGACCGGGGCCGGGATCATGGACCTGATGACCGACCTCAACCGGAAGGGAACGACCATCATCATGGTCACCCATGATGCGCATATCGCGGAATACTCGCAGAGGACCATCCAGATTGCCGATGGGAGGATCGTGTCATGATCTTCTGGGAGATCGCCAAGCGTAATATCCGGGTCCACCTCCTGCGTTCCTTCCTCGCCATGCTCGGGATTGTCATCGGCGTCGTGGCTATCTCCACGATGGGCATCCTCGGGAACAGCATGGTGCTTTCCGTTTCGGACAGCCTGAGAACGGTCGGGGACAGTGTTATCGTCACCCCCCATGCCGGCGGGGGAGGGATGGGTTTTGGGAGTGGCACGACCTCGTTCACCATATCTGAACAGGAATTCCAGCAGATTAAGCGCGTCTCTGCACCCAATGTAGCGATACCCGTTCTCCGGACATCAGAACGTATGAAACTCGGTGTCGGGAGCGAGGAGGTCGTGGCACTTGTCTACGGCATGGACCCGGATGATGTCCCGCTCATGCTGAACCTTATAGAAGGGGATTACAGCCGCGGGAACTCCGGTTGTCTTGTCGGGGCGACGTTTGCAAAGGACAATAACGTCAAGGTCGGGTCCCGTATCTCGCTCGGAAAAGACGGGGAGAAGGGTACGCTGCGGGTTACCGGTATCATCGAGGAACGGGGAATGGCATTTGATGTCAGTACGGACTCGGCGGTTGTTGCGACGAGGGACTGGTTTGGTGGCACCTACAACCGCGATGATTACGATCAGGTGGTCGTGAAGGTCAAGAACCTCGATGAGATCAACGATGTCAAGGTCGCGATTGAGAAGCAGATGAACCGCCGGGATACCATTGTTGATGTGATGGATACCCGTAAGACCATGGAGACGATCTTCGAGGCTTTCGGCCAGATCACCACGTTTGTTTCTGCAATCGGCGGGATATCCATGATTGTTGCAGGAGTCTCCATCCTCAATATCATGATGATGTCCGTGACAGAACGGATCAAGGAGATCGGCATCATGCGCAGCATCGGGGCACAGCGCAGGGAGGTCATGTCAATGTTCCTGTACGAGGCAGCCATTCTCGGCATTGCCGGTGCCATTATCGGAGGGGTGATGAGTTTTGCTGGCGGGTATGCCATCAGCAGCCTGATGCTCCAGACAACAAAATATTTCTTCGCACCCTCAAGCCTGATCCAGATCGTGTACGGCATGGCATTTGGTATCATCGTCTGCCTCATCTGCGGCATCTATCCGGCGTGGCGGGCGGCAAACCTCAATCCCATCGAGGCGCTCCGGCACGAGTGACCGGTCCCGGGGTATCCTTTTTGGCAGCAGGTGAACCTTTTTTTTTAGTGCGAGCATACAGAGGGGTATGACCCCTCCGGTGCCGGCTGATCCCAATCCCGACTGGAACGCGATCTGGAAGCGGCGGCAGGAACTGCACGAGTCCTCAAAGGTCGAAGGCGACGCCTCCCACAACTGGGACAAGAAAGAGAATGCGGAGCGGTACGACAAAAACGCGAAGAGCCAGTACGATGACCGGGTGAGGATGACCATCGCGGCATTGGATATTACGCCGGAATCCCGGGTCCTGGATATCGGCGCCGGGCCGGGAACCCTTGCCCTTCCCCTCGCCCCCCGTGTCCGCGAGGTCACGGCAGTAGAGCCCGGTGCCGGTATGGTAGCGATCCTGCGCGAACATGCAAAAAACAAGGGGATTACCAACATCACGTGTGTCCAGAAACTCTGGGAGGATGTCGATATCGCCCGTGACCTGAAGGCGCCGTACGACTGTGTCGTCGCGTCGCTCTCGCTCACCATGTATGATATCCGGGAGGCGCTCACAAAGATGGACGCGGCCGCCTCCGGCTCCGTCCACCTCTTCTGGTTTGCTGACATGGCGTTCTGGGAGCGGATGGACGCCGACCTCTGGCCGCTGTTGCACGGCCGCCCGTACCACCCTGGGCCGAAGGCCGACTGCCTGTTCGGCGTCCTGTACCAGATGGGGATCTACCCGGATGTGACGATGCTCCCGATGGCAAAGGAGTACCGGTTCGGGAACCGTGACGAGATGCTTACATTCTTCCGGAAACGGTTCGGCGCAACGACACCGGAGCAGGAGAGGGTCGTGGACGGGTATATCTCCCCGAAGATCCGCAGGGAGGGGGATGAGGTGGTTATCTCCGGGGATTCTACGCTCGCGCATATCCGGTGGAAGAAGACCAAGGGATAGAGGGCTGGTGATCCGGCTATTCTTCCGCAGCCCATAGATCAGTATCCGAGCAGCGGGCCAATCATCTTGATCAGATATGTCTGATACAACCAGACAAACACTGCGATCGCGAGCGTGTACACAAGTGCAGCCGCCCGGAAGATCGAGATATTTCTCGCGTACCGGAGACCGATACTAATGAGCCCGGCCGACCATAGCACAATGATCGCTGATGCACCGAAGGTAATGAGATAGACTGCTGAAGCAACAGGATCCGATCCTCCTCCCCCGCCGATAAAATGCAGGTTGAGGACAGTTATGGGAATTGCAAGAATAATATAAACGAGAGCCATGAGGAAAAGCCCAAAAGCAATTCCGTATCCTGAATTCTGCAGGATCGTTTCAATTTTTCCGTCGCCCTTGAGAGGAAACGTCAGGATATATAAGGAAACAGCAGACAAAATCCAGAAAATATAGAGCGGGATAAGGAGAAGAGGCAGGAAAACGATCATCAGAAAAAGGCCACTACCTCCTGCCAGCCCTAACCCCGTTGAAAAGATAAGAGCAACTCCCAAAAGAGCCCCACCAACCGTTAACCAGACAAATGGTTGCCACAGGTTGATTCCGTTACCGGTAATCTGTTTGAAAAAATGATCTGGTGCCAGACTGATTTGACGTATACTTTGGATAATGCCCAGTCGATCACTTCCCAGCGCATTCGGGGCATCGGTGTCTTCCTTTTTTAGATTCCTCCTGTGGATGAGATAGCAGGCAATCAGTATAACACACAATAGCGGAATTCCGATAAATAAACTTAAAAAAATATATACCCAACCTTCCATATTCGTCATTACTATCAACTCTTTTCGCAGGGGTTAACGTGCCTTTGAATTTGTAGAGAGAAGTATACCAGAATTGATATAAAAACGTGATGAATTTGTTTTTTCACACAATGATAGAATCTGAAATCTGTCTGACATGCCGGATCCGTTCCCTCGCATTCTTCGGCCGGTCAGGAGTACGACAAAAGGATGCATCGATCGATTTGCGAATATCTACGGATCCCGGTTTTCATCGGTATGTGATGATTCTAAGAAGACTGGTACTGCGATCTTCACGGAGATTGTTACAAAAAAAGGGTGAGGGCAGGGATTATTCCCCCGCCCCTTTTGTTCATCCTGCTGTTCCTTAGTTCAGGCAAGCACCGCGACAGTGTCCGCCCACGTCTCGATCTTGCTCCGGATCCCATCGTCCGAGAACGAGGTGAGAGTCACCAGGTCCCGGCTGAAGTTCACGAAGTAGATCTCGCCGTTGGGGTCGTGGCACCGCAGGGTGGTCGCGAACTTCTCGTTCGCGAAGTCCCGGGCCGGTGACCCGCCGAGGTCGGTCGCCAGCTGGGTGTTGGCAACGACGTGGTTTGCCGCTGCCGTGAAGGCCGCGATGGTCGGTGCCCGGACCGTGACGAGGGCCACGGTCTTTGCCATCCCGTCCTGGTAGAGGATGCGGGTGGTGTACCCCTGCTTGCTCCGCTCGACCGGCGGGTGGTCTGACCCGCCCTGGTTGTAGGTCGTGCACTGGAAGGGGTTGTTCGTGATGACGCCCTGGACGAGATTGTCGAAGGCAGTCACGTCTGCGAGCGGTTCTGCAAGTTTGCGGACCGCGCTCTTTGTGGTGCTTTTCGTTTCGAAGTCTGCCATGTTTTTTCACTCCTTGGTTTTCTGACTGGTTCGTCAGAACCAGGAAGAGGAGAAGAACCCATAAGGGCTCCTCGACCTCATATGGAAGATCCTCCGGACCTTCCTGATCCTGGTTTGTCGAAGACAGGTCGCGACCTGTCTTCTCCTCGGAGAGGTCTGATGACCTCCCCGAATCCGCGGGCGCCCTTGGATAAACATCATAGGACTGGCTTATTTACATCCTTGGCTGAATAAATTTTTTTGAGCGCAAAAGGAGCCCGTTTACGGCATCTACGGCCGAAATTGCGGAGGATTTGGTCCCGGACGATTTTGACAAAACGGGGTACATCCGGTGCGAAGGGTGCACCGCCCTGACCTGGATCCAGGGATCCCGGTTTCGATCAGATCCCGCCCGGAAAGATGCAATGGCGATCATGATCGTGATTGAAATTTTGATCCGGATCAATCAGACTTTGATTTTTGTTTTTCAATCAAGCTTTGATTGAAAAATTTTCAGCAGACCTTGATTAAAAAAATTCAAGCGACCTTTGATTGAAAACCGGTTGCCGGATCACGTTCTCCGTCGTAAAGCCCGGATTGTTTCTGCTGAGGATCAGCTTAACTTTTCGCAGGCAAACCTTGATTGAATTTTTTTCAGCAGACTTTGATTGAAAATTTTCACGCAAGGTTTGATTTGTAAAAATCAAACGCGATCTTGATCACGATTGAAAAAGTGAACTGAAGCAATCAAGGTTTGATTCAATGAGGTCCTGCGGGACGGATGTGCCCGACACTTTCACTATTAACGTGTCTTGCCTGTCCTGCTGCAGGTCACAGGTACCGGAAAAGTATCCAAATTATCCAACCCTCTTAATCCGCCCCATCGCTTCGCGGAGCTTCTCCATCGAAGTTGCATAGGACAGTCCTCCCCAGACATCGGATATTTTGGAGCAGAAATCTCTTTTTAAGGAAACGTGAAATCCATCTGTCAGGATTCATTACGAAATATTCACAATACATAGAAATAAACGAGATATCGAATGCATACCAGATTCCTATGAACCGCCATCAGAGACAGTTTGTTATCACAACTATGATATGTCTTGTACTTTTTTTTTACCGGTTGCTGGTGCAATTCCCGTTTCAAACGGAACAGACAACCTCGAGAGATTTTCTCCCACATCACAATATTCCCTGCTCATAAATCCCGTCACTGAAGTTCAGACCGGCCAGCCCCTCGAAATTGCCGGTGTAACCGACGCTCCGGAAGGGAGTCCTATCCTGATTACCGGTGAATCGGTCTATTCCAGAATGCACCGGCACCAGAAATATTCTCACTTCTCTTATGATACGTTCGTATTCCAGGGAAAAATCCAGAATATTTCGGGAGGATGGCAATTTTTCTCTGCGATCATCAATACCAGCACCCTGCGGCCGGATGAATATCTCGTCCTCATTACAATAAACAGTCAGTCCACCGTTGAGACAAAGATCCATCTCCGGCCCGGCGTGTCGCAACTGAGAACGGGTCTCATCATTTATCCCCCTAAACCTACATTCACGATCGGTGAGAGCATCCCGGTTTCCGGGTTCATAGCAATTCCGGATGCAAAAACCGTGTACGCACAGATACTCCCGAACACAGAACAACAAAATGCTTTCCCAGATAGCCAGGATGTATCTCTAATAGAAGACTTCCCCTTGAAGGAGAAAATGATTTCCGGGTATCCTGTATTTGAAGGTTCGATCGGCACAACAGGATTGAATCCTGGTAATTTCACCCTGCAGGTTGCTTCTTTTGATGATCAGGAGGGTAAATGGTTTGCAATGAATCAGAGTGAAATAATTCTTACCGATTCACCAGTTTCCGGCACACAGAACAAATCGGGCAATCCCTTCGCTGTATCAATTTTGCTGGCCCTTGCAGCCACGGGTATTGCCGCATGGCAGTATCGAAGGTTGAGATGATCCGGTGTTACCATGAAAATTCTGCCTTCCGGTAATTATTCGATGAATGAAAGAAGTAAAAAAAGTGATTACCCAACCCTCTTAATCCGCTCCATCGCCTCGCGGAGTTTCTCAATCGATGTAGCATAAGAAAGCCGTATCCATCCCGGCGCATAGAACGCACTGCCCGGCGTTGCCGCCACATGCCCCTTCTCCAGCCAGCGTGACGCCACTTCCATATCATCACCGGAAACCTTCACGAACGCGTAGAACGCCCCGTCCGCAGGCGCAGTCTCGTAACCCATGAGGTTCAGCTCGGCAATGACGTACTTCCGGCGCCGGTCGAACTCCTGCCGCATCAGTTCAACGCAGTGCTGGTCACCTTTGAGTGCCGCAACCCCGCCCCACATCGCAAAGGTCGTCACCTGGCTGATGGAGTGCTGCTGCACCTTGGACATCTCGCGGATGATCTCAACCGGGGCCACCGCATACCCGAGCCGCCAGCCGGTCATGGCATAGGCTTTCGAGAACCCGTTGATGGTGATGGTGCGCTCTGCCATGTCGCCGAGAGATGCAAGCGAGATGTGCTCCTTTCCGTAGACCATCTTCTCGTAGATCTCATCGGACATTGCATAGAGGTCACGGTCCTCGCAGAGATCTGCCACGAGTTTCATGGACTTCGTATCAAAAACAGCGCCGGTAGGGTTCGACGGGGAGTTGACGATGATCATCTTGGTCTTTGCATTCACCCGCTCAAGAAGAGAATCGTCGAGCTGAAAGGTTTTGGGATTGATCGCGTGGAATACGGATTTCCCCCCGGCAATCCTGACGCACGGCTCATACGAGACCCATGCAGGGGTGAGGAGAATGGTCTCGTCGCCGGGGTTCAGGACTGCCTCGCACGCCTCGTAGATCGAGTTCTTTGCACCACAGCCGACAATCACCTGCTGGGGCGTGCAGGGGAAATGGTTCTCCTTTGTTATCTTCTCGCTGATCGCGCTCAGCAGCTCGGGAATGCCGTTGCTCGGGGCATAATGCGTCTCGCCGCGTTTCAGGGCATCGATGCAGGCGTCCGTGATATGCTGCGGGGTGGCGAAGTCGGGCTCGCCGATCGACATGCTGATCACATCGATCCCCTCCCGCTGCATCTTCTTTGCCTTGTTGGAGATCGCGATGGTTGCCGACTCGGTGACGCCGGCAATCTTCTCCGACAGGGGCCTCATTTCAATCGCTTGACAAGCTTGACGGCGGATTCAACAGCCCGCTTTGCGTAATCGATCCGCTCGTTTGCTTCGAGACGGGTCATGCCGGGCCCGGAGATGCCGAGGGTGACGGGCTTACCGAACTCAAGCGAGAGGTCGATGATCTTCCGGGCAGCGTGCTGCACCACGATCTGGTCATGCTGGGTGTTGCCCTCGATGACGCAGCCGATGGTGACCACGGCATCGACTTTTCCGCCGGTCAGCATCTTCTTGATGGCAAGCGGCATGTCGTACGCGCCGGGCACGTAGATGCAGTCGGTCACTTCCGCGCCGAGGAATGCGGCGTGTTCGCGGCCTTCGATCTCCATCATGTAAGTGATGTCGCGGTTGAACTCCGCAACAACGAATCCGAGTTTTATGGGGTTGGTGTCACACATACTCTATCATCTCGTGTTAAGGGTCATTAATTTTCACTGGCACTTACCGGCGGGCGGGGCCGGCATCTTCAAATCCCTGGCGCTGCCCGGTACCCGCATCGCGCACAAGGTCCTTCGGGCGGAGGACCAGTTTTACCGCGTTCACGGCATGCTCGCGGGTGCGCTGCTCCATGAGCCAGGCAAGCTCGCGGTCGTCCTTTGCCTCGTCCTCGTGGACAAAGACCTCTATGATGTGCGTGTTCGTCATCAGCTGGCACTGGATGAGGCCGGTCGATGCCTCGTGGGCGCACATCCTGTCCTTGTCCTTGCCGCCCGGCATGCCCAGCGCCATGACGATATCGCAATGGCGTTCTTCGATCAGTTTCTTGCAGGCAACGGGGAGATCCTTGATCCCCGGGACCGTTGTCCGCTCAATGGCAACACTGGCATGTTTCTGGAGCTCATCGATAGCGATAGCTCCCATATTGACGCGTGAGAATGTGGTGTCGGCAACACCCACTCTCATCCGAGCACCTCGGCGGCTGCTTCGACGCCGTCGCCTTTGGGCTTGTAGCCGCACTTCTTCAGGGCGTGCTGGGTGGCTGCGAGCGTTGCAAGGATCTCCAGTGCGCCGACTGCACCCATGCTGCCGATCCGGAAGATCTTCCCTTTCAGGTGGTCCTGGCCACCGGCGATCACGATGCCCATCTTCTTGACAATGCCCCGCATCTCGTCGTCCTTGACACCCTCGGGATATTCCATGGCAGTGACCGTGGACGAGTAGTTGTGCAGCTTGTCGATCTTCGGGTAGAGCGAAACGCCCCATGCCTTTGCTGCGGCCCGGATGGACGATGACATCTTCTGGTGCCGGGCGATCCGTGCAGGAAGGCCTTCCTCCTCGACGATCAGGCAGGCCTCGCGGAGTGCGAGGAATATTGGGACGGCCGGCGTATAGGGCGTCTCCATGGGTTTTCCGCCGGCGCTCTTCCGGTACGCTGCAAGGTCCAGGTAATACGGCGGGTTCTTCGTCACCCGCTCCCATGCCCGACTGCTCACCGAGACCATGGCAAGGCCCGCGGGTGCGGCAAAACACTTCTGGGAG
Organism: uncultured Methanoregula sp.; assembly: GCA_964503195.1. GTDB lineage: Archaea > Halobacteriota > Methanomicrobia > Methanomicrobiales > Methanospirillaceae > Methanoregula. The sequence continues at coordinate 19,526 of CAZCZK010000025.1, forward strand.
CCGGTGATCGCGATATCAACGCCCCACGTGTCGGCCTCGACCGTGTCGCCGCCGATGGAGGTGATCCCGTCCATGATGAAGAGCGCATCATGTTTCCGGCAGAGCTTCCCGATCTCCTCGGCCGGGTTCCTGATACCCGCCGATGTCTCGTTGTGGACGAGCGTCACGACCTGCGCCCCGGCCTCGAGCTGCGCCTTCAGCGCCTCGAGGTTGACGGGGGTGCCCCACTCCGACTTGATCTCGTGTGCCTTGCCGTAGCGCTGGCTGATCTTATAGAGCCGCTCGCCGAACTTGCCGTTGACGATACAGGCAATCTCCTTGTCCCGTCCAACCCCTGCGATAGCAGCTTCCATGCCGGCCGTGCCGGACCCGCTGATGATAAAAAGGTCATTGGTGGTACCAAATGCGGGCTTAAGGACCCGCACGCAGTCGGCATACGCGGCACCGAACTCGGCGCTGCGGTGGTTGATTGCCTGACGCGACATTGCAAACCTGACCCGTTCCGGTATCGGTACCGGTCCCGGCATCATCAGGAGAAGTTCTTTTTCCATAGGGATCTCCTCATAGTATATCTGGATAAGCACAATATATGTTTGGATGGCTGACATGGCTGACGTTGCTATCATCTCGGGATCCGCATCGGATGCAAAGATAACCGACAAGGTAAAAAAGGTCCTTGACGAGAACGGGGTATCGTACGATGCCCAGGTCATATCGGCCCACCGGGATCCTGACAAGCTTGACGCTTATATCAAAACAAGCGATGTGAAGATCTTCATCGCGATCGCTGGTCTTTCCGCAGCCCTGCC
>CAZCZK010000026.1:0-20259 GCA_964503195.1 uncultured Methanoregula sp.
GGGAATGCTGGCCGTGCATTGGCTGGATGAAGTTCATCTTCTGTCGCCGGATGAATAATTTGGGTAAACTCACATTGAAAATTGAAAAATAATCAATAGGTGTCTTGTATCTGTAATCTAAAACCGCAATGCGGCAGGTCGAAGAAATGCGGAAATCGGTATATAAACAAGTATGCGCGCTTCAAAATCTGAAAAAAAGAAGTGATTAACCCGTCCGTCGGATTAATGACCAACTGTCAAAACGCCGAGGGGGAGATTTGAACTCCCGAGGCGCGAAGCGCCAGCAGCTTTCGAGGCTGCCGCCTTCCCGGGCTAGACTACCTCGGCACGTTGCCCTTGTAATTTTTTCATCGCTTGCTCTAATAGTTATCTGACCGCTTTCCGGAACCAGCCCTGGTCAAATAGTCCCCTCATCGGTGATGTCGGCCGCACAAGGATACAAATCAGGCAACAGCCCGAGTAAAAAACGCCTCGAAAAAAAAGAACCGGGGATATTACATCCCGGGAGCAGCACCGGCGCTCTTGCCGCCCTGCTGGGTGATCATCATGTCATCAACGCGGATGAGCATGACGGCAGTTTCAGAAGCGCTCTGGATGGACTGGCGTTTGGACCGGAGTGGTTCGATAACCCCTTCGGCAAGCATATCGACGATCTTGCCCTCGTACACATTCAGCCCGGCATTCTTCCTGCCCTTCGAGTGGACATTCTTGAGCTCGACCAGCTTGTCGATCGGGTTGAAACCGGAGTTCTCTGCGAGTGCACGGGGAATGGACTCATATGCTGCTGCATAGGCCTCGATCGCCATCTGGACCCGTCCCCCGACGGTCGATGCATAATCGCGGATCTTCATGAGGAGCTCGGTTTCGACTGCACCGCCGCCGACTACGTATGTGCCGTCTTCCATGGCATCCATCACCACGCGGGTTCCGTCAACAACGGCACGTTCGAGTTCCTCGAGCAGGTAATCGCTGGTCCCGCGGATGAGGATGGTGATGGTCTTGGGGTTTTTGCAGCCGGAAATCCGCGTGACCTTTCCTTCGGTATCCTCTTCAACAGTTTCGGCAAAACCGAGGTCCTTTGCCGTCAGGGACTCCGGCTTGTTGACGATATTGGCGTGAAGTGCCCGTGCTGCATATTTCATGTCCTTCTCGGGGACGTCCTCAAGGGCGAGAACCCCGCTCTTTGCAAGGTAAAACTGTGCAGCATCAGAAATGCCCTTCTGGCATAACAGGACATTTGCACCGCTGCCGATGATCGCATCAGCAAGTTTCTTTAATGCCTCGCGCTCCTGTTCGCTGAAGGCGTTGACCTGTTCGGCATTCGTGATCTTGATCTTTGCCTTCACCTGGGTCTTGGTGATCTCAAGCGGCATTGCGACCAGGGCAACCTTGGCTTTTGTGATCTTCTTGGGCATGCCCTCCTGAACACGGGTCTTATCGATGACAACACCGCGGATAAGTTCAGCGTCATCGATGGATTGTCCCCTCTGTTTCTTGATCATCACGTCTTCTTCGTCAACGTTCAGCTTCCCGTTGCCCTTCTCGGCAACGGTCATGACCGCATCGACAATGATAAGACCGAGTTTGTCCTTGACCTGCTCGATTGATTTGCCGGTGATTGCCGTGTTGGCAATCTTGAGCAGGGTCTTTTTGTCAGCCGCGTCAACCTTCAGGGAAAGGTCGTTCACGATTTCGAGTGCCTTCTCCATACCCATCCGGTAACCCTCCGCGATAACGGTCGGGTGGATGCCCTGTTCGAGCAGGCTCTCTGCCTGCTCCATCATTGCGCCGACAAGGATGACCGCGGTTGTCGTCCCGTCGCCCACTTCATCATCCTGGGTATGGGCGACCTCAATGACCATTTTTGCTCCGGGATGCTGGACGGCGATCTCACTCAAAATGGTTGCACCGTCATTGGTGATCACGATGTCGCCGGTAGAATCGACAAGCATCTTATCCATTCCCCGCGGGCCGAGCGTTGATTTGACCGCTCCTGCAATCGCTTTTGCGGCGGCTATATTCGAGCGCTGGGCTTCTTTCCCGTAATTACGCTCCACATTTTCTTTTAATATGATAATTGGTTGTCCAGACTGCATAGTGGATCCTCCGATGTTGTAAAAGGTGGAATTGAACTTCTATATAAATCCTCTGTGCCATCCACCGGAAAAAAGAAGAGATCAGTCAATCCGGGATATTTTAAAGAGAGAAAATACCGGCACGCCGTCCACGTCCTTGATACCGCGCTTGTCAAAGATCACCCAGATAGCAACCGGGACGGCATTGTGTTTTTTTAAATACTTCACTACTTCCCGCATGGTGTTGCCGGAAGTGATGGTATCATCGACAACGATGCACCGCTGGCCAGCGACCGCAGCGAAGTTCCCGCTGAACGACCCCGTCGGCCTGTCACTGGTATTCTGTTTTGCAGGGTGATAGATTGCAAGCTGAGCAGCTTCCTGCACGGCAATGATGGTTGCAAGTGGTATGCCGGAGAGAGCGATACCCACAATGACGTCAGCAGACGGTGAGCCGGCCGCGTCAGCGGGGCGGGAGAGATAGTACCGGGAGAGCAGCATCTGGGCAGTTTCCTCCAGGAGTGGACCCTGGCTCGAAACCGCGGTCCAGTCGATATGGACATCCTTGGGTGCTGCGGTCCCTTTGGCCTGGGTGGTCAGCCAGGTGACCGTTTCCATGGACAGGGATAACTCATCTGCAATCTGACCCGGGCTGTGCCCTTCTCCAAGAAGTACTTTTGCCCGGCTGATCAGATCGTCAAGGGAAGACATGGAAAAAGATTCGCCGCTCTCTATTTAAGTTTTCTTTTAATGGCCGCTCCGCATACCGGGCATTCCCCGTCGTGTTCCGCATACCTGCCACAGCCACTGCACCGGTACTTCCAGTGAACCCGCCGGGCTTTCCGCTGGAGGATTGGAACAGTCTTCACCCCAAGGGCAAGAGCAACATTCTGGATCGCAAAATCATCGGTATACAGATCAGCCCGGAGGTCAAGCGCAAGAGCGAGCAGGTCAATATCCGTTCCTGAGATGACCGTGACATCTTTGGTCGTTGATGCCACTGAGATCACCCGTTTTCCGCTCTCCCCGGAGGGGGACTGAACCCTGAGACCGCTGGCACACCATTTCTCGAAATTACCTTTTGCACGGATATCCCGTAGTTCGTCGACAACACCCGGAACCGTAAAGGGATCGCCCTCAACGGGAAAATCCCCGAAAAAAAAGCTCGCATCAAGAACGGCGTTCATAGCAGGTTTCCGTGGGAAAAGAACGATAGAACAGGCATGGTCCCGGAGCAATCAGTGCAGCATGAGTGCACGGGCGATCTGGTCCGCTGCCGATACCCTGCTGCAGCTTCGTTCTATCGTATCGCTGCAGATAACGTCCCTGATACCGGTTGCCATGAGGCGGACATATGCCCCCCCGGTAAAGACCCCATGGACACAGGCAGCAAAAACATCCATTGCTCCCTGCTGGTAGAGCATGCCGGCCGCGGTTGCGATCGTTCCTCCGGTGGAAATAATGTCATCCACAATCACCACAGAGCGTGATTGTGCGCTGAGTTGTCGCGGCGCCATGCTGACTTCTTCGCCGCTCAGCCGGGTTTTCTCGAGATGATCACAATCCCATCCTCCTTCTGATGCAACGTTTTCCGCAAAGGCCATCGCCCCTTCGTCGGGTGCGAGGATGAGCGGGTTGTCGAGGTGCAGGGTACTGATATAGGAACCGATATCCCGTGCGAGGGAGAGGTTCTGTGCCGGCACGGAAAACGACTTCAGGACCTCCTTTTCGTGGATATTGACGGTGGTAACCCCGGTCACGCCCTGGCTGAGAGCCCGTGCAACCACCCGGGAACTGATCGGCTCCCCTGCCCTGAACCGTTTGTCCTGCCGGGCATAGGCCATGTAGGGCAGGACAAGACGGTTCGTTGCAGAGTCGCATGCATCAACCAGAAGCATCAGCTGGACGAGCGAATCGTTATCCACAACACTCCCGATGATTATCATCTCGTCATCGATCTTCCCGGCCAGGAGATATTGTTCCCCATCCGGGAAACGGGAATAGTGTACATCGACAACCGTTGTCTTCAGTGCCTTTGCAACCTGAGTGGCAAGAACCTGGGATTTTTCCGTGCAGATGACTTTCATGGTATCATTCCGTGAGATGAGAAAGCGTTTGTGTTTACACATATCCCATTATGAATTGATTAGTGGGATATTGTACTTTTTTTACCTTCAATCATAATGATGATCACGTTTTAGATTAATAGACGCACCGGTTTGCATCGGTTTAACCATGTATAAACCGGTTTTTTTGTAGGTCATGGGAAGGTTGCGACAGGTGCGATGATCGCCCCTGTCGTTTCACACCCTCTCAGGATGTCCCTAGTCTGATCGGAAGGAGATCATTCATGCGTTCATAGGTGCTGCGGTCCTGTTTCTGCCGGAACCAATTCAGCGGAGGATGACGGTTCATGGAAATGTAGTGATCGATGTGTTGTAGAAGAATGAGACCGGTAAAGATGCTATTCCGGATCCTGTCTGCGGCTCTGACCGGGCCGGTTCCGGCCCGCGTTTTGGACCTGATGGTAGTTCAGCTGGATTATCGGGTGTTCGGGGAAGGGGTGAGAACCCGGGAAATGTATCAATCCACTACGATTTTTTAAAACGGTTCATGAAAAGACCGTTTAAAGAGTTATTACAAATGCATAAAAAATTTTAATGCTGGTATAATTTATTAATGGCGTTACAATTTCCATTCGACGTATTTATATGAGAAAACTGATATCAAACAACATGTATCATACTATTATATATGATAATAAAATTAATCAAAACCTGTAGGACGGGGTTCACCTTGCATCTCAACAGAGATGAACCACGCCTGCCCGTAGGCATGAGTCCATTTACTTATGAGATAATAAAAATTTTGGTTCATGCCTCTGCAATCTCAAAAAACGGAGGTAATAAAGGAATGAGAACACGAAAATTTGGCCACCTCCTGCTTGCACTATTGCTGGCAGGAATGGCGATTGTGGTAGGAGTGAATGCAGCTCCGGATACAACCGGCACTGCAAACTCCTTCCAGATTCCCGCGGAATTAAAAGGGATTGTTACGACACCGGATCCGAATACGATCGTGATCAGCGGAAACGGTGAAAACAAACAGGCCATCATTGATAAGCTCTCAACGGTAAAACAGTCTAAAGCGGTTACGACCGCAACCACGTCAACGCTGTCAGGGCATAATGAGGCATCCCGGCAGGTACTCGGCAGCAGCATCCGGTCTATCTCGGACATCTCGGGATACAATGATCCCTTCTGGGTCATCCCGTATAACAAGTATGCCAGCGGCAGCCAGAAGGCATATTGGTATGGCACGAACCCGTACAATGCCAATAGGATCACCCTGAACTCCCGGATAACCGCAACCGGTATCGGGGCCAGCCTGAGCTTCATGGGAGTCAGCGGAGGCTTCACTCCTACATCAGGGAACAGTGCATCCTACACCGGTGTCTGGAATAATGTGTGGAACGTCCAGCATTCCTATTCGAACTTCCGTGCAACGTCATGGGCTGGAATGCCGGGCATCTCCCAGAGCGATTCAAGCACCTTCCGGTTCGGGACCTCTGATTACACGTTATTCACCTATGTGAATATCTGATTCAACCTTTTTTTACGGAGGAACAAGGATGAGCAGACCAGTAAAAGAATGGCTGGTTCTTTGCTGTCTTGTCATCTGCATTCTCTTTTCCGTGTTTGTTCTCGCCCAGCAGAATATCCCGAATCAGGCACATCCCGCCATACCGGAATCCTGGAAATTCCAGACCATCAGTAAAATCAGCCAGGTGGCGACAGCCGACGGCGGATATGCCGGTTTTTCCCCGGAGGCCCCGGAACTGTATTCAACCTTCTATTTTGTGCAGTGCCAGAAAAAAATGCACCGGGAGGATACCCCGGATGAAAAAACGGCCAAATGGCTCTCTTCCGTTGAACACAACCTCTTGGAGCAGCCCGGGAACCACAGTTTGAAAGAGTTTTATTATTATATCCTGTCGGCAAAGGAACTCCAAGTGCCGTACCAGAATCGTGCCCTGCTTATCAATGACGTGCTGGCATTTCAATCAGCAGATGGTTCATTTTTCGATTCACCAGGAACGCAGGGAACTATTCTGGATACGTACCGTGGTATTGATGCGCTGGACCAGCTCGGTTACCCTCCGGCATCGCTTCCGGAGACAAAAACCTGGTTGCTAATGACCTGGACAAAGAATACCAGTGAAAGCGAAGGATATTTACTGGTATCAGATACAGCCCTGTTGATCACAGCCCTTGAAAAATACGATGTTACCTCCCGGGACCTTGCCACCCTTGGTACAAGGATCGGGCACACAAGGAACAGCCCGGTATTCCTCAATGCCGTCCCTCGTACTGTGCATGACAAAATCGATCTGTTTACCCTCAATAACGTCCTTCAGCTGCAATCGTATCTCGGGATGATCGACAAGGCAACGCGGACGAACGTGAAGGAATACCTGACTTCCGTTTCCCTGCCGGATGGAGGATATAATGCTCTTGGTCTGAATTACAGCGAACCCCAGGGGACGTACCTTGCCCTGGACACCGCTTCGATAGCCGGTATTTCCTTGGACGAGGACGCGGTTAACGGTTTTATTTCCCGGCATAAAAGCCAGTACGGGGGATTCTACCCTGCGTACATGCTCCAGTCCACCCCCATGGATACGTACTTCGCAGTCAGGGCCCTGCATCTTCTGGACGAAGAACCGAAGGATCCGATCCAGCTCCGACAATATCTGGATGCTGCATCGCACATGAACCTGTCTGCCGCCGACCGGTATTATGTTGACCGGACCTACCGGGAACTAGGGCTTTCCCCACCGGACGACCCGCAGGTTCAGCAATATTATCTGAAGCAATTAACCTTGATCTCAGGAATGCCCGCGCAATCGGTCGATTTGCAGGAATTATCCCAGCTGATACAGGTAGTCAACGGTACCCCGATTCCGGCCCCGCTGACCTTTGCTATCGGCGAGAAAATTCATAATCTTCAGAACCCGGATGGAGGGTTCGGGTCGGACGGGTCCGATACGCGGGACACGTTCTATTCCCTGGCAATACTGGAATCTCTCGGACAGTCCCCTCGGGAAATTCAAAAATGCATCTCATGGATCGAGCAGGGCAGATCAAAAAACGGGGGATATGTATTCCGGCATGGCAGCAATTCAACGGGATTTTCCTATGTTATCCCCACCTATTACTCTGTCATGTCCCTTGAGATGCTCCACAACACGACAATGGACAGGCCCACTCAGGAGATGCTTGTGCAATGCCGGAGCCCGGATGGGGGACTGCGGTATGCAGCAGATACCCGCAACGGGAGTATCAACCGGGAAACGTTTGATGCCTCTCTGGAATATACGGTTTTTGGACTTGAGGTTATCCGTGCTCTCAAACCACAGAACGGACAATAAAACCCTCTCGCAAAAATCCGGCCGGCACTAGTGCCATCGGGCAAATCTTCCGTCATGAGGCATCAGCTGAAAGTACTTAAACCATCGTGATACACATAATAACAAAACCCACAGGAATCAAGTGAGGTCAATCCTGCAATGCAAATAGCAGAACAATCATCACCGCAACCAGACGAAATCGAGACAGAGGGGACAATTCCTGCACCGGCAGCCGCGCCGGCCGGGGTATCAGCCTCCTCCCAGATCGAGGTACCGGGAAAACTCATCGATCAGGTCATCGGTCAGGAACATGCTGTCGAGGTCATCAAGAAAGCAGCTATCCAGCGCCGGCATGTCATGATGATCGGAAGCCCCGGTACCGGCAAGTCCATGCTGGCAAAGGCCATGGCCGAGCTCCTGCCCAAGGAGGAACTGCAGGATATTCTCGTCTATCCGAACTCGGATGACAATAATAATCCCGTTATCCGGACGGTCGCCGCGGGACGGGGCAAGCAGATCGTAGCCGCCCACAAGGCCGAGGCCAAGAAAAAGATCCAGTTCCGCAACACGCTCCTGATGCTCCTTTTGCTGGGAATCGCCGGCTACGCAATTATCACCGTCCAGTACCTTATGGGAATTATCGCGGCGGCCTTCGTGTATATGGCACTGCGGTACAGCACCCCCCGTGAAGAGGCGATGGTTCCCAAGCTGCTGGTCTCAAACGATGCCAAGGTCATTGCACCGTTTATTGACGGGACCGGCTCCCATGCCGGCGCGCTCCTTGGTGATGTCCGGCACGACCCGTTCCAGAGTGGCGGGCTTGAAACGCCGGCACATGACCGGGTCGAGGCAGGAGCTATTCACCGGTCAAACGGCGGTGTCCTGTTCATCGATGAGATCAACACCCTCGATCCGCATTCCCAGCAGAACCTCCTCACCGCATTGCAGGAGGGGGAATTCCCGATCACCGGCCAGAGTGAGCGGTCCAGCGGTGCCATGGTCCGTACAGAACCGGTACCCTGCAGGTTCGTGATGATAGCCGCAGGGAATCTCGATGCCATCCAGGGAATGCACCCTGCCCTGCGTTCCCGTATCCGCGGGTACGGGTACGAGGTCTACATGGCAGAGAGCATGGAAGACACGGATGAAAACCGGCAGAAATATATCCGGTTCATTGCGCAGGAAGTGAAAAATGACGGCAAGATCCCGCATTTCGACCAGAGTGCGGTTGCCGAGATCATCCGCGAGGCCCGCCGGCGCTCGAACCGGAAGGGGCATCTCACCCTGAAGCTTCGTGACATGGGCGGTCTCATCCGCGTGGCAGGAGATATCGCCCGGGAAGAAAAAGCCGAGATCACAACTGCCGCCCATGTCATAGGTGCGAAAAAGACTGCCCGGTCCATCGAGGACCAGGTGTCCGCAGAGATGACTCAGCACCTGCGTGAATATGAGATGACGATTGTCGAAGGTACCCGGCTTGGGCGCGTGAACGGGCTGGCCGTGACCGGGAATGATGCGGGGTCTGTCTTACCCATCATGGCAGAGGTAACACCTGCCCAGGGTGAGAGTGGGCAGATCATCGCCACCGGTATCTCCGGGAGACGTCAGGAACCCTGGCTCAAAGATGAAGAATCGATAGCCCAGCAGTCGATCAAGAACGTTTCCGCACTCATTAAGAAATTCACCGGCAAAGACATCAAGAACATGGATGTCCACATCCAGTTCATCGGAACCTATGGTGCAGAAGGGGATTCCGCATCCATCACGATTGCAACCGCCGTGCTCAGCGCTATCGAGGGTATCCCTGTCCGTCAGGATATCGCGATGACCGGTTCCCTTTCAGTCAGGGGAGATGTCCTGCCGATCGGCGGGGTCACGTACAAGATTGAAGCAGCAGCAAAGGCAGGGATCAAGACGGTGCTCATTCCGCGGATGAATCTCGGGGACGTACTGATTGAGGAAAAGTACAAGGCACTTGTTACTATCATACCCGTGGATACCATCAATGATGTCCTCAAGTACGCTCTCGTCCCGGAGAACGCGGAAAGCTTCCTGTCCAAGCTCAAGAAGATGGCAATGCAGACAACGGGGATGATACCCGTTGTCACGGCGCCAAGCCAGACAACGGCCTGAATGCAATGTCGGGCTTGAACTATTACGACCTGCGGCATGTCACCGGCCAGGTGACCCACATCGATATCGATAACGGGGTTGTCGAATCTGCGGGGACCTCCTTTTTCAACAAGGCCGTGCTCCGGGTGCTCAACCGGACCGGCTGGGGTGTTATCCAGATCGACAATTTTACTCCCTGTCGTGACAGAAAGTTTGAGGATCTTATCAAGAGGGCACAGAAACTGGCGGGCATAACAGAAGAGATCGTGGAGCTTGGCGATGTGCCCCATGGCCTCCTCCCCGTACCCCCCATGAAGGAAGACCCCCGGTCTGTCAGTATCGAGGAGAAATCCTCGCTGCTCGCCGGGATCGAAGAGGCGGCCCGGCACCCGCTGGTCACCAACCGCCGGGCGAATTATATCGAGCGGATAGAACAGGTCCGGTTTGAGGACAGTTCGGCCAATGCATACTCGTACGAGATGTGCCGGTCCGGTTTCAACGTGCTCGCCGTTGCCTCCCGGAACGGGAATGTCCAGATGGGATACGAACGGGAGCATACCATCCAGGGGTTCGATCTCCGTCACCGGCAGGAGTCCGGGAAAAAAGCCGCCGAAATTGCCGTTGCCCTGCTCGATGCAGGTGCTGTGAAGGGAGGCAGGATGCGTGCGGTCCTCGATCCTGAACTTGCAGGAGTGTTTGCCCACGAGGCGGTTGGTCATGCGAGCGAGGGGGACCTCATCCAGGAGGGGAGCTCGGTGCTGAAAGGACGGACCGGTGAAAAGATCGGCAATGAGATCCTGACAATCGTCGATGACCCCGGCTTTTGCGGTTTCGGGTTTGACCCGGTGGATGCCGAAGGAACGGCAGTAAAAAGGACCGAGATCATCCGCAGGGGGGTCGTGAATGCCTTCCTCCATGACCGGGAGTCGCTCTCTGCCGTGGGTAACGGGATTGCCGGTCATGCCCGCGCCATGCCCGGGGAACCCCCGCTGGTGCGGATGAGCAACACCTTCATAGAAAATGGTGATTCGACCGAAGCGGAGATCTTCGAGGAATGCAGGAACGGGATCTTCCTTGTCGGCTCCCGCGGGGGCCAGGTCGATCCGGGCCGGGGAATATTCCAGTTCAACGCGGAATACGGGTACCTCGTGGAAAATGGCGAACGCACAAAAATGATCCGGGATGTTTCCCTGTCCGGGGAGATCCTGTCAACACTCCACGGGATAACGCTGTGCGGGAACGACCGGAGGATGAGCCCGGGATATTGCGGGAAAGGCGGCCAGAGCGTACCGGTCAGTGACGGTGCGCCCCATATCCTCCTTCTCGATGCGGTGGTGGGTGGCAGTGGCGTGGATTGAGGACCTGATCCGGGAAGGACAGAAGTCTGTCGATGAAGTCGAGGTCTTTTCCGTTGAGGGCAGATCCGTTTCAGCAGACCTGAAGCAGAAGAAGGTGAACCTTGCTACAACCTCCCGGGACTGCGGTCTTGGTATCCGTGTCATCCACAACGGAAGGATCGGATCCTCCAGCACCAACAATCCTGATACCTGGAGGGATTGTCTTGCAGCTGCCATTGCGAGCGCAAAACTTGCGAGCCCGCAGACCTGGAACGGCCTGCCCGAACCGGTCGCACTCCCCGCATCTCCTCTCTCGTTCGATCCTTCGCTGGAGTGCGATCCGGACATTGCCCGCGGCCTGCTCCGGCAGATGCTTGAAGGGGCCGCAGAGCACCCGGCAGCAGCTATAACCGCCGGCTCCGCTTCCCTCTCGGTCTCATCTGTAACCCTCGCAAACAGCCATGGTATCCGGTACGAGGACCACCATTCAGGTGTGGCCCTCTCCCTGGAAGCAATTGACCGGCAGTCCACCGGCTACGAATTCGACCATGCGAGTTGTCTCGGAGATGTCCATCCTCATACCGTGGGGGAAAGGGCATCCTTCTTTGCCTGCAAATCTGCGGACGGGAAGGACATCCCGACCGGCGATTATCCGGTAGTCCTCTCTCCGCTCGCGTATGCAGAGCTCCTGGGCAATGTATTTATTCCCGCCCTCAACGGGCGCAGTGTCCACTCGGGGCGTTCGCGACTGGCAAAGCTGCTTGGTGAGACTATTGCAGACCCCTGTATACAGATGTACGACGATCCCCTCCTGCCGCGTGCGAGCGGCAGCACCCGGTGGGATGCAGAGGGGACACCGACCGGCAGGATAGACTTTATCCATGATGGCGTGCTCCGGACCTTTGCCTATGACCTCAAGACCGCCTACCGGTATGAAAAAAAGAGTACCGGGTCGGCGGTCCGCGGGGGGTTCGGAGGTCTGCCGGCCATCGGCCACCACAATTTCATCGTTGACGGAAAGCGGGACACTGTTCTCGATGAACGGGTGGTGTATGTCCACAATGTCGTGGGAGCCCACACAGCCAACCCGATGAGCGGGGACTTCTCCGTGGAAATATCCAATGCATTCTGGATGGAAGACGGGGGATTTGAGGAACCTGTGCGGAGCGCTATGATGTCCGGCAATGTTTTTGACCTGCACAAGGACATTGCGGGTTTAAGTAAGGAAACACGGGCTGTGGGTTCTCTGATTCTACCGTCGATAAAAATAAATAAACAGCGAATCATTGGTAAATAGAACAAGGGGAAGACATTGAGTTCGGTTATTGTTGCGATCCTTCTTGTGGTGGCCATCGTTGCTGTTGTATACTACCTGGCCAAACAATTCTCGGTACTCATTGTAAACGCGATTGCCGGACTGGTCATCCTCGTGGTCCTGAACTTCCTCCATATCATGCAGTGGATGGGCAAACCGGATCTGGGGTATAACCTAGCAACGGTCCTTATCTGTGCCGTCGGGGGAGTTCCCGGGGTGTGCATCCTCGTCCTCCTCGATATTCTCGGTATAACAATCTGAGGAAGAACGCTTTTTCATGTATACGGGATGAAATTTCCCGAGCAATTTTTTTTTACGGGATCCTGATTTTTAAAAACCTGCGGTGGTCGGTTGCCTGACCGTGATCAGGGCGACGGTCTTTGCCAGTGCAATACGGGCACCCTCTTTTTTCGGATCTGCTGGCACGATTTTTAAGGAATGGATCTGGATCAATCCTGATTTTAAAAATCGCGATCACGATCGCGATCAAAAATCGTTCCGGAAAGATCACCGGCCGGTTGTCATTACGCAATCCGATCCCGATTATTTTGGCAAAATCGATCCGCGATTTTCATTTTTTAGATCGGATCACGATTGAAACACGGTTTCAGGACCGCAAGTTCAGACGGAACGTAAAAGCAGGATCCGATTTTCTTGTGAAAATCGATCAACGATTTTGATCTCAGCATCGATCTGCGATCTCCATTTCCAGATCGGATCCTGATTTTGAAATGGTAATCATGATCACGATCGCGATCGAAAAACCGGACCGGATCGATCAGCATCCGGTTTTCATTTCTCAACCAGGTTCTGTTTTTTCATCTCAAATCAAAGCAGGACGCAATTGGCGGTACCCCCATCCGCGAGAACACGTTCGCTTCCGACTAGACCCGACCTGATCCTTTTTCGGGTCGTACGGATTGATTTACCGCGAATGAGAAGACATCCTCATCATCACGATCTCCTGTGCCGGGAGGACATCCCCACATACCTCACTCGGGTGGACATGGCAGACCCGGATGACAGTGTCTGAAAGGTTTTCGATAAGGCCGTGACGGATGCAGAAGATGTCGCGGTCATTGTAAGCGGTCATCAAATGGTGCACGTTTTATTGCAGCGCCTTTTGATAATGCGCTCCATCTCGCGCAGGTGCGGAGAGACAAAGGTAATGAGATCTTCAACGAGGGAGACGGTGGCGATCACGACCCGCATGTCCCCTTCTCTTCTGTCTGGGGGGAAAGTCCCTTCCTGATCCGGGTACGGGCACCGTTGCAGTATCCTGATGGCCATCGTCATGATAGCACTCACCCTCGTTCTCAAGCGTCCGATTTACCCATCAGATAGTGTTAAATGAATGAAGCGAGGATGTCGTAGTGAGGTACAACGACCATGTGCACAGTAGGCGGGCCGGTCGATATCGATCTTCCCCCGGAACGGGTAACGGGGAAAGACTACCGGTGCAATGAATGCGGCGAGAGGTTCAAGGGTATCGGAAAAAAGCCCATCTGTCCCAGCTGCCAGTCGGATGATATAGCAGCAGCATGAAGTATCCCCTTGAGGACGGGCTGCTCCTCATCCGGGGAGAGCGCTCCTTCCTGCTTGTCGGAAAGGCAACGGATCAATTCTCCCTCTGCATAGAGACTTCCCTGGAAGAGTTCTGCCAGGGTGTTATGCGGGGCGATGTTGTTGTGGTCTCTGCTCCCGAAGGCGGGGCAGTCGAGCCGGCGCTGATGCTGATGGAACTCGTCAGGACGTATCATGTGCCGCTCCTGGTCCTGCCACGGAATCACCCCGGCTCGCGCAGGATTTCCCGCGTGGTCTCGGTTGCCCCGGAAGTCCAAACCAGCTGCTCGATAATCCGGGGGACACACCCCGAGCAGCACCTTGTCTGTTCCAGTGATGAGCTTGCCGGTCTGTCCATCCGCGGGGTTCATGGAGGATTTGAGCTTGAGGGATTGCCTCCTGGTGTTTCACTCCAGATCGTTCATTACCGGCTCGTCCTGGACATTTCCTGATCCGTTCGTTTCCCCCTCCCCCCTGTTTCCATCCGGAGCTTTCCACCTGCACGAAATAACAATACATATATCCCTTTTTTTCCCAGTATTGTACTTGCCGTGAGTGGAGGGTTGGATGAAGACTGAGGTCTTAAAAGACATAAAAAAGGCTGAAGATGAATACCAGTCCACCATCAGCAGGGCTCAGGATGAGAAGAAGCAAAGGCATTCTCAGGCTGAGCTCGAGGCTGATAACCTGGTATCCAAAGCGCAGAGCAATGCAGAACAATACAAAAAGCTGAAACTGGAAGAAGCACGGCACCAGGCGGCACTTAAGCACGCTGAAATCATAAAAAGTGGCAATCAGCGCGCAGCAGCACTCAGAATGAAAGGAGAACAGAACCTTTCCAAAGCAGTGCAGCTGCTGGTTTTGCGGTTTAAGGAGCAGCTGCATGTTAAAGCCTAAGCAGATGAGCCGGCTTCTCATCGCGGCCTCACGGGACCAGATGGCCCCGGTTATTGCGGAACTGTACCACCATAACCTGTTCCATATCGAGGATTATGTCGAAGCCGGTGCAGAAGGCTATGAGGGCTTTAAGATCGGTACGCCTCTTTCAGGTGCAAGCGAAAAGTCCGCGGATCTGGTCAGGATCCGGGCAATAGCCAACACTATTGCCCTTCATGCGGACGATGTCAGCGCCGGGCCATCCTGTTCGCAGGACGAGCTCCAGGCAAAGATCGAGCGGGAACTCCCTTCGTTAGGGCGGGAAGTTGAGGAACTGACGGGCAGGCGTTCAAAACTCGAGATGAGGGCAAAGGAACTCGAGCAGAAGATTGCCGAGATAACCCCGTTTGCCGACATACCGGTCGACATGAATCTGTATCACGGTTACAAGAGATTCACGACCCTTGCCGGCTACGTATCCCGCGAGGTAAACCTGAATGTTCCCTGCGAGATGCATGTTTCAAAGGGGAAGGACAAGAATTTCCTTATTCTCATCATCCCGACGGATCAGAAGAGCGAGGCCGACAAGGCACTTGCAGACGCCGGGTTCCAGCCGGTTCCTGTTCCGGAAGAGTCGGGGTCAGCTCGTGGCCGCATCGAGTTTTACTCCGGTGAGACCGCTGCAGTAAAAAAGGAGATCGAGGAGGTTAACAAACAGCTTGAAGAGATAAAACAGAAACAGGCATCGTTCCTCGTTGCCTGCGATGAACTCCTGAAAGCAGAAGTCGATCAGACCGAGGCCCCGCTCCGCTTTGCGACCACGAAGCAGACGTTCGTTGCAGAAGGGTGGGTGCCGTCGGACAAGGTCGCGGCTGTGACAAACTCCCTCGTCTATGTGACCGATGGCAAGGTATTTGTCACGGTCGTTCCGACTGACCTTGAGCATGACACCGTACCGGTGGAATATAACAACCCGGACTTTGCAAAACCGTCCCAGGTGCTTATGGATGTCTATTCCCGGCCGAAGTATACTGAGGTCGATCCCACCCTGATGCTCTCGATTGTGTTCCCCCTGTTCTTTGGGTTGATTCTCGGGGATGTCGGATACGGGCTGGTTCTCCTGGCAATGGCATTCGGGCTCCGGAAGTTCTTCAAGGGTGAAGATGGCCGGTATCTGCTTGACGTGCTCAGAAATGCGAGTATCTCCAGTATTATCTTCGGGCTGCTCTACAGCGAGTTCCTTGGCTTTGCCATTCCCGGCCTGAAACCGGTCCTGTTTTCCCGTCACCTGATGGCAGAAGCTGCAGAAGGTGAGGCTGCGGCCTCACACGGTCCGATGATCCCGCAGCTGCTGATGCTGTCCATCTGGATCGGTGTTCTGCATATCACGCTCGGGCGTATCCTTGCCATTATCAACCATGCACACCAGGACCATGGGAATCACCGGACAAAAGCGATGCTGGCAAATTTTGGCTGGATTGCGGTCATGTGGGGTGTGCTGATTGCTATCTGGTCCATTGCACCATTACCGCTTATGCCCGACCTGACCGGTCTCCCCACGGTGGTCTCCATTATCAATTACGGGGGAATTGCCGGAGCAGTGCTCGCAGTTCTGGGGGTTCTTCTGATAGCCTACGACTCGGTGCTTGAAGTCATAGAACTCCCGGGGATTATCTCGCATGTATTATCCTATACCCGTATCGTTGCCGTTGGTTTTTCTTCGGTAGCGATCGCGATGGTCGTCAATTTCATTTCTATTGGCATGTTCATTCAGCCACAGCTTGAAAATTTTTCACCCTTTGGTATCATCATCATCCTTGCCGGACTGGTTGTGTTCCTTCTGGGGCATGTACTCAACACCGTGCTGGGAATCATGGGTGGAGGGATCCACTCAATCAGGTTGCATTATGTTGAATTCTTCACCAAGTTCTACAAAGGTGGAGGCAAGAAGTACGTTCCGTTCGGAATGAAACGCAGATTTACGGAGGAATAAATTATGGCAGCAGAAACAGTAGTAGCAGCAGTAGATGTTGGAATGACCATTGAACAGATCAAAGCATCGCAGTTAGGAATGAAGGCACTTGGCGCAGGTATTGCCGTCGGTCTCACGGGTATCGGTGCCGGTGTTGCAGAGATGGCAATCGGTTCTGCAGCAGTGGGAGCAACCGCTGAAAACAAGGATATGTTCGGTCTCGCACTGATCTATACCGTCATTCCGGAAACCATCGTTATCTTCGGCCTGGTTGTCGCTCTCCTGCTCTTATTCGTATAAGCGGGGAAGACAATGGGACCGGAAGTAAAAGAGCATGAGGTCTGCCCCAATTGCGGCCAGGAGATCCATACCGGCACGGATGGAAATATTGGCTTGAAAACGCTCGTGAAGGAGATCAGGGAGAAAGGGAGGGCTGAAGCGGAGAGACTCCATGCCGAGGCCAAATCCGATACAGACCAGATCCTGACTGTAGCAGCAAAGCGGTCCGAAACGATCAAGCTTACAACAGACGCGGAGGTCACAAAACAGACATCCCATATCGTAAGCCAGGACGTTTCCGCCGCAAACCTGCTGGTCAAACGCGAGCTTCTCAATACCCAGAAGGCGCTCCTCGACCAGGTCTATGAGGCGACGAGATCGGAAGTTGCTTCACTCCCTGACAGTTTCCACCGTGAGGCCATCAGGACCCTCCTGAAAGACGCAAAGAAGGAGATCCCGAACGGGAAGATCTTCTGCAATGCCCGCGATCTGGCAACCACCAAGGCCCTTATCGCCGAGAATGCGGAATTTTCAAAATTCACCGTGGGGGAACCTGTCGATATTGATGGGGGTATCCTCATCGAGGGTGAGAAGGGCGCACTGCAGATCGATTACAGTTATCGCACATTCCTGGCAAAAGTATGGGAAACCGGGTTGAAAGATGCATCTGATATCCTGTTCGGGTAAGGAGGTAAACGTATGGTTGAGGTGAGTGGTATCTCAGCGCCCTACATTTACGTATGTACACGGATGCGGGTGAGAAAGACAACCCTTCTCCCGCGGGAGGAGTATATGCGGATGCTCAACATGAGCCTTCCCGAGATCACCCGTTTCATCGGGGAGACCGATTACAAACAGGAGATCGATGAGCTGGGAGCGACTTTTAAGGGAATAGATTTAATCGAGGTAGCCCTGTCCTGGAACCTGGCCAAAGAGTACCAGAAGATACTGGAGATAACCCCGGGTACCCTGAAACAGTTTACCCAGGCGTACCTGAGGCGCTGGGATATCCAGAACGTACTCACCCTCCTCCGGGGCAAGATGCAGGGAGAAAAAACAGGCAAGATCAAAGAGGTCCTTATTCCTGCCGGGAGTCTTGACCGGGCAATCCTTGACCGCCTCCTGGCAGAGGACAGTACAGACAAGATTGTCGAGTCACTTAAAGGGTACCATATGTATCCTGCGGTCTTTACCCGCGAATACCCGCTGGCAAAGGAAAGCGGATCGTTCTCGCGGCTGGAAAACGCCCTGTACAAGCAGTTTTATCAGGATATCATCGCGGAGGCCGAGAGCGGGATCAAGGGGGGCGATCTCTTCCTTGAATTCATCAGGCTTGAGATCGATATCAAGAATGTCAAGACCCTCTTCCGGCTGCACGCGGACGGCTTTGCAGAAGATGCACGGGAGATGTTCATCAGCGGAGGGGTTCTGTCCGCATCAGATTTCACCAGCCTGAACGGCATCCGTGATCGGAATGAGTTTATCGACCAGCTCAAGACAAAGATACGGCACAAGGAATTACTGACGCTTCTCGAAGAATTGCGGGGTGAAAAAACAATGCATGATGTCGAGATACGGCTCACCCGCGTCCAGCTCGACCTGATGGAGCGGATGAGTAAGCGTCATCCCATCTCCATTCACCCGATCCTTGTCTATCTGGAAAAGAAGAAGTACGAGGTCTTCAACCTCCGGGCACTGGCACGGGGCAAGGAGTCGAATCTCCCCCCGGAAAAAATTGCAGGAGCCCTGGTGATATAAATGGAGATCGCAGTAATCGGCAACAGCGAGTTTATCCTTGGGTTCCGGCTCGCAGGTATCCATAAGACCTACGCAGCGGAGAACGATGAGAAACTGACCGAGCATATCACCAGCGTGCTTCAGGACACCAATGTCGGTATCCTCGTCCTCAGGAGCAGCGATATGGAGAAGATCCCCCGCAAACTTCGGACAACCCTGGAAAACTCTGTGAGGCCAACCGTGATAGCGATTGGTGCTGAAGAAGGAGGGCTCTCCATGCGGGAGAGAATCAAGAGATCGGTGGGTGTTGATCTGTGGAAGTAAAAGAGAACAAGACCAAAGAAACCAAACAAGGGGTCCTCAAAAGGATCGCCGGCCCTGTCGTTACGGCAGTCAACCTTGACGCCCACATGTACGATGTGGTGAAGGTCGGCAAAGAAGCGCTGATGGGAGAAGTCATCAAAATCGAGGGCGACAAAGTCATCATCCAGGTGTATGAGGATACCTCCGGTATCCGCCCGGGTGAGCCGGTCTCCAACACCGGGCTCTCGCTTGCCGCGGAACTCGGTCCGGGCCTCCTGACCAGTATCTACGATGGTATCCAGCGCCCGCTCGCGGTGCTCGTTGACAAGATGGGCAACTTCATCGAGCGCGGAGTCACGGCACCAGGGCTCTCCCATGAGAAGAAGTGGACGTTCAAACCGGTCGTCAAGACCGGCCAGAAGATTGAACCGGGCACCGTTCTTGGGGAGGTGCAGGAGACCAACATCGTCCACCGGGTCATGCTTCCCCCCAATGCCAAGCCGGGGACGGTCAAGATCATCAAAAGCGGCGACTTCACGGTTGACGAGACTATCTGCGTTCTTGAAGACGGTCGCGAGTACCCGATGATCCAGCGCTGGCCGGTCCGTGTCCCCCGCCCCGTGAAGGAGAAGAAGAACCCGACGATTCCCCTGATCACCGGGCAGCGTATCCTCGACGGTCTCTTCCCGATAGCGAAAGGCGGCACCGCTGCCATTCCCGGCCCATTCGGGAGCGGCAAGACCGTCACCCAGCATCAGCTGGCCAAGTGGTCGGATGCCGAGAAGTTCTTACGGAGTTCCCGCACCTCGAGGACCCGAAATCAGGAAAGCCGCTCATGGAGCGGACGGTGCTCATTGCAAACACGTCCAACATGCCGGTGGCAGCCCGTGAAGCATCGGTGTACACCGGTATCACCATCGCGGAATACTTCCGTGATATGGGATACGATGTTTCCCTGATGGCAGATTCTACTTCACGCTGGGCTGAAGCCATGCGTGAGATCTCATCCCGCCTGGAAGAGATGCCCGGTGAAGAAGGGTACCCGGCCTACCTCGCAGCCCGGCTCTCGGAGTTCTACGAGCGTGCCGGTCTTGTCGAGACCCTGAACGGTAATTCCGGTTCGGTCTCGGTTATCGGTGCGGTCTCACCGCCCGGTGGTGACTTCTCCGAGCCGGTCACCCAGAACACCCTGCGTATTGTCAAGGTCTTCTGGGCACTGGATGCCAAGCTCTCCCAGCGCCGGCACTTCCCGGCCATCAACTGGCTCAACTCCTACTCGC
>CAZCZK010000027.1:0-19734 GCA_964503195.1 uncultured Methanoregula sp.
CACGAGTTTTGCCTTGTTGCGCACGATGGCGCGGAACACCTCCCCCGGGAGGATACTCCCGTCGGGGAGGATAGTATAGCTGGCTATCATGGCGAGGCGGTCCTGGTCCGGCAGGAGAGAGGAGATATTTTTTGAAAGTTGGTCCGGCAGCATGGGAAAGGTTACGACGCCGGTATAGACTGAGGTCCCGTTATGGGCGGCATACCGGTCGGCCTGGGATCTTTTTGGGACATAGATATCGACATCGGCTACCGCAACCATGACCCGGAACTCCCCGCCCGGCCCGCGCTCGCAGTATTCCAGCTGGTCGAGATCCATAGAATCGCTATTATCGATGGACGACCAGAGAAGTGAGCGGAGATCCTGTATCGACTGTTCCTTGTAAGATGGCACTTTGTCGGTGAGTGCATTGACTTCTTTCATAACGGGTTCCGGAAACCGGGGCTTGAAACCATACTTTTCCATCGCCAATACTGCGACGGCTTTCAGATCGACAAAGCGGGGTTTTTTCATGGTATCTCAAAAGAGATTCATTTGCCGGGATAAAAACTCTGGCAGGATCTGGCCTGTTCCTGTGTCACTAAGAATGGCAGGAACAGAAAACGGGCTGGTATACACAATCGTGCGGAAAACCCGCTTTCGCTTGCTATGATACCGACCTCTTGCGATAATCCCTGTGAGATTACAGGTGTTACATCTTGGGGGTAGTCCCATTCTGGCGATGAATGTATCATAACCGTTCCCATCATGATGGCTCCCGGGGGCTCCAGCACTTTGTGCTTTTTGCCCCCGCCCCTCGGGCATCCCCCACATGCGGATGGTCACTTAAACGGCTGACCGAGAACCTTCGAAGCAAAGGGGGTCACCCTCGTATTTACCGAAGAATATGAACGTGGTTCCTGGAAAAAAGAAATTCTGCCTGGGATACTTTGAACTTTTTTTCGGTGACGTTATGGGAATTTTATTTCAACATTTTTTCAGTCGTGATTACAGAATAATTCTGGTAGTTCAAATGGGACTATACCCTGTATCTTTATCGCAACAGGGGGATTGCCTGATTGACGCTGGAGAAGTCCCGGGAGCGTCCGTCCTCCCTGAACAATTTCTTCCATGCAAAAAAAAGCATGGTTACGCTTACTTCTTTGGTTCCTGTTTCTCGAACCTGATCTGTTTCAACGGAGAATGCCGCTGGTCTGCCGGATCAAATCCGAAACTGTACAGGACGGGCAGGATTTCAGAGGCAAGAACATCTCCCTCCACCCGTGAGAGCACGTAGCTGACAACCGCCCCTCCCAGATAACTGGTGATTCCCGTTCCCAGGAGCCATTTCCGGGTCACCGACGCCCCACCGCTCGAAAGAACCCCCAGATACAGCAGGTGGGTTATCCCAAGTTCATGGACTTTTTCCCGGAAAACTGCCTGCGCCAGTCTGGAAACCGGCTGCGCCGCATCGGTCATAGTCATATTCTTTACCAGGATACCCAGTTCCGTATGAATTGCATCCGAGGACAGGACTTCCATATTTGCCCGGTCAAGCCATGCAGTCCCCTGTCGTATCCCTTCTTTAAGGGCCACAATCTCCTGTTCTCCCCCGGTTGCTGGCTTCCCCTCTTCGAGTTTTTTTAAGGACAGCTTCAGTTCTGCCAGGAGGACGGTTTTTTTGCTGATGAAGTACAGTAACCTGTTTTGTGATTGTGCGAGCCGGCTTGAACAGTCGAGGACACCGGCATACATATTCATCAGCTTGGACTGGGGACCGGTTGTGTCCATTGAATAGAAATTATAAATATATATATACCGTTTCTCAGACTTAAGAGATCCCGCTACTGCAGCGATGAGGCCCTCGGTCTTTAAGGAAACTTCCCGGCCTCGGGAGGAATCCTCTGGTCTACAGGAACCTGCAATGTCGGCAGCGGTGCCGATGACACCTCTAACAGAAGGAAGGGCGTTGACAGCGGTGGTGATTGCAGGGAGGAAAAAGGGTGATGCTGCAAGGGGTGCAAGCCGTGTTGCGCTGGATTTTGCTGCGGGTGTTTTCTCGTCATCTGCCAGATCTTCCTTGTGCATGAGGAGATCAGCGAGTTCCTTGTTTGTTGCTATCTGTTTCCTGCAGCGCACTTCGAATACCGATAACTGTGAGGTTATCTCGATATAGGGAATATCCCCCGTTGCATAATCCAGCCTGTCCACGATCATGATCCGGACATCATTTCCCAGTCCAACAACGGTACTGAGACCCCTCGTGATATCTGTGGATACGCGTTTTAATGCATGATAGCCGATAATCTCGGGGACGTACCCGGCATTCGCATCGGACCCGGTCAGGCCTTCCTGAGGTTTTGCTGCAGGCCCATGGAGAAGCTTTGCAAATAATTCACCCTGCATCTTCAGCTGCTCAAGAGTGCTTGCAGCCTGCACACGCTCCCGCTCAAGGGCAGCCCTGAGCAGGTCGCGTTCGGCCTCCGCTTTCTGTGTATCGATTGCGGATTGCAGTGTTGCATGCTCTTTTTCGAGTTCCAGTTTTTTCTTCTCCAGTTCGAGAGCCGCCTGCTGCGCCCTGAGATCCGTCTCAGTTTCCGCCCCTGCCACATTTCCTGATTTTGCCGATGTACTTGTTCTTGGAATAATTGTCCCTCTGTCAAATCTGTGTATGTCGATATTGTGCATCGCGATACAAATCTTTTCTCGGAGGCCCATCGTTTCGTCCCTCTGGTTATCCTCGTGAAATACCGGTTGCCCGGGGCTGGGTGACCATGGGTTCCTGTCCCCGGCATCAGTTGGTTATATATTCTGAAAGCAGAATACTGGGTATGTCTCCCAGACAAGCCTCGCCAAAAAAGGCCATTCAGAAAACAACCGTGAAAGCCGGGCCGAGCATGGATCGGGATCGACACCGGGATGACGCCCGTCATCATCCCGTGGAAAATTCTCTGCCGCACAAGAAGCATAAGACAATCCCAAAACCTGCCCTTGCTTCACGACATACCCCCCACTCCAATCCCCATGGTGACGAGTTGCCCGCCCATACAAACCCTCCCAGTCCGATCAAACCCTCTAAAAAAGTGACGAGGACCGGTGCCCGGAAATAAATTTCCTCCTTCAGGGTTTTGCCAACAAGAGAGAAATGCTTCCTTCCTGAGGATATATGATGGAAGACCGCCTGGTATTTCGGTCATGATTAAACCCATTGGGTTTTTATGCGCTGGGGATTCATCTTTTTTTTCTGGGGATCGCGATTTTTATTCTGTATCGCGTTGTAAGTCCCTCTGGTTCATGAACAGTCCAACCGGATATATTCGCACCATGCAGGGATTTTCGGTGGTCCTGTTCAACAGATTCTCAGAACCGTGCAATAATAAACCCGGTGAAAAATGACGGCATTCCGGGTTTAGGTATTTTAATCAGGCTTCTTACGTCAATCCGGCTGATTGAGAATATTATTATACCCCTTTCTTTCCACTGGAAAACCCTCAATGATAACCCAGATTGGAATATCAGGTGGTTTTTACGTTTTGATCCTCTTGTTCTCTTTCACCGCTGAACCGAAGATTTGGAGTGGAAATGATGGCATATCCGCTCAAATCACCTGTAATCATGGATCCAAATTCCGCAACACGGATGGGTATTCACGGTATTCTTAATAAAATCTTAAGTATTACCTTTCTTTACGCATTTTATGCTCTTCCAGCCGGCCGTTGCAGAAAACCATGATGCGGATCCCCTCTCCGCTGGCAAATGCCCGCATGCGGTCATCATGGATTTTCTGGACATGCCTCAGCTGATTTCTGGAAAAGTAATCCTGTATAGAGACAAGAAATGAAATCTCCTGTCTGATGCAGGCAACTTCATATTCCCGGGTTTCTGCAGCTGCCATTTGGCAGTGACTCCTGGAAAGCTCGGTATGGTACTCCCCGTGTTCATCCAGACCGGCAATCTGGCGCCACTCTACCTTCCCCCGTTCATCAGGTTCCCGGTGAAGCATGTACGGGTAAACGCGACAGATGGAAAACCGCTGGTCGTATATCCTGCACCGGTTATTCTCCAGAAAATAGCAGGACCCGCAATCATCGTCCTTTGCTTTGAGTGCAAACCCGGATACATAGAATGTCCCGTTCTGGTCGCAAAACTCCGGGTACGGAGCGGGTTCAACCGATTCAGGATCAAGTTCCCTTGCTGTTGCAACATCACGGTCAAGGAGGAATACATGCCCGTTAAATGCCCGGGTGCAGCACCTGCTGCAGAGGTCACAGCGGAACCCGACTTCCTGAATAATTGCTGCAAGCCGTTCCTGCGGGTATGCAAGGAGCATGGATAATTCGCGCTCTTTGGCGGCAATCCTTGAAGCGATCGGAATCAGGGAAACAGAAACCACCCGTACCTCTACCAGGATATCTGGCAGTATCCATAGTTTGCGTCATCTGAGACGATAAATTCCCGTTTCGGGGCTCAAACGAAATAAAGGATCATCACCTACTCCTGTGACCAGGAAGACCATACGGATTCCCGATGACTGAGTGGTATTGTGTACTGTCCTGGCGGCCTGAAGAAAGCTCTCAATAAAAAAAAAGTTAGTTATACGTCCGGAATGGAACGTAATCATCGAAAATTTTAACTTTATCCCCCTGGGGTGTTGTTGCCCAGATCTCAACTCTGTTCACGTTTCCCATCTGAGAGGTTATCGGTAAGGATACTTCTTTTCCTTTATAGAGAGGTTTGGAAATTATCTCGGTTTCCACAACACCATCTGCCCGGGTAACTTTTACATCGATCTGCTGGATAAAGTTCAGTCCTTTTCCCCCCTGGCAACTGACGATGATCCGGGGATTGATAGCCTCGCCGTTGCCATAAGCCTGCACTTCGAGCGCCCAGACCTCCGGGAGCGTCTGTGTGGGCCCGGGGGTCAGGGACGCTGTTGTCGGAACAGGTGTAGGCACTACTGTTGCTGTGGTCTCAACCGCTGTTGATGCCGGGGTTGGCGGCGCTGGTGTCTGCGTGCACCCTGCGGTGATAAGCAGGCTTAGCAGCACCAGGAAAACACCAATAACATATCGTGCATTCATGCACAGAAGATGCCCGCGGTAAATATAAGAGGTTTATGGGGGAGCTGAAACTCGCAGCTATGCCCGCCGCCCCTGCCCCTGCGCAGGTTCGATCTTCGTCGGCTGGTTGCGTATCGTCCGCTCTTTCATGATAGTGTACACCTCTGATGCGTATTCCTTTGGGATCTCGACAAATGAGTATGAATCAAGGATACGGATTGCACCGATGGCTTTTCCGGGGATGCCGGTCTCACCGGCAATCGCGCCGACGATGTCCTTGGGCTGGACCTTGTGCTCCCTGCCAACGCCAAGGAAGAACCGGACCATGCCCACTTCGGCACCGGTATCTTCAAAAGCGATCTCATCTTTCTTCTCCACGGGTTCCACACTGCCCTGCTCCATCTGGATCTTTAAGAGTGCAGCCGCGATCTCGACCGAGGTGAGATCCCCTTCAGTCTCCTCCTCTATGATCCGGGTATAGGCTTCAAGACCCCCCTCGCCGATCGTTGTTCTCACTTTCTCAAGCATCGAGAGGGTCCGGGTCTTGGCCACATCGCTCTGCGTGGGAATCGGGACCTTCTGGATCTTCACCTTTGCATAATGCTCGATCTCACGGAGTTTTGTAAAGTCCCGGGGCGCGACAAAAGTGACCGCCTTGCCGGTCTTGCCTGCCCGGCCGGTCCGGCCAATCCGGTGGACATAATATTCAACATCCTGCGGGACGTCGAAGTTTATGACCATATCGACATCTTCTACGTCGATCCCGCGGGCAGCGACATCGGTTGCAATCAGGATATCGATCTGTCCCTTACGGAACCCACCCATCACCCGGTCGCGCTGCGACTGTTTCATATCGCCATGGAGTTCCTCGGCACGGTATCCCCGGGCCTTGACCTTTCCGGCAAGCTCCTCTGCCCGGCGCTTGGTGTTGCAGAAGATGATTGCAAGCTGGGGATCCCAGAGATCAATGACCCGGCAGAGTACGTCGAGTTTCTCCCGGTCCTTGACTTCGATATAGGACTGTTCGGTCAGGGGAACGGTCAGCTCGGCATACTGGACCCGGACAAACTCCGGTTTGTTCTGGAACCGTTTCGAGATGTCGATGATCGGTTGCGGCATCGTAGCCGAAAAGAGCAGGGTCTGCCGGTTCTGAGGGACTTTCTTTAAGATCCATTCGATATCATCACGGAATCCCATGTCGAGCATCTGGTCGGCTTCGTCAAGCACAACAGTTGCAACATCGTCAAGTGCGAGCGTGCGGCGCTCGAGATGGTCCATGACACGTCCCGGAGTCCCGATCACGATGTGGACGCCATGGTGGAGTGCACGCAGCTGGCGGTCGATCGGCTGGCCACCATATACCGGAAGCACCACGATCCGGGGCATATGTGCGAGGAGGTTTGAGAACTCTTCTGCAATCTGGATGGCAAGTTCGCGGGTCGGACAGAGCACGATTGCCTGTGCAACACGTCTTGAAGGGTCGATCTTTTCAATGATGGGGATCCCGAACGCGGCAGTCTTGCCGGTACCGGTCTGTGCCTGGGCAGTAACATCGCGCCCGGCCTGGATGAGAGGAATGGCGAGTGCCTGGATGGGTGAGGGCTCTTCAAAGCCCATGTCTTCTATTGCTTTTCCGACTTCCTTTGACAGGTTAAAATCGGAAAACTGGATTCTGGAATTCATATCGCACCACCATTTGGTGTACGAGCTCATAAGGTGGCGCACTGAGAACGGTCGTTTCCTGGCACCCCCTTTCATATACCGGAATACTAAATATCAGATCTACAGGTGTATCATGAGAGTCGTGGCATTCAATGGCAGTGCACGCAAGGACGGCAATACCGCCATCCTCGTCAATACGGTTTTTGAGGAACTGAAAAAAGAGGGGATCAGAACAGAGCTTGTTCAGCTGTCCGGTAAGAAGATCCGGGGATGTACTGCCTGTGGTAAATGTTTTACCAATCAGGACAAGAGGTGCGTGGTCAAGGGGGATATCCTCAACGACTGTATCGAAAAGATGCTCGAAGCTGATGGCATCATCCTTGCATCACCCACGTATTTCTCTGATGTATCCACCGAGATGAAAGCCCTGATCGACCGGGCCGGGTTCGTGGCAAAGGCAAACCAGGACATGTTCCGGCGCAAGGTCGGGGCATCGGTGGTTGCTGTCCGCCGTGCCGGGGCTATCCATGCATTTGACACGATGAACCATTTCTTCTTCATCAGCCAGATGATTGTTCCCGGCTCCTCGTACTGGAATATCGGGATAGGGCTTGCACCCGGCGATGTGGAGACCGATGAGGAAGGGAGTATGACCATGCGGGTGCTTGGCGCCAACATGGCGTGGTTACTGAAGAAAATCAACGAATAATTTGTAGAGGATCCGTGTCCGTGCCTGGACTCCACGGAGCTTATCCGCCGGGGTATCGCCAGGATCTGCCGTGATGAAGGCAGCATCCTGGATCGTACCTTTTTTAATCTTCAGTCCCAGGACATTCTCCTGACGACGGAGGTCCTCCCAGAATCGGGTTTTTTCGGGAATGACCGCAGAAATTTCAGACACGAGATCTTGTCGTTTGCCTTGCGCTCAAGTTCAGGACCGGATACACCATGCACCAACTGAAAGGACAAGTATCCTGATATCCAGGATATCATTGATGTTCGGTCGTCCTCCCCAATCGGTTGTGTTCTTATACCGATCTCCATGAAGGGGCCGAAACTGTTCCCCCTTGAATAACGTATGGATATAGTCCTCTTCTTGCGACGAATGTATCGTAGCCGGTTTTCCCCTCCTGATCGCTCCTGAGGGCTCCAGCACGGTGTGCTTTTTGCCCCCGCCGCCCGGGCGTCTACAAGGCGACGATCACCCGGACGGCTGAGCGAGATCCTTCGAAGAAAAGGGGTCAGCGGGGCACCCCAGGGGCTGCCTCACCCGTTTTGGGAGAGTGGGGGTCAACCTCATATGTACAGAAGAATAGCAACGAGGTTTGCGGAATAAAGAAAGAAACGGATGTTTTTTTAAAAATGTTGACAGATGATTCCTACATACGGTATACCTTGTGATCGTCCATGTCTGAAAGGAACCTGAAAATTTTCGTAATTACCGCTGTTATTCTGACAGCCATGGCTACTGTGGCTCTGTGTACCCAGCATGGAGATGAAAGAAAGACGGTTGTGGTTTACACATCGGTAGACCAGTTCTTTTCTGAACCGATCTTTCGTGCATTCGAGAACGAGAGCGGTATCCGCGTCATGCCTGTCTATGATGTGGAGGCAACAAAAACCACCGGGCTCGTCAACCGTCTCATTGCAGAAAAAACCCGCCCGCAGGCTGATGTGTTCTGGAGCGGTGAATTCAGCCAGACGATTGTCCTGAAAAACAAGAGTGTTCTGGCACCCTACCTGTCTCTGTCAGCCATTGATATCCCTGCCCAGTTCAAAGACGCTGAAGGCTACTGGACCGGTTTTGGTGGTCGTGCACGGATCTTCATTGTCAATACCGATCTGCTCCTGCCGTCGCAGTACCCGCACTCCTTATACGATATGCTGGATGACAAATACCCCGGTAAGACTATCTGTATGCCATACCCGATGTTTGGCACAGCCGCAACCCAGGCCGCCGCGTTATATAGTTACCTCGGGAAGGAGAAGGCACGCGCATTTTATTCCTCAGTGAACACCAGGAACGTGAGGATTGTTGATGGTAACTCCGTAGTACGGGACCTGGTTGCAGACGGCCGGCTTGCCTTTGGCCTGACGGACACCGATGATGCCTGCGGAGCCATAGAAAACGGGAAGAATGTGACCATTGTCATCCCGGACCAGGCAGAAGGAGAGATGGGAACGCTTGTGATACCGAATACCGTCGCCCTGATCGCAGGTGCACCCCACCAGGAGGAAGCAAAAGTTTTCATGGACTATCTGCTGGATAAAAAGCGGGAATCCGCCATGGTCACTTCCGGCTGGATCCAGATCCCCGTGCGTGATGTCCCCGGCTCCCCGTGCATCAATGGCACCGGGATAAAAACAATCCCGGTCACGTACCAGGAAACCTATGACGCCCTTCAGCCCGCACAGGAAGACCTTATTGGGATATTTATCCGTTAAGAGATCACAGAATCGCCATGGCAGTTCCCTTCTCTCTCCACCGGTTCCGCACCGGACGTACCCTGGAAACAGTGGTAATTACCTTCGCGACAACCATGTTTTTCCTCCTGCTGCTCAGTCCCCTCATTGGTCTTTTGTTTGACCTTCTCCATACATTCATGACGGGGTCTGCCGACCTCGTAACCCCCCTGTTCCTCTCCCCGAGAAGGACCGGCCTTCTTATTGCAAGTATCGGACTTGCCGGAGCTGTTGCCGGTGCCGGGGTAGTCATCGGCATACTATTCATATCAGTAATGTACAGACTTCCCGGAAAACTGCTCTATGCCGTTCTGCTCCTGCTGCTCTCCCTTGCCGGGATACCTCCGTATATCCACGCGCTGACGTGGTCGGAAGTGATACACGTAGCAGGTAATGTCCTTCCCGGCCTTCCTACGACCGGGTGGCTGATCAGCTTCTGGGTCGAACTGATGGCACTTCTCCCGCTTTCTCTCCTCCTGACATGGGTCGCGTTTGCATCCATTGATATCCGTCTGGTCGATGCAGGCCGGCTCGTACGTTCCGACCTGTCAGTTTTCCGGTCCATCATGCTCCCGCTTGCCACCCCGGCTCTTGGTGCTGCGTTCGGCTTTGTCTTCCTGATCTGCTGCACGGACTATTCGGTACCATCGCTTTTCGGTGCTGATGTGTACGCACTGGATATCTTTGCACAGTTCAGTGCCTCCAACAGCGCAGCACAGGCATTCCTCTATGCCCTGCCACTCCTGCTGGTCACCCTCATCGTCATGATCGCGTGCAGGTCGGGCATTCGCACGCTGGCCCAGACACCCACCTGGTTCCTGGGAAGGTTCGGCAACCCGCCGGTCTTTCCCCTCTGGTTCCGTTTATTTCAGACGACTGCCGCAATTCTCCTCGGAATTCAGATCTTTGTCCTCTTCTCCGGCCTCATCCTCGCTGTCGGGAGCCCGGATACGTTTGTCACATCCGTCCGCATGGCTGAAAACGAACTGGTTTACAGCCTGCTCACGGCAGTACTGGTAATTCTTATCTCCCTGCCACTTGCTCTCGCGGCCGCACAGGAACTGAAAAAACCCGGTCTCCCTGGGGCAGTGGCGTGGGTAATCGTCCTTATCCCGCTTGCTGTTCCGGCTCCCCTGATCGGGATCGGTATGATCACGATGGGAAACCTTCCGGTCCTCTCCGCCATTTACCCGGCACTCATTATGCCGTCCATCGTATCCGTTACAAAATTTGCCCCCTTTGCGACCATCATCCTCTTCATCCAGATGAGGTTTATCGATCCGCTCCTTTTTGATGCAGCATCAGTCTTTTCCCCGAGCAGGACCGATGCCTTGACCCGTATCCATCTCCCCCTGTTTGCCCCGGGGCTCATCGTGTCAGCAGGCATCCTGGCCGCTCTCACGCTCGCGGAACTTGGTGCCACCCTGATCGTTGCTCCTCCGGGGCATGCCACGATTACGATGCGCATCTACAATTACCTGCATTACGGATCATCATCTGATGTCGCAGGCTTGTGTCTGATGGTCACCCTTCTGACACTGCTTGTATGTGCCGGCACTCTGCTTGCTCTCCGTTTCATCTGCCGTAACCCCTATGATGCTGATAGAGAATCTGAACGGTGATTCATGATCGACATTGAAAATATCTCAAAAACCTTCGGTTCCCACCGCGCAGTGGACAGGGTATCGCTTGCCCTTCCAGACCATGTACAGGTCGCGCTCCTCGGGCCATCCGGCAGCGGGAAGACGACGCTCCTCCGGCTGATCGCCGGCCTTGAGATTCCGGATTCCGGCACCATTACCCTGGATGGCAGGCTCGTGAGCAGCCATACCTGCATGGTCCCCCCTTCAGAGCGTTCGATCGGGTTTGTCTTCCAGAGCGGGGCCCTGTGGCCGCATATGACTGTTACAGAAAATGTACAGTTCGCCCTTGGAAATTTACCCCGGGAGGAACAGGAGCAGCGCACCCATCACCTCATGGAGCGCATGCTGATCCTGCCACTCGCTGACCGGTATCCGGATCAACTATCGGGAGGGGAGGCACGCAGGGTCGCGCTTGCCCGGGCCCTTGCCCCGCGACCTGCTATCCTGCTCTTTGATGAACCACTCACCAATCTCGATCGCCCGCTCCGCGAGGACCTGCTCATGCTTATCATGGAATCGGTACAGGAGTCAGGATCAAGCATGATATACGTTACCCATGATGAATACGAAGCAGAAACCATCGCCGGTATTACCATCCGGTTTGAAAACGGGACTATCTGCAGTGACGGGATCTGATGCCGGAAAACCAGTTGGGGGGGTATCTGGGTGCTGCCATTCAGCTTGTCGCGGGGGTGCTGATCATTGCCGGTATTGTGATCGTTCTCCAGTACCTGGTCGGTTTCGTCCAGGTCCAGTCCGCCCCGCCGGGTTGGCAGATCATCCGCCCCCCGCATGAAGTTTCAACGCTTATCATCGCAAACGACACCGTCTGGACCGGAGGAAAAGACGGGGTGATTATCATCGACCGTCGGACGGGATCACAGATCAGGACACCGGCACCTGCACTTTCCTTTGGGTATGTGCGTCAGATCTTCCATGACCGTGACGGATGGATATGGGTTGGACATGATGGCGGGCTTGCGCGTTTCCGGAATGGCTCGTGGGAGGTTATTGCGCCTGCCCCGAAAGTCCCCTTCTCAAAGGTGCTCAGCATCACCCAGAGAGGTGACGGGACGGTCGTTGTCGGTACAGATACTGATATCCTTTCATACCGGGACGGCAGCTGGGCGAGCATTCTTGGACCGGGTGCCCCCACCATCGCATCCGCCGATGTCCTGCTCGAAGACCGCAACGGCAGCCTCTGGGTTGGCTGCGGCCAGCCAACCCGTGGCGGACTGTACCGGCTGATCGGAAAATCCTGGTCATCATTTACCATCAATGATGGCCTGCCGCACCTTTCAGTCCGGGGCATAACCCAGGCACGTGACGGAACCATATGGGTGGCGGCCGGTTTTTCCCGTCATGGGGGAGCAGCCTGGTATTCCGGCGGGAAATGGACGAACCTGACTACCCGGGACGGGTTGGCCGGCGAGTCTACGCGATCAGTGTTTGAAGACGCTGTCGGCAGGCTATGGATCGGTTCAGAGTATGACGGGGTAGCCGTCGGGACACCCGGTTCATGGGAGATACTGACTGAAAAAGACGGTCTTGCGGGTTACGAAGTGAAGGTCCTGGCGCAGGACGCTGATGGCACCTTCTGGCTCGGTACAAACAGCGGGCTGAACCGGGTCGAACGTTCCGCCATCAGATCTTCAATCTATGCAAACGGCTCCGGATAGCAGGCTTCAAATATCGCCTCAAAATATCCCTGCGGTTTTATCAGCGCTCGCAACGCAAGAAGTTACACGAGGCAAAGGATGCAAACAGGGCGTAACCAGCACCTCACCGGACGTACCATGAACAGGCACTCGTATCATTCATTTTCCTGAAAGGGACTGGAGATCGAATTCGTCTCTATGGATAAAAACCCCGGCTGGTGCTGCCGGTGCCAGCGCCGGGCCACCAAAAAAGGTTCTGCACCGATTGCGGGGCACCGTTCAAGTCAGGCCTGAATTACTGCAGTGAGTGCGGAGCGAACGTAGTATAATTTTGGGGTATCCCTTTTCAAACGCATATGTTCAGCATTGCTCTCTTTTTATACCCGGGCTGTCATTTTTCTGGGATGAACAAGACAATATGCTCAAATAGGGGAACCGTGAAACCGGAATGTATTGAACCGTTGATATGGTTCACAGGCGAGTACTTCAGCGGGGTTTTTGTAGTATGGATTTCACCGAAGCCGAGCAGAAAAGGACCCTCTTGTCCAGCCAATTAACCCGGGGACAGATCACGCAGGAGGCATTTACTGCCTCGATCAATACCCTCCGCGTCACCGATTCCGTTGGGAGGATCTGGCAGCCCGCTCCTTCATCGGCAGGTTGGCTCTGCTGGAACGGTACTGCGTGGCAGGCAGCAACGCCACCGGCAACCGGGCAGGGAGGCGTTTCCTCCCAAAAATCAGCCAAGGACTTTAACGAGTTCAAATCCTCGCTGATGACGGTAGATGAGTTCAGGAAGGTATCAAAGAACGTGCCGGTTGCAAAACGTCCCCAGAAATGGTGGGACCTCCTTTCCATTCTCGGGGGAATCGTGGGTGCTATTCTCTGGTTTTTGTACGGGAGTGTCCGGAGCGGCCGGGAAGGATTCGATCTGATCACCCCGCTCCTGATGATCGGCATCCCGATAATCCTGGTGTGGTTCCGGGCGGATTTCGACCAGTTACTTCTTCCCCTCCAGCCGCACCGGAAGAAGATCTCAAAAATACTCCTGATCGGGCTTGGGATCGCCGCTCCGTTCCTGACCGCATGGATCCTGTATAATATTTTTAATATCAGCCAGTACCCGCTGATGCAGGCAAATATTGTTGCCGGCACATTCACAGCCTATGCCATCACCCGGGACCCTCAGGTGAGAAGTATCATCTCCAACAAGGGACCTGCAGCGGGAGCAGTCATGGTCATAATCACGATTATGCTCTGCTCGTCTGTCATAGCTCCCGTCCTCGCTGATGACTGCGAGCGTGATCCGCTCAATGCCCAGGACTGCCTGAGGACTGACGGTTATGCTGAAGGGATGGCCGGTCTCATTGCGACGATCCTTTCAACCCTCATCAACGGTCCGATCATCGCCCAGACACTCCTGCAGGGTGCAACCGGGGCAGCCGGATCCGGTGTACAGCCCCCGGGTCCTCCCGGGCCCACAGATACCCCGCAGGGACCCTTTGTTGGTGACAAGACAACGTTTGTTGACGGACGGGGCGTAACCCGGACTGCGGTCCTCCAGGCTGACGGGCACTGGCTTACGGATGAGGGGACATTGTACGATCCGGATTATGATAAGTTCCTTACCGATCAGAAGGTGAAAGATGCGGAAATTGCTGCGTGGAAAGCAAAGGCAGCGGCAGAATCAGCGGCAGCACAGGCAGCGATTGATGCGGCAAAGAAGCTGAAGGCCATGTCCCAGGGGATCGATCCGGTTACGGGAAAGAAAATTCTTACCCCCGATCAGCAGAAACGCCGCGATATCATCGGTAAGCAGCGGGATGCAGCCGCTGATGAAGCGGCCGGATGGTCAGAATACGGGAGCTATCTTGACAGCGTAGTCAACAAGCTGGAATGGATAAAATGGGGGTGTGACAAGAGCATCGATGTCTTAAGCCAGGTCACCGGGCCTGCCGGCAAGACTATTGCCAAGGTCTATAAAGTGGGAACAAACCTGGGAGAAGGGTTGGGGGAAGGTATGGCTGAGGGAGGTAATTATGGAAAGCATCTGGCCAAAGGGGCCATCAAAGCAGGCGTTGATCTCGCCGGCGATGCCCTGGTTGACAAGGGATTCGGGAAACTGGGCGAGAAACTTGGTACGGGGGGAAAGACCGGTCAGGTCGTTGACTGGCTTAACAAGGAGATCAAAGTAAACCCGGATCCCCTGGCTATGCGGATGTTTGGTTCAAACAAGGCCGAGATAGCGGCACGTGCATTCGGAAATGCAGGCAAAGGATGGCTGAAAGGATGGGGGCCGGGTTACGGTGTCGATGCGATCAAAGACGTCATCGGCAAATGATGGAGTGATGTGGCATGCATGAACCAGAGAACGGGTGGCAATACTATGGCTGAAAAAATTACTTTCACGATTGAAGAAGACCTCCTTGGAGCGGCAGGAGCAATGCTGCCTGGTGAGAAAAGTCCGGTTTCCCTTGTAAAAGGGACCGGGAACCAGGTTCCGGGCGATACAAAAACACGGCTCCGCGCTGCCGGGATTCTGGATGCGTCCGGTAACATAAAGCAGGAATACCGTCATGCTTTCGATATACTGGCACAGGCAAGGGGTTTTGCCCGGCTGAAATTCAGTGCCGGGGAAAAAATCTTTGAATTCCTTGTCTATTTTCCGACAGACTCCTCAGAGCCTGTTTCTTTACTCCATAATGGCAACAAGCTTGTTGTCGAAGATCCTTCGGGGATTGATCAGGCATTCAGGCTCATGGACCAGCATATAGGTCACAGTTTCCTTACCAGTACTACCTTCAACGGGGAATTTTCCCAGCATGAGGCGATTGCCCTCTTCGCGCTGATGGATCTTGAACGAAAAATCCTTCTTCATGGCCTTGCTGACAGTGCTGATCCACAAAATGCGACATTTAACCTCGCCACGATAACAGACCAGGTGAAAAACCCGAAAAAAAATTTCCAGTCGCTTGAATTTGTCCTTCAGTCACGGATCATCCTGACCGGCCAGCCAACACAGGAACAGATTGAGCGCGGACTTATGAGTCTGGCTGAAAAAGGCATGGTCCTGCAGCACAGCTCCGGTTTCTCGCTCAGCACCCAGCTCTATGAGGTAACCAGCAGGTTTTTGATCATGGACAGTTTCGTTGTCCTCGAATCCCTCAGACTTGACAAGGACAATACCATGTGGGGCGGGAGCTTCCTTTCACTCCAGGCAGGTGTGAACGATGTTCTGTATCTGGAAGGCCATGGTGAAGAGGTTATCGTGAAATGTATCGCGGCAGGTGAACTGCTGGATCTCATGAATACGATCCTCTCGGATCCGACGTTTATTGCGATACCTGCCACACCGGCTTCGGCGGCAACACTCCCGGGCCCTGAATCAGTCCCAAAAAGAAAATTCTGTCCCCAGTGCGGTGCACCACTGGCTGAAGGCAAAAAGTTCTGTAATAAATGCGGGGTAAAGGTCAGCTGATCTACCAGTTTTAATTTTTCCCAGGCCCATCTCTCCAAAGACCCACATGCCTCTGGTGGTCTTAAGTGATTATTACTCTTTAATAGGATTATTCATCCTGACAGATTCAGCATGATGGGTGTTCAGGATAGAAAACCTCCAGAAATGCCAGAACTGCGGCAGTCCGGTCACGCCCGGAATGATATTCCGCGAATCCTGCGGTGTAAGGATCGAGGTAATGCCTGCCCGCAGGGTGGTGCACCGCCTGCAACCGGGCTCCTTTATTCCCCGGCTCGCCTGCTCTTCGATACCGTTCGGCAACGTAAAAATCGAGGAGACTTTCCATGAATCCCATAATCAATACTACGATATTTTTTTAAAATCCGCCTTCATTTACACATCGGTTGTCAGGTCATCGGTTGTCACGAGAAGCCCGGGACAGCTATGTTCAAACTGATCCTGGACGGCTTTTCGCTCTCCAAGACTTTTGTAGCCCTCTGCGCTGAAATGCAGCAGTGCGAGGCGTTTTGCACCGGCTTTCTTCGCAATCCCGATAGCATCCTGGGGATTGAGGTGAGGCCAGTCCGGGCTGCTCTCCCCGGGCTTTAACCCGCATTCGGTGATGAGGAGATCAGCATCGCGTGCAAGGGTGACCGCGTTATCGCAGACACCGGTGTCCGTGCAGAATGCGATGATCTTGTTGTCGATATCCACGCGATACCCATAGCAGGGGACCGGATGGAGGAGCGGCCGGCACTCCACCGCGAAGGGGATCCGATGGACCCCCTCCTCAAGTTCGATAACCTGCACCGGGTATGGCAGGTTCTCCAGCGGGACCGTGAAGGGCTCCTGAACGAACGTATGGAGGAGATCGGATCCCCCCGGCATACAGAAGATCTTCAGGCCTTGTCGCAACCTGAACTTCACCAGCGTGTGGAGACCTGCGATGTGGTCGATATGGAAATGGCTGAGAAAGAGATAGACGGGTTTTTCCTGGGAAATGTAGCGGTCAGCCTTTGCAATCCCGTTGCCGGCATCGAAGATGATGTCATAGTCGCGTGTCCGGACGAGTACCGAGACCGTGTTGCCGGTAAGCGTATCAAACCATCCGTTGGTGCCAAGAAAGGTGACCTGCATGCAGTGTGTATTGGTATTCATGCACAAAAAAGGAGCCCACCTCATGAGCCCCCATTTTTTTAGTGGGGGGTCGGCGGTGATCCGGGGAGTATATCCTCTTGAGTATCTGAAAAGGAATAACATCCATAACCGGAGACGATGGATGGGTTACATCTCCGATAAGGAATCGGAGTAAAAACACGTGATACGGTTGAAAAAAACAGCGTTTGATTAAAAAAAGGGAAGGAGGTTATCCGAGTTCATCCCAGCGCGAGCGCTTGCGGTAAATTACATAACCGACAACAGCGAGGACGGCTACAACAATACCGACTATGAGGAAAATACCGCCGGGAAGTTTGATAGTGGGTAATTTCAGCCACGAAAACAGTCCCCCGTGTTCGACATCATACTGCCGCTTAAGGGCATCCGTATAGGATTCATTTCCTTTGTTGAACGCATCCTGCGCTTTGACCCGTGCCTGTGCATAATTACCGTTACTTATCTCATCATTGGCCGTTGAGAGATAACTGACAGCAACTTCCCTTTTCGCAATAATCGCCGGGAGCTGCGTGTCATCTGAAGTGCTCCTGTTGGCTTTGAACCACTGAATAATATTATCAACGTTGTTGATAGGGATCTGTGCACTGGTAACCTCGTTTTCTGCCCAGGCCCGGTCAAGAGCAGTTTCCCCGTCATCTATTGCCGTCTGGGCCGCATCGATATTGCTGTATGCCTGTGCGTACTGGGTTGAAGGCAGGCTCTTGGCTGTTTTGATCCTCTGGTCTGCTTCGGAATATTTTGCCTCGGCAGCAGCTGTGTCGATACCCAGTGCTGATTTTTCATCGATATGAGAACGGAATGACTGAAGGGAGGATTCCTTTTCCGTTACTCTCGACTGGACTTCGGCAATATTCACAACCACTGCTGTCCGTTCGACAACGCTGCTGGAGAGGAGATTGCTGTGGCTGTCATATTCCGCGACCTTGATCATAGTTTTATTGGTAGTCTGCGAGACTGACGGGGTGGTCCCTTCCAGGGTTACCTTCAGGGACTCTTCCACACTGGATGGATAGGACAGAACCCAGCCGGAGACGGTGAGTACACGCCCCGAGTTCGAGGGTTGTGCCTGGTCTATTCCATCGAGGACAAGAGAATAGGTCCATTTTGCCGCATCCAGGTCTGTGGACATCTGCAGCTCGTTGCCTGAAGTAAATGTCTCATCACCGGCTCCTGATAAGTCAACCTTGAATGTGACAATCACCGGGGTTCCCGGAGTCAGCGATCCGGAAGGATCCACTGATATTGATGACACAGAGAATGCACTGACTGCCTGAATGCATACCATCAGGAATACCGCAATTAAAATCCACTTAGTTCGTCCCTTCATTGGAAACCTCACTCAAATAAGGGGTCAATTCCTTCCTCAAACATACTGGTTTTTTTCTCTTTAGACTTAATAACATCTTCTTTTGTTTCCTTTGCAATATCGAGAAGTTCCTTGATCCTCGGGGCATTCCCCACGGTTGCCAGCATGACAACCGCTGCAACGTATTCGCTGCTGACCGGGTAGTCTCCGCCCCTCACTTCAACACCGGCAATATTCTCCTCAACCCAGCTCTTTGCCTTTTCAACACCTTTGCGATCCATTTCATCGGGAGGGCCGGCGACAAGTACCAGCGCACGCTCTGCGGTTGAATAATCACAGGGAAGGGTCAGCCTTCCGAGCATGGCACGCCGTACAAGCGCCACGATCTTTGCCGTACGGTCTTCCCCCATCAGGACCTGTTCGTTCGCTTCCTTCTTGGCGCCGAATTTATTCTTGATCCCCCCGATAAGCCCTCTTTTGTTTTTTGAGTGCTTGCTCAGCACTTCGCTGATAGCATAGCCCACGGAAGTGATGCCGCCTCCACGGAGGGTATTGATTATTTCACTGGAGTCGACTACCATTTCCCCGACTCCCATCCTGTTCACTTCCCCCGCACGGAACAGTACGCCAAACCTTCGCACCACCTCATTGTTCAGGCGGTGAAAAGCCCCCTTTACGCTCTCCCCCTCATTTTTCCAGGCACTGTTGTCAAAAATAAAGGTGTTGTCACATTCATTCACAAGAGTGGTCAGGCTTCTCGCTGCATTGTAGGAGTACAGGCGCCCCTCTTCCGGCGCCGGGATAATCCCGATGGCATAGACCGGCTCACGGTAAATCCGCTTGAGGTGACGGGCAAGGACCGGTGACCCGCCGGACCCGGTACCGCCACCGAGACCGGCAACGATAACGAATGCATCCACATCGTGGGTACCCCGCATATCTATGGCGCTGATGATGCTGTCGATTTCATCTGCAGTGACGCGGGCACCCGTCACATTGTCAGTGCCTACACCGTGACCCTTGACCATGGTCTGTCCAATGAGGATCCGGTCTTTCATCTCGATGTGTT
This sequence comes from uncultured Methanoregula sp., assembly GCA_964503195.1. Taxonomy (GTDB): domain Archaea; phylum Halobacteriota; class Methanomicrobia; order Methanomicrobiales; family Methanospirillaceae; genus Methanoregula. The sequence goes on from CAZCZK010000027.1 coordinate 19,474, forward strand.
TTAATCCCATCAGGTCGGTTCGCGCAGTATTTACGGCAATTCCCCTGAAACTGTTGGTCCCGAGCTTCTTGTCCTGCTCGATAAACATATCGACAATTTTACCGCCCGCTTGACCAAAACCTATGAAAAATACGCGCATCTGGTTACACCATCCAATGGGCTAACGGATAATTATTTTCTTTTATTTCCTTTTAAGTCCTTTTACTCGTATGAACTTGACTTCATCAGTACAAAAACTTTCTTATCGTATCTACGGGGATG
>CAZCZK010000028.1:0-19724 GCA_964503195.1 uncultured Methanoregula sp.
GCCGGATCGGCACCTTTGTCCATCCGGTTTACCGATACGTCGACGGGTACACCGACCGGGTGGTTGTGGGAGTTTGGTGACGGGAACAGTTCTGTAGTCCAGCACCCGGTGCATACGTATACTTCGGCTGGAACGTATACCGTGAATCTCACGGTAACGAACGGCGGGGGATCCACCAGCACGGAAAAGACCGGGTATATCCTTGTGATGCCACCCACTACCCCCACCCTCTGATGTTGCAGCGAATCAAACAATCACTGAGAATCCATCGTGAGTCCAGCTTACCGTTCTTCCAAGGGAATACCCAACGGTGTGAGTTTGGCTGCCTTGTGCTGAATGAAACTTCCCGTAATTTTCATAAAAAAAAGGAAAAAATTTGGTGATGACCTAACGTCAATCACGAGATTATCAAAAGTATGTGGATGCCTGAACCTTATCATACTCCGGCATTTCAAGATAGCACAACCTAACCCAGTTTAAATACCCCATTTTCCTGGAAGAACTGGTGTTTTGGTACCTTCTCTGTACTTAACTATTTAATAAAAAAAGGGGAATGAACCTATGAGTATTCTGAAGGCTGTGCAGAAATTATTGTGAATATCCCCTGGGGAATCAACAGGGTCCATAGTATGTTGCATATTCATGATCCAAACGATTTTTAAAAAAAAAATGGAAACGTATGGTCCTAAGAGCTCTCACGCCCCGTATCCTCTTCTTCATCCTTCCCGCTCTTCTTTTTCTTGTTCCAGTAATTGTATCCTCCGACAGCGATTGCGAGGAGCACAATAATGACAACCGGCAGGATAAGTTCGGGGAATGATGACGTCTCTGTCTTTGTCGCAGGTGGAATATACTCCAGAACAACATTGATATTTGTCGTTTTTCCTTCATTGATGGTTACATTTTTTCTTAAGGTTGTAAAACTGTCTTTGCTGAACTCGATCGTATGGATGCCTGAAGTAATGCCCGGAAAGACTGCCGGTGTTTCACCAAGATAATTGGAATCCAGGTATACTTTTACATTCAGTGGTGATGATGTGACATTTATGGCACCCTTCGCATCAGCGAGTACCATCGCTTCGGGGGATACCTGTCCCTGAGCAGTTTTTATTGGGGCAGTCACAATATGGGAGACAGAAGGGAGGATATCTGCATTTGAAAATTCCCTTTGGTAAGAATCCGGGAACGTCAATAAAATCTTTTCCGGAGAAAAATCTGCAGATACCACGCTGCTGAGCGCGGAGTTCTGCAGGCCTGCTTCTGCCTTCGTAAAGTCCATGGAAGCAGTCCGGTATTCCGTTCCTGTTGCGACATCAGAGGTATCGGCAAATTTTTTCATGATAAGGACGGCACTTGATCGATCCATGGATTTAAGTTCGGGAGGTTCTGTACTCGTGGTAAGACCTTTTTTGAGTTCCTGCTCAAGTACAGACTGAGGGATAGCATTCTCAACGATACCTTCAAGCGTGAAACGGAACGTTGCAACAGCGTCACCGTTTTTATCGACCAGTATATCAAGGGAGTCCGCAGTAAATGCGTGCACCGGGATGACCGTAAAAAAAAGACATAAGGCCAGAATCAGAGTGCAGAGGATTCCCGTAAAGGTATGTGACATGTGATGGAGCCTTCCTGGTGGTATATTCTTCACACGCTAGTATTCAGTGTGGATGAACGATAATCATTTCAGTCGGAACAGCTGGAGGTCCGTGGTTCTGTCATAAACCGTTTAATAGCCGCATCTTTTCTTTCCAGATCTCTATGTTAAAATAGGAATCGAGCCCATAAATTTTCAGAACCCTATGATCGATACGCTGATTCCCCTTTTCCTTAATATTGACCAGAATATAGGAGCCGTGATCCAGGAATACGGGACCCTGACGTACCTTATCCTGTTCTTCATCATCTTTTTTGAAACGGGTTTTATCATATTCCCATTCCTGCCGGGAGATTCACTGCTCTTTGTCGGAGGAGCCGCAGCAGCGGGCGGGATGCTTGACGTCTGGTTTCTCCTTATCGCAGTCATTCTCGGAGCGGTTATCGGAGACACCGTCAATTACTGGACTGGGAATTATATCGGCCTTCACCTCTTCTTAGAACGGTTCCCGACCCTTATAAAAAAGGAGTATATCGATCGCACCTACGGCTTTTTTGAAAAATATGGCGGGGCTGCAATCTTTCTTGCCCGGTTCGTTCCGCTCGTCCGCACCTTCGCCCCGTTCCTTGCGGGTGTCGGTTCCATGCACTACCGGCGTTTCCTCTTCTATAATGCGCTCGGGGGCATCTGCTGGGCACTCTGTCTCATATCCGCGGGTTATTATTTGGGTACGATGACCGTTGTCCAGGAAAATATGAGTTATCTTATCATAGGCGTCATGCTGCTGACCGGAGGTGCACTTGTATACATTCTATACAATATTGTCTATGCATGGTGGGACCGGCGTTCCCAAAAGACATGATGGGAAATAAACAGAACGTATATCCATTCAGGAAGATGGAAGATTTGTAAGAAAAAGGGGAGAGTAATGACTCCTTTGTCACTCCTTATAGACAACCTGCAGGCCCTTGTTGTCTGCCTTCGTGACAATGGCGATTTTCAGGTCGAGAGGTTTTAAAATCATCTCAAGGGATTTTTTATCCTTGTCCGTGACAATCGCTATGGACGGTCCTACCGAGCTCATACCCACGAACTCGAGTTTTGCTACCCTCAGCAGGTTCATGTAGTGATAGATCCCGTAGCTGTGGTGCTCCACTTCTGCCCGTTTCGAGCCCCTGAACTCGATCTCCCAGACGATATCTCCTATTTTTTTCAGGTCGTTTCGCTCAAGTGCAGGGATGAGGTCCATGAGGAACAGGTATGCCTTGAGTTCACGGTCGATGTAATCGAGCGTGCGGCCCTTGTTCATCAGGAGATCGAACTCCTGTGTGCCGGCAGATGAGATGGTTATTGGTGGAATGACGATGAACACGTTCTTTCCTTCGGCAAACGGATGGTGATAGGCAAGAGCGAGTTCGTCACCCATGACTGCCATCCCCCCGTACGTGCTGACTGCAGGACCGACACCGGTCTCGAACCCGAACGCGATCCTGCCATCCGCGGATTCTTCGACAAAGTTGCGACCGATAAGGTGCCGCAGCTGGGTGTTCGAAAGCGGAGAACCGACAGCTTCGTTCATTGCCGTTGCAACAGCTATCATGACCGTGCTCGTTGAACCAAGACCGACATGCTGGTGCTTATGGTCGGTTACTTTTATTTTAAAACCCCCGGTATACCCGACGGCCTTCCTGAATACCGCCACAAAGTGCTCAACAATGGCAGCCCGGCCGTAATCAACGGAAATCTCCTTTTTTGTACAACTGACTTCTGCACTGCAATAGGCCTGGATAGCAAACCCGATCCCGCCACCCCCGGCATGCTCCGGGGCAAAGCGGTTCATATCGAGTACTGTCAGATGGATGCGTGCAGGTGCCCGTACAAGAACGGTGCCTTTGGCCGGCTTGAGCATATACTTTTTCTTCTCAAAGCCGAGTGTCTTGAGGTTCTTTCCCGGGGGAAATGTCGGAAACTCGTATTCCACGAGATCGAGGTCGCCCCCGCGTATCATATGCTTCGCCATAGGTAACAGATGCTGATATGGACGTTCAAGGAAAAAAAGTATCGCAGCCCGGCTCTGACTATTACTGTTAAAAATGAGTTTGACGAAAGCCGGTGAAAGAAGATATTTTATTGACATTGCACCATGAGCTAGGATTAACTATTGTTCTGATGTATCTTTTATGGGTATTTTATCGCATGTTCAAAGAAATGAGCGTTAACAGAAGTATTTGGGTAAAACTCTGCCTTAAGACAAAAACCTTCAGCGTGTGGTTTTTTCCTCAGGGGGTTCTATGAGGTTTTACCGTTTTTCCCTCCTGCTCTTTGGTATTGTGATGCTTGTCGGTTTTTCAGCTGCACTGGATTACTCCTACACCTTCGCGTCCACCGACAACGCGATACAAATCAGCGGTGACGGTTCGGCACATCCTTCCCCATGGTCGGTATCCTGGGCAGGCGGCCAGAATAAAACTGTCATGGTGACGTGCATCTATTGCACTGATGCATCGTGTGTATCCAAGTATGTTTTTGCAAACTGGAGTGGTATGATTTCATCGACGTCAGCATCGATCTCCATCATTACAGGTAAGGACACTGACGGTACGTACACGGCAAATTACAGGAAACAGCATTTGTTGTCGGCAAAGTCAAGTCCTGAAATCACTTCGATACACGGTGATGGGTATTATTATGATCAAGGAACCACCGTCCGTCTCACCGCACCAGCTGTTGCCGGGTATACATTTTCCAAATGGCAGGTAACGGGAATAAACCATGGCAGTAACCCAACTATTGATATTATTATGAATAAACATATTTCCGCTATTGCATTCTATAACCAGACTATCCCGGCTGATACGACTCTACCGGGCATCGCAATCACGAGCCCGGATGATGATCAGCAGTTTTCCCGACAGACCATAAAGGTTCGTGGAACAGCTTCTGACAACGTTGCTGTGAGTCGGGTTGAAGTAAAAGTAGGGTCGGGGAACTGGCAGACTGCATCAGGAACAACCACCTGGAACCTGTCGTTAATACTGGAACCCGGGGTAAATAGTATTAGAGCCCGGGCAACTGATACTTCAGGAAACTCGCGGGAAACCTCATTGACCGCTACCTTAACCCCATTAGTGGATAGGATAGGCATCTACAAAGACGGCAGCTGGTATTTGGATATGAATGGCAACGGCGTGTGGGATGCCGATGACAAGAACTACGGATTTGGTGCCCCCCTCTGGACTCCTGTTGCCGGTGACTGGAACAATGACGGTAAAACCGAGATCGGGGTATACCGTGATGGTGCCTGGTACCTCGATTATGACAACAGCGGCTGGTGGAGTGCCAGCGATAAAAATTACGGCTTTGGTGCTCCCGGCTGGACGCCGGTTGTCGGTGACTGGAACGGGGACGGCTATGGTAAGGTGGGGGCATATAGCGACGGTGCCTGGTACCTCGACTTTGACGGGAGCGGTACCTGGAATGCCGGTGACAAGAACTTCGCGTTCGGGGAAGCCGGCTGGAATCCGGTAATCGGGAAATGGACCCCTGACGGGAAATCCAAAGTAGGCGTATACAAAGAGGGTGTCTACTACATCGATTATAATGGCGACTGGGCTTACGGTCCCGGCGATAAAATAATCAGCTTCGGTACGGCAGGTTCAACGGCAGTTACAGGTGACTGGAACGCCAATAGCCTGACCAAAGTCGGGACGCTGACAGGTAATTCCTGGAAGCTTGACTACGATGGTCTCGGAGCGGTCAATGCCAGTACGAAATCCTATACGTTCGGGACCGCAGGCTGGGACCCGGTCACCGGGGATTGGAATGCCGACGGGAATGATAAGATAGGTATCTGTCTTGACGGGGCATGGTATCTCGATTATAATGGCAACGGTGCATGGGACATTGGCGACAAGAACTTCGCGTTTGGTACATCAGGGTGGATACCCATTGTCGGAAAATGGATTTAATCACCTTTTTTCTCTGATGAATAACTCAGGATATCATTTCGAGCCTTTTCGCGGTTTGTGCCGGATGAATGATTTCTTTCTGCAATGAATTTTCATTCATCAGCTGCTCAACGTAAAAGCAACAGAATGCTGCCGTAGAGCCCGCCATTTCAGTCTGTTGTAATCAGGCTGCTCTGGTCAGATCCAACCGCAGGGTCCAACCTTCCCACTTCACAACTTCCCCTGTGGTCGGGGATGTCTTAGCATGAGGAGAGATCGTTTCGCAAATGTTTGTTGCCATGAAGATATTTATCATGATATCCTGTTGACAAGGTGATGGGGAAATTGTATGGGGAGATCTGAAAGTAAAAAATAAAAATATTCCTTTCATTTTTTCGTGATATCGCGGTCAAAAAAGATATTTTTTCTGGTGGCTGAGTGGGGGATGGCATACACGACTGGGCAATCTTTGCCAAAGAGCCCGATATCCCGGGCAGCAACGCCGCCAGAATAGAGTACACGGTTATCGACATTATGGATCTGGGCAGTTTTGACAGCGGATCCGATAGCAATCCCGATATCAGATCCCGCATTCATGAAGGAGTTCGGAGGAGAAAAATTCGAAAAATTTCCTGCAAAAAAAAAAAGGCGAAAAAGTGCACCATCTGACGATCGAAAATCGTCGACACCCGGGGAATAACCCCCACGGCTTTTTTAAGCCCCGGTTGCGATAGTATTGTATTCCTTAAACCGCATTTTTAGGTGATACTGTTGAATCGCTTGCGCCATCATCCCCCAACGTGCGCAGGACTGGCGAAGGGGGGCATCCAGGGAGAGCGAGACGTCAGGGGAATATTGATATTTTACTAAAAATCTTCCTAAAAAAAAATAGATTTTCTCCAGAACACAAAAAAAATTTAGAAAGATTTCTGCAAAAATAAGGCTTTAAAAAAAATCTCAAACCCGGAACGCGACACCGGTAAATTCAGCAACCAAGCGTTCACCTTCAAGGACCATGACACGGTACGTGTCGCAGGTGCCGTTGTCTGCGACCCGCCGGGCAACCGCGATTAGTTTCCCTGTTGCCGGCGCGATATACTGGATGCTCACCGAAACCGCGACACGGTGCGTCCCGCAACAGTTGGCAGCTATGCCGAAAGCCTGGTCGGCAAGCGAGAAGATAGCGCCGCCATGGGCAACACCGCCCGGGTTCCTTTTGCCAATACAGTTCATAGTAACGCGGGAGTACCCATCCGATGCTTCAAGGATCTCCATTTCCAAAAGCCGGGCAAACTCGCTTGCATTGAAGACCCGGATCTGCTCTTGGATTGCTGATGGATCCTGCGTGAGAGTACCTTTACTGGTCATGTGAATCGGGGTAAGGAAAAAATATTGCGTCCCTCATTTGTACTTCTTCTGGGTGTATGAATATTTCCCGCTCTCACCGCCGTCGGCAACGATGTACATCCACTCGTAGAGGGACTGGAATGTCCCGAACTTCTGATATCGCCGCATGGAGAAACCGACTTTGAGCCGGTTGTCGAAATAGATACTGCCAAAGTCCTTGAGCCTCATCGCAATCTCAAGGTCGTCGCCGGCGTCAATGCAGCGGTACATGCCAGCCTTCTCGAAAGTTTCCTTGCGGAATGCAGTATTGCACCCGAGTGTATAGTAGAAGGTCCGGCTGTAATACCCCAGTCGTGAAAATGAATTAGCAAGGAAGAGGGAGAACTGGTTGCTGAAACCCTCCTCAATCGGGTAGACCGGGCCATAGACCTGAACAACACCCGGCTTCCTGAAATCGAGAGCAATCCGTTCAAGCCATTCTGGCGGGAGTATACAATCAGCATCCGTTGTGGCAATGATCTCCCCCTTTGCCACGTTCACACCGTCATTCCTTGCCCCGCCAACTTTTTTACTGGTCTGGAGAAAGACGGAATCAGCATATTTTTTTGCTATCTCGCAGGTAGCATCCTTTGACCCGCCATCAACAACTATGACCTCGTACTCGCTCCGCGGAAGGGTCTGGTGCGAAAGAGAGACAAGACACTGGGCGATATTCTCTTCTTCGTTGAAGGTCGGAATTATGACCGATATCATGACGTTCGGGTCTCCTGTATAAAAAGTTGGGTTGGAATCCTGATAAGGATGCTGCACAGGAAAACTATTCCGGCGGATATGACTTGACAAAGTCCATGACACTGCGGATGCAGCCGTCCATGTTCAGGTACTCAAACTGGGCAAACCTTCCCACAAGCGGGATATCCTGCGACATGCAATAATTCTTCACGATACTGATATTCTTCTGGTATTCAAGGTCGTATACCACATAGGCAAACGGCTGGCGTTCCACGGATGTGAAAATGACCTGATCCGGCGTACAAATCTTCATCTCCGAGAGCATATGCAGGACTTCGTTAATAAGTTCGCCATCGGAAAGAGCACTCACGTCATCGAGAAGCCGATAGGTGATTTCCGCCAGGATAGCGCTGCAGCCGTCCGGGGCAGTATTGCAACTGAAATTCGAAGGAAAAGAGAGCCGGTTTGTTTTTCCCAGAATATTATCCGGGATATAGATCCAGGATATCGGAGGAACATTGCCCCTGATACCGATAAATACACAGACCAGTGAATTGAAGACAAGAGCACGGCAGGCATGCTTCACCGAGTCCGGCACGTTTTCAAGACACGGTAGCAGGTGCTGGACCGGCATCGTGCAGATGATGCGGTCGGCACTGATAGTTTCTGTCCCGTTCCCGATAAGCCACATTTCGGCAGATCTCTTCAGGGAAGTTACACGGAAGCCGGTCCGGAGAGATAATCGTACCGGTTCGGCGATCGCCATGACCAGAGCTTCGATCCCGCCATCCAGTGGGTAGGAGAATACTGCCTGGTGCGTGTAACCTTCGGTCTCGATCCCGATGGCAGATTTGATGATGTCTTCGACCGGTGGGCGTGGGATACGGCCGTCAACCCAGTGAAGGGACATCTGTTCCGTGGGATATTTCCAGATCTTCTCATTATACGGTACCATATAGCATTCGGCAATACCCGGGCCGAAGGTATAATAGATCCATTCCCGAAAATTTTTGGGAGGGGATACTTCGCCCCGTTCAACAGCTATCAGAGTATGGATAAAACCATTGATGCAGAAAAACCGGTCCTCATCCGGCAGTTCATTCAGGCCATTCTCAAACGGATACTTGACGTACGCTCCTTTATAGAAGATCTTCGTGTTACGATAATTGCGCTGCTCGTTACCTGCAATCATCCGGCGCGTGAAGGAGAGGACTTCGGTATCTTTTGAAAAAATGATATGCGAACCGCCCGTATCAAAGGTAAACCCCTGGTCAGTACGGGAACGGCAGAGCCCGCCGGGCTCAAGCTCCGCTTCAAGGATAATAACCTGTTCCCCCCGTTCATGGAGGAGGCGGGCAAGGGTGAGACCGGTAAGGCCTCCGCCGAGTATTGCAGTCGTCACTGTGTACAGGTTGAGCGGCCGGATTTATATGCCTAGGGGTTACACCGGTGGTTTTACCCGGCATAGGTCGGAATCGCCGTCGGCAGTGGAGGGGTACACACGCTGCTGTTGCATACGAGCCCGACAGGACAGGCATTGCCACAGGCACCACAGTTCTGTGCATCATATAACACGTCATGACATCCGTCGAAACATCTTGTTTCACTGACAGAACAGAGTATCGAACATCGCCCACTCTGGCAGATCTGTGAGGAACTGCAGGAAACTCCACAGACCCCGCAATTGGTGCGGTCTTTCATGATATCCGTACAATCGGTGCCACAGATACTGTGGTCTGACGGGCAGACAGCAGGTGTTGTGGGTGTTGGACGGGTATAAGGAGTATCAGGGATCGTGGATGTGATCGACAGATCCCGGGTCTGGACAGGAATGCTCTGTTCGGGCGAAGGGTTTTCTTTCATACTATCAGATGTGGTAATCTGTGGTACGATGGCGGATGTGGTAACCGGGGATTTGGATGAGGGAGGTATACCGGCTATGCCTGGCTTTGTAAATATGAAAAAAATAATAATTATCACCATAACCAGAATTCCAACCACGGCAAGGATCCTCCTGATCAATCGGTTCGGATCCTGTTGGGCACCTGCCGGGACCGGGCCGGTCTGTGGTAGATCTGATGAGCCGGATTGATGAACCGAAGACAAAAGGGGTTTACCGCACGATGTACAGAATCTTCTATCCTCATCATTCAGGTTCCCGCAGTGTAGGCAGGTTCGTGCCATGGATACCTCTGTTCATCCTCATTTTACTAATCTTTGGTATTTAAAAAGCCCGATTCAATGTATGCAGCAGATACGGTTCGTTATGGATGAATGAACGGGACCATTTCCCAAAAAAAGGCGGAAGGACTATTCCAAATAATGCATACATTTTTAAAAAAGGATTATTTCGAAATATACCAGCCGGTCAGGGTATCATCAAGAATTTTTTCCGGAGTCTTTTTCGTGCAAAGACTGACGATAACCATTGCAAGAATTGAGATGATAAATGCATAGGCTGAAAAATGCAGGGGTATCGTTGCAAAGTTGATCCCCATTGCCTCTACCTTGAAGTAATTGAGGAACCCGAAGAGGAGTGCCGAGACAAGCCCCAGTGACATGCTTGCGAGTGCCCCCTCCCGGGTCGCACCCCGCCAGTAGAGGCCGGCAAGGAGCGGAACCGCAAAGGTACCAAGCATGGTACCGATCCCCATCCAAATCAGGATGGCAAGCATGTCCGGTGGGTTGATTGCAAGGATCATGGTCACGAGCGCTGAGAGAACAACCACGACCTTGGATACGGTGAGGACTGTGGCATCAGGAGCGTCGGGGCGTAAGATTTTCTTGTAAATGTCCCACGAGAACATGGCACCGATCGTGAGCATGAGCCGGTCGGTAGTCGACATGACAGCTGCAAGGACAATAACCGCAAAGATTGCCCAGAGCGCTTCTACGGGGAGGGCGACCTTGATACCTTCCAGGATCACGTAATCCCCGGCATTTGCAACCTTGGGCAGGACGATAGTTCCTTCCTTCACCAGGACCTGGCCGGCAAAGCCGGTGAATTTTAAGAGAAACATAACAATGCCGTACGCAACAAAGGCAATGAGCGGAGCCCACTTGAACATCTTCACATCACGGACGCTCAGGACATTGTTGATGACATGCGGAGCGCAGGCAAGGCCAACCATCAGGAGTACTGCAAACGAGATCACGTACGGCAGCGCGAACGCACCGGTGGGATTCCACGGCATAACGAGGTTTGGGTTGACTGAGTACATGACTTCATTGACGTACGTGAACCCGCCGGCTTTGAAGATGATGAGCGGGGCCATGATACAAACCCCGACAAGCAGGATAACGGACTGGACAACACCGGCCCATGCAACCGCGAAAAGACCACCGATCGTTGTGTAAACGGTAACGACCAGCGTGGCTATGACGAGCGCGAGCCAGAGCGGGATCTGAAAGATGGCGATAAGGACAATCGCGATTGCCGTGTATTGCCCGACAAGATAGATGAGCGATACAATGATACCGGCAACTGCAGAGAGCGTACGGAGCGCAACCGGGCTTTCGTACCGGTGGGCAAGGTAGTCCTGCACCGTCATGTAGCCGGAAGTCCTTGCAATCGTATGGAGTTTGACCCCGAAGAAGATAATACAGAACCCGATGGAGAGCGGGACAAAGATCTGTTCCCAGATCGTGGGCCAGCCGAGTTTAAATCCGAGACCGGAGACTCCCAAGAGCGACATGCCCGATGCGACAGTCCCGATCATGAGGAGGATAAAGACCCACATGTCTAGCGATCTTCCCGCAACAAGGTAGTCTTCCGTGTTCTTGATCTTCCTCGATGCCCAGGCGCCGATGGCAATCATCGCGATGAAATAGATGCCGATAATGACAGCGGTGATGACGTCTGCCATTTAATCATGCCCCTTGAAAGTCAGTCCCCAGTAGAGCAGTGCAGCTGTAACGACAAGGACCACGCCTCCTACAGCAATTATGGTGATTTCAGGCAATCCGAACATGTTATCTTCTCAATTTGCTGCATGCTAACATATAACATCATCGAAATGTAACGGGGTGGAATCGGCGTGAGAAATATAAATCATTTTTTAAAAAATTCACCGGTCGCATGCAGAAAAGTATGTTTAATAGCCTTCCGTGCTAACCTATGGCATAGACATTTCCCATGCTCAGCCTCTCCGGTGTTACCAAGCAGATCGGCGGCCTTACTGCGGTGAATAATGTTGACCTGCAGATCGGAGCCGATGAGATCGTGGGACTTGTGGGACCGAACGGTGCGGGAAAGACCACGCTCCTCAATATCATTTCCGGTATCCTCCCCCCCACATCGGGCAGGGTCAGTTTCAATGGTGAGGATATCACCGGCATGAAAGCGGACCAGATCTGCCACCGGGGGATCGCCAAAACCTTCCAGATCGCCAAATCCTTTCCGGACCTCAGTGCCCAACAGTGTGTTATGATCGGCGTCCTGTTCGGGAATACCCATGCACCAGGGATGAGTGAGGCACGGCTAGAGGCCTCCAAGATCCTTGCCGATGTCAATTTTCCGCTGGAGAAGGCCGAGACCCTCATACGGAATCTCAATGTTGTTGAGCTCAAGCGCCTGCAGCTGGCCCGGGCCCTGGCCTGCCGGCCTCACCTGCTCCTCTTGGATGAACTCACCACCGGTCTCAACCCGAAAGAGAGCAAGGAGGCAGTCGGACTTATCCGGAACATCCGGGACCGTGGGACATCCATTCTCATCATCGAGCACGTGATGAGCGTTATCATGGGAGTTTCCGACAGGATTGTCGTGCTCGATCATGGTGAAAAGATTGCGGATGGAAGACCCTATGAGGTCGTGAACAACCAGCGGGTCATCGATACCTATCTCGGCGATATCGACGCATTTTGATGGGGGAATTCTGAAGTCATGCTTACCGTTTCGGGACTCAATGTTTTTCATGCAAACCTGCAGGTTGTCTGGAACCTCTCGTTCCGGGTCAATAAAGGAGAACTCGTCACCATGATTGGTCCGAACGGTGCTGGTAAGACGACAACGGTTGAGACGATCGCAGGCCTTAACCGCAATGCAAACGGCTCGATCTTGTTTGACGGTGAAAATATCCTTGGCAGCCACCCGTACGATCTTTTCAAAAAAGGGCTTGCCCTTGTACCTGAGAAACGTGAGATCTTCCCCACGATGCCCGTGATTGAGAACCTCCTTCTGGGCGGGACCGGGAATCCAAATCCGGAAAAGTCCCGCGACCGAATCTTCCGTCTCTTTCCGGTCCTGAAGGAGCGCGAGCAGCAGATGGCCGGGACACTCTCTGGTGGCGAACAGCAGATGCTTGCTATTGGCCGTGCGCTCATGTCGGATCCCCGGCTCCTTATTCTTGATGAACCGTCAACAGGGCTCTCTCCACTTCTCACCGGCCAGGTCTTTCGTTCGCTCGAACAACTGGGCAGGGAAGGGATGACAATCCTCCTCCTCGAGCAGAATGTCCGGAATGCTCTTGCCATGTGCAATCGTGGCTATGTGCTGGAAAACGGTCGTATTGTGCAGGAAGGGAAGTCAAAAGAGCTTCTGCACGACCCGCGTATCCAGAAAGCATATCTCGGTTTCTGAAAAGCCTTTTTTCGAACGTTCCCGTTTCGCTTTTGTAAAGGATATTGATCCGATTTCGCTATAGATTGATTAAAACTGATAAGAGAGTTCGGAGATCATTCACCCCATGAGGATGAACCCCCACCTTTATCAACGGCGCTCTCACGCAGCCGATCAATCATTTTTTATTGTGAAAAATCTTGTTCCCTGTTACTTCGAGAAGGCCTCGAGGGGAAAAAACTCAAACTTTTTTTATTCAGTATCCAATACGAAGGGTTTCTGGATAAAAATGAATGAACAGGATTTTATTAAGATTCCTGTCGAAGAATTATCCCCTCATTTCCCAGCCTGTTCAGGGACTGGTTCTTTCCGCCAACGCTCCAACCATCTCCGGGCTTCCTCCGGAAGACTTACGAGACCCCGGGGCAGGAAGATGATAGCGAGGATAAGGATGAAACCGATAATGACGTATCTCCCGAAGGTGATACCGGTTGCTTTCAGCCCCTCCCAGATGATGGTGAGTATGATCGTCCCGATTACCGGGCCGGCAAGTGTGCCGAGCCCGCCAAGGATGACATAGGTTATCGGCCAGAATGAGTTGTCAACTCCATACAGTTCCGGTGTGATATAACCAATATGATGGATCTGGAGTGCACCGGCAACACCAGCAAGATAAGCGGAAAGGGCAAATGCAAGGAGACGGTAACGGACCGGATCGATTCCGGCAGCCCTGGCTTCCAGTTCGTTCTCACGGATTGCAAGGAAGGCAAGACCGATTCGTGACTTCATGATATACCAGATTACAACAATGGATCCGACCGTGATCCCGAGGATGATATAATACTCAATAAGCTGGTATCCCAAAATGGACGGACTCACAAGCCGGGGCGACGGGATCCCATCCCAGCTCCCGGTCAACGGGGCAAGCACGCTGACTGTCAGGGTCTGGACGATGATGGCGAACCCGAAGGTGACCATGGCAAGAAACCATTCCTTGAGCCGGACGCAGGTAAGGCCGATAAGGAGCCCGACGAAGGCTGCCACGGCAGCACCCAGGAAGATGGAAAGGAGCGGGGGAATACCGCTCTTTGCCGCGATGAGTGTCGAGGCATATGCTCCGATGCCGAAGAATGCGGCATGGCCGAGTGACCCCTGCCCGGAGTAGGCCAGGAGGTTCCATGCCGATGAGAAAATGATGAAGATCAGCATCAGGACAAGCAGGTTGATGATGAACATGCTGTCAGTGAGGAATGGCATTAAGAGAGCAATGAGAAGCGTAGCAGCGATCCCGAATTTTTCCATGGTCCCCCGGTTATAGCGCATGGACCGTTACTCCCCCTTCTCCCCGAACAAGCCGGTAGGTCTTAACACGAGCACAATGATAAGTATGACAAACGAGATTGCGTCCTTCCATATGCCCCCAAGGAAATATGCTGCGCCGTTCTCGGCAAGACCCATCAGGAGTCCCCCGATGATTGCACCCGGAATGCTGCCAAGACCCCCCAGGATGATGATTGCGAAGGCCTTGACTGCGGGGAGTGAGCCCATGTACGGGTTGAAGACCTGCCCGCTCACAATCCAGAGAGTACCTGCGGCAGCGGCAAGAGCGCACCCCATACCGAAACTAATGATGTCGATCTTCTCGACATTGATCCCGACAAGCATTGCCCCCTTCCGGTTCTGGCTTGTTGCCTGCATCTGCATCCCGATTGTCGTCTTTTTTAAGAAAAGGTACAGGCCGCAGAGGATGACAGCTGTAAAAACCATGATGAGGATATAATCGAACGGCACATTGAGAGGCCCGACCGTAACGGTGATACCATCATAGGGACTTTTCACACTCTGCCATGCATCGCCCCATATCATGGCAGCCCCGTTCTGGAAGATATAGATGAGACCGATAGAGAGGAAGATTTCGTTGAGCTTGCCGGTCCCGAGGATCGGGCGGAAGCAGAAACGCTCCACGAAAGCACCGATACCGATGAGCGCGAGCATGGACAGGATGAGGATAAGGTATGGATTGAAGCCGGTGACAAAAAAGATGGCAGCCGTAATATATGCCCCGATCATCAGGAATTCGCCATGCGCGAAGTTTACGACTTTCATCACGCCAAAGATCAGGTTCAGCCCGGTGGCAAGCAGGATGTAGATACACCCTGCATACAGGCCCCAGAAAATAATCTGCAGCAAAACACTCAGGTCGTCCATACTCTGATCCGCACCGGTCCCGGAATTATACTGTATGTCTGTCTGAAAGAATAAAAAAGGGAGGTTCTCCAAGTTACGAACTGCTGCCCGGTACATACCATGATGGCAGGGCAAATTCCGTTGTCTTCAGGTTGTCCGGCCATACGATTGACGGGCGCGTTTCGCCAATGGTTGCATTGAACGCCAGCTGTTCCATCCACAGGTCGAATGATGATTCCCGGAAATCGGGCGAGAACGAGATGGTCTTGTCCTTCATCGCCTCGATAATCTGGGGCATTTTTAAGTCAACGAGCGCCTGGCGGACCGCGGTTTTGTCCGTTGTACCTGCATTCCCGATCGCCTTTGCGGCAATGAAGACGCCCTCAAACGTGGAGGCCCCCATCATGTCCGGATAGGTTCCGAACCGTTTGAAGTAGCTCTCCTTGAATTCGGTCTGGCCGTCAGCCACTACTCCTGACGGAGCAGTGTAAGGTGAGAACCGGCTCTCGATGATCGCACCTTCGCCATATTGCCCGAGGTCTTTATAGAACTGGGAGTTATCATTGTTCTCTGCATTAAGGAATATCGTGTTGAGGCCGATGTCCCTCCGGGCCTGCGTAATTATCGGGGCACCTTCATTCGGGAATGCCCCGTTGTAAACCGCGTCCGGGTTTGCCGCCTTGATGGCAGTCAGCTGGGTCCGGAAGTCGCTGTCGCCCATCTTGAAGTTCTGCTGGGAGACGAGAACAATATTGAGCTTGTTCTTCGTGATAGTATCATTCACCGCAGTCTGGATCCCTTTCCCGAAGGCAGTATCCTGATATATCAGGGCAAGGCGGAACGGGCGGTCTGCCGGTGCACCGAGTTTCTTGTTCACCGCGGGGCGGATAACCTGGTCGATGAACATCGTGGTATATTGCCCGTAGTTATCGGTGGTCGGGCAGTGGTGGAAAATGTAGCTGGTGTCGATGTCCGTACGGTGGGTGATAATCGGGCTTGACGCACCGGTCACAATGTACGGGACTTTATATTCAGCAATGGTCTGCTCGTACGCAGAGGTGACCGCGCTTGAGTAGCCGCCGACAAGGATATCTACCTTTTCATCAGTGATAAGTTTGGTTGCAGCTTTCTGGCCACCCGTTGCGGTTGACTCGTCATCGCCAACGATGAGCTTGATCTGGGTTTTCGATCCGTCTTTCAAGGTAACACCGCCATTGGCATTGATCTTGTCAGCGGCAACCTGGGCGGACTGCCACATGTTGGTGCCGACATTACTTGCGGGACCTGTCAGCGATGCAATAACACCAACCTTGATGGCACCTGCTGATGCTGTGCCCGAAGGTTGCTGCGTTCCCGGCTGCGACTGGGTACAGCCGGTGATGAGTGCGGTTACGATGATAAGAACTGCGATCATGAGTGCATGGTATTTCATGGGACTTCCCCTATGCTAAGATATAGCATGGCACGTTAATGATGAGAGGGTTGCCTTATAAAAAAATATCGGTTTAATCGCGGAAATGGTGCACCATTCACACGCGGTGGTGCAGGGCTACCCGTGGATGAACAAGGATTCACCGTGCTTGTTCGATCTCGCAATTCCTAAATCCCTCCACAACACATTCTTTCTGGTATGAAATACACGGCACGGCATATTCAGCGTTTTCTCGAAACGGGAAAGATCGATCCAATGCTCTGGAAGAACCGCTTCCCTTCAATTTTACCTTCACACGTTCCGACCTGCGAAGAATGCAGTGAGTTTCTGGACCAGGCATGTGCTGGTGGGCGGGACCCGGTGGATTGTTTAATTTCCCAGGTTCAGGTTGTAACCCCGGTCGAGAAACAAAAGCAGAAGAAACGGGATCCCATGCTCGGTCTTGGTGCAAGGGGGCCGGAACTGCGGAAAACCGCCCAGCCCCGGGACCAGTCAAAGATGTGAGTCTTCTGAGACAAAACACAACGTGAATCGAATATTAATACCACACAATCCTATCCCGTGGAAACCATGTCTCCTACTGCTTCGGAGTGGCTGTTTTTTATCCTGATCTGATCTCGTAAAAAAAATTATTTTCCGCTTGTAACCGTTTTGGAGCCGCGGAGGATCCCGACCGTACCTGTCCGGACAAACTCCTTAATCCCATACTGACGCAGGAGTTTTTCCAGTGCATCGATCTTGTCCTTATCCCCGATGACCTGAAGGATCAGGGTTTTTGCGCCGACATCAACGATCGATGCCCGGAAGATGGAAGCTATCTGCATGATCTCTGCACGGGAGGTTCCCAGTTCGGCGGTCACCTTGATCAGGGCGAGCTCCCGCTCCACCCGCTCGCTGTCAGTCAGGTCTGATACCTTGATCACATCGATAAGCTTGTTGAGCTGCTTCATCACCTGCTCAATCTTCTCATCGTCGCCAATGACAACAATGGTAATCCGGCTCATGTCCGGCTCTTCGCAGGGACCAACTGCAAGGCTCTCAATATTAAAACCGCGGCGGGAGAATAGCCCGGTAACCCGCGATAGTACACCTGCCCGGTTCTCAACAAGGATGGATACCGTATGCGGCTTCATGTTTGTGGATGCCCTCCTATCATCTCGTTGATTGCAGCACCGGCCGGAACCATGGGGAACACGTTCTCCTCGCGTTCGATCCGGAAGTCCATCACGAACGGCCCGTCACAGTCAAGGGATGCCTGCAGTGCCGGAAGCACCTCGTCCGGTGATTCAACCCGCATCCCTTCGATCCCGTAGGCACCTGCAATCTTGACAAAATCAACCGGCGGAAGCTCGGTGAATGAATACCGGCGGTCAAAGAAGAGTTCCTGCCACTGCCGCACCATGCCGAGATACATATTATTGAGAATAACGACTTTCACCGGGATCCGGTTAGCTGCAATGGTACCAAATTCCTGGATGTTCATCTGGATACTGCCATCGCCGGCAATATCAAAGACCGGCACATCCGGGCGGGCAAAATGCACACCCATCGCCGCCGGCAGGCCATAACCCATGGTACCGAGACCCCCAGAAGTGATCCATGTTCGGGGGTTGTGGAAGCAGAAGTGCTGCGCTGTCCACATCTGGTTCTGGCCGACTTCGGAAACGATTACCGCTTTGTCCTTCACAAGATCGCTTAGCGTCCTGATGATATACTGTGGGTGCAGTGCACCGTTGGACGGGCATTTAAGCGGATGGTGCTGTTTCCAGTGCTTGATTTTTTTCAGCCAGACCTCATGAGAATCCCGTTTCTTCATGAGCGCAAGCAGGTCCTGCAACACCGCCTTGATATCCCCAACAATCGGGACATCCACGCGTTTATTCTTGCCGATCTCGGCCGGGTCGATATCGATATGGATGATCTTTGCATGGGGGGCAAAAGTGTCGATCTTTCCGGTTACCCGGTCATCGAAGCGTGCTCCTATCGCTATCATGAGATCGCATTCCGTTACCGCAAAATTCGCATATTCCGTCCCGTGCATCCCGAGCATGCCAAGGTTAAGCGGATGGTGGCAGGGAATACACCCAATCCCCATAAGAGTTGTCGTGATGGGAATGGACGCGAGCTTGGCAAATTCCATCAGTTCCGCTGAGGCATTCGATGAGATGACACCCCCCCCGGCATAGATGAGCGGGCTTTCAGAGTGAGCGAGCAGCTCGAGTGCTTTCTCGGTCTGGCGTTTATGGCCTTTGTAGGTTGGATTATAACCGCGGAGTGTGACCTTATCCGGTAAATTCACATCAGCAGAAAGCCCGGTACTTACATCCTTGGGTATATCGATCAGGACCGGACCCTGCCTTCCGGTACCTGCAATATAGAAAGCTTCCTGGACGACCCTGCTGAGATCGCCCGCACTTTTCACCAGGTAGTTGTGCTTTGTGATCGGCATGGTGATGCCGGTGATATCCGACTCCTGGAAAGCGTCATTACCCAGCAGGTTTGTCGGGACCTGGCCGGTCAGGGCAACGACGGGAACCGAGTCCATGTAGGCCGTTGCGATGCCGGTAACAAGGTTACATGCACCGGGACCGGATGTGGCAAGGCATACCCCAACACGACCGCTTGCCCTTGCATACCCGTCCGCGGCATGCGCTGCAGCCTGTTCGTGCCGTACAAGGATGTGCCGCAATGACGAGTCATAGAGTTCATCATAGATAGGCAGCACCACTCCCCCCGGGTAACCGAAGATGATCTCAGTCCCTTCGCGCTGGAGTGATTCGACGAGGATTTTTGCCCCGGTTTTCATGTTCTGTCCCTCAGTAATCTGTTCATACCGGCGATCATCGCTTCGACACTTGCCATAATGATGTCAGTACGGGCGCCGCGTGAAGTAATTATCTTCCCGTCTTTACTTAATCTTACTGTCAC
>CAZCZK010000029.1:0-19547 GCA_964503195.1 uncultured Methanoregula sp.
CACGTTCGTCAACCTGCTCGATATCAAGATGGAGCACCTCACGGCAGACGCTCTTGAAAAGTGCACCTACCTTGCGATGGTCGACTGCCCGGGGCCGGGCGCCAACAACGATGTGCCTTCCCAGGCAAAGGTCAATATCATCATCGACCACCACCGGGAAGGAAAAGCCGCCGCAACCCCGGGCAGCTTTATCGATATCCGCCCTGGTGCCGGGGCAACGGCAAGCATCATGACCCAGTACCTGCAGGAGCTGAATGTGCCGGTCGATAAGAGGGTTGCGACAGCCCTCCTGTATGGCATCCGCACGGACACCCGGGAGTTCAAGCGAAATGTGACGCCGCAGGACCTCAGCTATGCGGGTTTCCTGCTGCCGCTGACCGATGCCGACCTGCTCGACAAGATCATGTCCCCGTCCCTGTCGCAGGAGACGCTCGATGTTATCGGGAAGGCGATCCATGAGCGGAAGATCCAGAGCGGGTACCTTTTTGCGAACGTGGGCTACGTCATGAACCGCGATGCCCTCCCGCAGGCGGCAGACCTCCTCATCACTCTTGAGGGAGTGAACACGGCGCTCGTCTATGGCATCACGGACAACGCGATTGTAATATCGGCCCGTAACCGTGATATCCGGCTGCATATCGGCAACGCCCTCTCTGAAGCATTCGGGGAGATGGGCGATGCCGGCGGTCACCCGAACATGGCCGCCGCAACGCTCCCGCTGCACTATTTCGCGAAGGTGGAAGACAAAGCCAGGCTGCTCGAGATCGTAATCGAGCCCGTCTTAAAGAAGTTCCGTGACCTGGTAGGCCTCGAGAACGAGGGGAAGAAGAATGGCAGCTGAATTTTACGGCACAGGCCCGTCCCTGATTATCACGGGGGGGTTCCGGGCATGGGAAGAGCGTGGCAAAGGTATGATGCAGATCCCTGATACGACACGCTACCAGGTCTTGAGGATCGAGAAATTCACGGGGGACTCATGAATTTTGCTGAATGGGAGCCCTACTACCAGGAGATTGTTGAATACTTCGGATTCGACCGGGCGGCAGATGAGGAAGCAGCCCGGCTCCTTGCAACGCTCCTTGACCGGGACAACCTCCTCTCCCTTGCCTCCCTTGTGGACGGGAACGACGTGACGGTGTGCGGGAATGCGCCGTGCCTCAAAGACGAGATCACGAAGATCACCGGCATTGTCTTTGCAGCGGATGCCGCTGCCGACGTGCTCGATTCTCACGGGATCTGCCCGGATGCCATCTTTACGGATCTCGATGGTGCAACCGACCGGTTCATCGGGCTGAACAACCAGGGGACCATCCTGGTCATCCATGCACACGGGGATAACATGCCACTCCTGCACCACTGGGTGCCCCGGTTCAGAGGAAAGGTGGTCGGGACAACGCAGGCCGCCCCGCTCCCGCACGTGTACAACTTCGGCGGCTTTTCAGATGGCGACCGGGCGGTCTTTGCAGCGGACGAACTCGGGGCATCCTCCATCACGCTTGCGGGGTTTGACCTCGACGATGAGAACGTGGACCCGATGAAACGCGGGAAGCTCCAGTGGGCCCGGAAACTCCTCGCCCTGATCGGGCATACCGTATGAGCGGTACGGCGTTCATCCTTGACGGGTACGTGGATGAACCGGCATGCCTTGGCGTGCCGCCATACCTTTCTCCCTATATCCGGACTGTTGCCGGGGCACTTATCCAGCACCGCTACACCGTCCGCTACCTCACCATTGACCAGCTCCGGAAGGAACCGCTTCGCACTGCTGAACTGAACAAAGCCTCGCTGCTCGTCATGATCGCGGGAGTGACGGTACCGGGAAAGTATCTTGGCGGGACACCCGCAACCCTCACGGAGATCCAGCAGGTCGGGCACATGGTCCATGGCCCCAAGAAACTGGTGGGAGGTCCGATTGGGTTCGGATACGCGGGCGAGGGGGGACAGAAAGCGATACGGCAGGTCATCAGCGGTTTTGACGTCCTGATGGAAGGCGAGCCGGCCGTTGCGCTTGACAGCTATCTGACCGGCAATGAACCTCAAGGTCTTCTGGACTATACCCGCACAGACCCCTGGAGCAGAGCGGGAAGCAGCGTGATCATCCAGCACCCAAATTTCCCGTACCTGATGTGCGAGCTGGAGACTGCACGGGGCTGCTCCCATGGGGCAACGGGGGGGTGCTCGTTCTGCACCGAGCCGTTCTACGGCATGCCGAGATACCGGAGCATTGCGGGAGTGGCAGCGGAGGTTGCTGCCCTCCACTCCCATGGGGCCCGGCACTTCCGTGCAGGCCGGCAGCCGGATATCCTTGCCTATGGCGCAGGACCCGGGGAATACCCGGCGCCGGAGCCGGAAAAGCTTGATGCCCTTTTTTCAGCGATACGGGCAGCTGCTCCGGAACTCCAAACCCTGCATATCGACAATACCAATCCTGCAACCATCGCCCGGCACGAGGAGGCAGCCCGGGAAGCCCTGCGGGCGATCATCCGGTACCATACGCCGGGAGATGTTGCGGCGTTCGGGATGGAAACTGCCGACCCGGCCGTTGTTGCTGCGAACAATCTGAAAGCAACTGCGGACGAGGTTTTTCGTGCGGTGGAGATTGTCAACGAGGAAGGCGGGAAGCGGCGGGACAACGTGCCCGAACTCCTTCCCGGTCTCAACTTCGTCTGCGGGCTTGCGGGCGAGACAGAGAAGACCTATGAGCTGAACGAGCAGTTCCTTGACCGGCTCCTGAAGGCCGGCCTCTCTGTCCGGCGCGTGAACATCCGTCAGGTGATGCCCTTTGAAGGCACCCCGGCGTATACCCATAACACAATCGGGAAGTTCGACCGCCGGTTCCGGCAGTTCAAGGAGTATGTCCGTTCCCGTATCGATCTCCCGATGCTCCAGCGGGTCTTCCCGATCGGCACCGTGCTCCGCGATGTTTTAATTGAGGTACCAGGGGATCTCTCCTTCGGGAGGCAGATGGGGTCGTACCCGATCCTTGTCGGTATTCCGCTCCGCCTTCCGGAGCGGACGGTTACCGACGCCGTGGTCGTTGACGGGGGGATGCGGTCAGTTACGGCGCTGCCGGTACCGGTTGCAATCAACACGCTGCCGGCATCAGCACTCCGGTGGCTGCCGGGGATCGGGAAGAAGAACGTGGCCGCGGTTCTTGCGAAGAGGCCGTTTCGAAATATCGGGGAGTACCGGCATGTGGCGGGGAAGACGGCGATTGATCCGGTGCTGAAATTCTAAATCTGCCTGAGTTCGGTCACCTTCAGGATATCCGTCCGGGTCACGATCCCGAGTATTTTACCATCCTGCACGATCGGGATCCGGCCGATATTCCGGGCTGACATGATCCTGAGGGCATCGATGACCGGAGCGGCCGGCGGCAGGGTGATTGGCTCCCGGGTCATGATATCCTTCACCTGCATGGCCTCGCGATCGATTGGGGAGGTCCGGTTCACGTCGGCAAGGGTGACCATGCCGATCAGGGTGTCCCGCTCAATGACCGGGAAACCAAGGTGTTTGCTCGAGTACATCATGGTGATCACCTGGCTGAGTGGCAGGTTCGGCGGCACCGTCGTCACCGGGCTGCTCATCATGTCGCCGACCGTCACGTCCTGCAGGAGGTGGCTGTACTTGACCGCGGTGGACTCCATGTTCGCCCCGATATAGATGAAGAGGGCGATCAGGATCAGGAACGGGGAGAAGGCGAAGAGCCCGATGATCCCAAAGACGATGGCAAATCCCTTGCCGATATCGGCCGCTATCTGGGTGGCCCTGTGGAGCGGCATGCGGGTTGCGAGCCATGCCCGCAGCACCCGGCCGCCGTCCATGGGAAAGGCCGGGATCAGGTTGAAGAAGCACAGGATGATGTTGAGGACTCCCAGGTAGCCGAAAATGAAGATGAGGACTCCGGCACGGGCCGGTTCCGGCACCAGGGAGGGGACAACATAGACGATCCCGCCACAGACAATCCCAAAGACGAGGCTTGCGAGCGGTCCAACCAGTGCCATCGGGAGCTCGACTTTCGGGTCCGGGACGCCCTCTTCCATGGTCGCGACTCCCCCGAAGATCATGAGGGTGATGCTGTTGATGGCGATCCCTTTTTTCCGGGCAACGACTGAATGAGCCAGCTCATGGACCAGCACCCCGAAAAAGAGACCACATGAGACGATTGCTCCGATTATATACGGCATAAAACCGTTCGTGACAAGAGCCGGTTCAACCGGTACAGCATAGAGCTCCTGGAGCAGACCAACCGTCATGGAGATCTGGCTGCCGATGATCCAGGCAAACAGCGGGATGACCAAAAGAAAAGTATAATGAATGTGGATCGGGATGCCAAAAATGCTCCCGATCCGAAAAGATCCGTCCATAAACAAAGGATTATCTTTTTAACTCTTAAGTATATACTTTCATCTGATAACGATGGAAACCCAGATTACGGATTTGTTCGGGCTTCAGATCTATACGGACAAGGGAATGTTTATCGGCGAGGTCGAGGATGTTCTCATCGACGTGGACCAGAAGAAGATCGATTCGATCATTGTCGGGAAGGTCAACGACCAGCTCTTCGAGCTCAAGAACTTCAAGGGCCTCAAGATCCCCTACCGCATCATCAGCGCGATCGACGACATCGTCCTGATCCGCCACCTGCCAGGCGCTTTTACGGGTGGCAGCACCATCGAAGAGTAAGGCAGCACCGGAAGAACAGCGGGAGATCCCGACTATATTTTATCTCTGCTTCCGCATGGTATTCATATGGAAAACCGGGAAATATTCTCAACCCTTACGACCCTCCCCCCCGTTTTTGTCCGGCTCGATGGCCGGGCGTTTCACCGCTTCACGGACTGCCTTGGTCTTGCGAAGCCCTTTGACGAGTTTTTCCACACGGGGATGGTGACCACCTGCATCTCGCTTGTCGCCGACAGCGGGCTCAACCCCGATTTTGCGTACACATTCTCGGATGAGATCAGCCTCCACTTCACGAAGCTCCCGTTCAACGGCCGGGTGGAGAAGCTCGATTCAGTTGCCGCATCGTATGCTGCCAGTTCCTTCACGCTTGCCCTTGGCGGGACAATACCCGTTGCCTTTGACGCCCGGGTGATCCCGGCCACTCCCGAGTACGTCATCGAGTACCTGGCCAACCGTCAGGCCGAAGCATGGCGGAACCACATCAACGCCTACTGCCAGCAGGCCCTTATCGGGGATGGCATGGACTCGCGGAAGGCAGCAAAGAAACTGAAGGGCATGCAGGCACGGGACCTGCACGAGATGATGCATAAACGGGGCGTCAACCTCGCGACAACTCCGGCATGGCAGCGCCGGGGAACCCTTGTTTATAAGAAGATCACGGAGAAGGTGGGGTACAATCCCATCACCCGGGAGACGGTTATTGCGGAACGGAGTTCTGTGGTTAAGGAGTCGCAGCTGCCATTGTTTACGAGCCCGGAGGGGAGGGAGTTTCTCCGGAAGGTGCTGGGCGGGAGAGAGACATGACCGGTGCTCTGCCGGTTGTCGAGAAATGGTAAAAAATGCCTTAACGTAAACTTTTTTTTTTAGCGGCTAACCCTCTTGAAAAAAATCCCGGCAAACCTCATCATAACCCGGACCCGGAAATGGAGGACTCATTCGCAGGGTAGTTCCAGATCCAGAACCGCCCGGCATGTGCACAATTGCCAATGTTTTAGATCGCCTTACCCGATGAGTCTGTTGCCAGCGCGGGTGAAAAAATCTCGCCACGCTGACTGTTATGTTCCCTGCCATCATTCTTCGACGGAAAAACCGCCTGGTTTCTGAGAAACCGTGTCGGTCTGGAGGAAACGAGAGGTAATCCGGGCTCTATATGGACCCGGATTTTTCCAGCCTCTTTGGCTTGCTTATAATCTGATCCCTTCCGGGTTCGGCCGCTGTAACTGCACCATTCCCTGATTTCCGCACCGGCGTAAAATCCGCCGGATATGCGCAAAACCCTGCCGGTTTTTCAGGAAACCATGCCGGTCCGGAGGAAACAAGAGGTATTCCGGGCTCTTTACGGGCCCGGATTGGTTAAGCTCCTGGCTAACCCCCCATCACCCGCTCTGCGGAATCCTCGCGAGCGACCGGATCATCTTCTTGGTCTCCCGGGGTGTCATGGTCGTATTGACCTGGTAAACGGTAGTACGGTTCAGCAGCCCGGCAACAGACCGGTTCCGTATCCGTGTGCTGGAGGGGTTGTGGCCGAGGATGTGCGGGTTGCGCTTCTAATTATATTTCGTTATCTATTTATCACACCGCACAGATTATTATATCTCATGACCGCACGCACGATTTTTTATGAGAGCCGAAGAAAACCGGTGTATGGAGCGGTTGCCCTGATGCTGGTGGTTGCACTGCTGCTGGCGGCGGGGTGTGCAGAACAAAACCTAATCAACGTGACACCCAGTAGATCCATGATAAATAATGCCAGTTCCTCAATATCCACGACCACGACAACTTCCATACCGATTGAAGCTGTTATCACAACATCACTGCCATTGGTGTGCTCAGGAAATAATTTAACAATAAATTCAGTCATGAGCGGGAATCCCTTTACTTTCTCTGGTACTACTATTCGCCCCGAAGGAAATCTCGTGCGGATATGGGTTTTTGGGAATAATTCTGTCACATGGCTCAATAATTCCGTCACACCGGGTATATTGAATAAAATTACACTGGATAGTGGACAAACTTCACAACTTAAAAGCGGCACTTATTATCTTCTTTTCCAGTACCCGGAAATGGGAAACCATTTTGAAGTCGACATGAAGGATGCTATTGACCCGGATAAGATTACCAATAAAAATGGTGACCTTATCTTGAATCTTCAGAGAGTCCGGAAAGGATTCTTAAACGGTCTGGAAGCCCGGTTACTTCTTGAACAGGCAATCAATACTCCGGGATATAATGAGCGATCAGATAATACAACATTGGATGTTGAAGAACCATGGATTATTATAAATCCGATTCAGAATGTCAAAAGCGGAACGCCGTTTACGATAAATGGAACAACAAATCTTCCGAAAAACATTAAATTGGCACTCTATATTCAATCAACCAACCCGGACCCGAAGCAATTATTAGGTGAACAATCTGTTGAATTTTATGGTTCCGCTTTTTCAGCTATTTTAGATATCAAAAGAAGTGATGATTGTATCAATACTTTCTCTATTGATATCCCGGGATTAGATGCAAAATCCGGGGAATATTTCGTATTGGTAATGGATTATGAAAGTGATAAAGGGAACTCGAAATATGCTGAAAATAGATCATTATTCAATATCAATTAATCTGATGACTGTCTCGAGACCTTTTATCACATAACTATTATTGTGATGCAGTTGATGGCTATGGACCTACTGAAAAAAAAATAATATTGATATTCTATATTACATTTTTTTTTAAGATTTCTTTCGACAACTATATTTTTACGAAACACGAATAACCGCGTCATCATTTAGGATGTATAATCAGGTGCAATAAACAACGCATATATATATTTCAAGAATGAACGTTTCTGTTTGTCAAGGAACCGGATGAACCCATTACAATACGAAGGCATGAATTGAATAATCATCTCTCCCGATGAAGTTTTCTCCATGTGCCTTAAAACAAATCAAATAAAACGAGGTTGTTATAGATTATGTTTCCAGAACCGAAAAGATATTTCCGGATTACCATAGGAGTCGCATTTTTTGTATTGATCTGTTGTATTTCATTCACAAGTGCAAGTGACAGCAATAGAACGGTTGATCTGAACCTTACAAATGGAAATCAGGGAAATACCGTAGTTGCGAAAAATTTTAACGGAACAAATACAGCTCAACCTGGAAATATAATTGCTTTTCATAACATAGAAGAATCTATTGACCGACAAATAACTCAAATTGAGGATTATAAAAAGAATCAAACTAAAACCCAAAAGAAACTTTCTGATAACCTGCTCCTGCTCATAGATGATAAATACCCGATAAAAATTCAAACTCATGAACAGATAAAAGCGCAGATGAAAAAAGCTAAACAATTAATTCCTGCGGAAGAAGCAGCTTCTTATCTCAACATTATGCAACAATCGTTTAATGCACTAAACGATCAGGTCAAGGTTGAGATATATGTAAAACCATCAGTTACAACTCAGATTGTTGAACCATATGTCACGAAAATCATAGGTCGTGATGAAGAATGGCATTTGGTAGTTGCTTGGGTAGATATCAATAATTTGGAATCACTCGCCTCTCTTGATGGCGTGAGTGTAATAAGAACCGTCGAACCTGCTGAACATTCTGTTGGTTCTGTTACAACTGAAGGGGACAGCATCCTCCGTGCAACTAATGTTAGAAGCATTTACAATTATGCAGGTAATAATGTTAAAGTTGGAATTATTTCTGACGGAGTAACAAATTACGCCAACGCAGTAGCGTCACAAGATCTTCCAGCAAATTTTGATAGTTCGCATATTTTGAGTAGCTCAAATGGATATGAAGGAGTTCCGATGGGTGAAGTAATCCATGATATTACTCCAGGCGTGGAACTCTACTTCTATAAATCAGACCTTACAGATCCAGTTTCATATGATGATGCAGTTGATAGTTTAATAGACCACGGTTGTTCTGTAATTGCTGATGATACACTAATATTTTCACAACCCTTTTTTGAAGACGGAATTATTGCTTCCCATATAAAACAGAAACTTACAGATAATCAAAATCTAGTCTTCGTAACAGCAGCTGGGAATTATGCTAATCGTCACTATCAGGGAAATTTCCGGGACGATGGAAACCATTATCATAATTTCAACCCAGGTTCGGGTTCCCCTGTGAACAATTTAAGTATCAACATTCATTCTAACGATGATATAACAATTTATTTACAATGGAACGATAAATGGGGCGCATCTGCGAATGATTATGATCTTTATCTGATTGATAGCAGTAATGGAAATATTTTAGCGGCATGCACACGTGAACAGCCAGGGTATCCAGATCCAGTTGAGAGTATTTATTATCAGAATACTGCAGGCACATCGAAAACAATTGAAATTCGCGTTAAAAATGCTGGGCCCGGGGGTATTGGTCAAGGCGCTATAAAAACACTTGAAATGTTTATTAGGGGAGTAGGTAAGGGATTAACACTATTCAATTCTCCAACAAACAATTATCTTGTTCCTGGAGATTCAATAATCGGCTATCAGGCTTTACCAGATGTAATTACCGTCGGGACCACCTCTTCTGGCAACCTTGGTGGTGATATTAACACAATTTGGTATCGATCTTCTAATGGTCCATCCAGTATTTCATATCCATCTGTTGAAAGCCGACAAAAACCAGATATCGTCGGAATTACAGATGTATCGGTTTCTTCTGCAGTAGGTCAAGAAGGTGGTGTAACTTATTCAAATGGTCATTATTATTTCACCGGAACAAGTGCAGCTGCACCCCACATTGCAGGAATTGTTGCTTTGGCCAAAGAAGCAAAACCAAGTCTGACACGAAGTCAGATTAAAAATTATCTAACAAGTTCCGCAGTGCATCTGGGATCACCAGGATGGAATCCAGTTTATGGCTATGGGAGGGCAGATGCCCTTGCGATGATTCAACAGATTTTAACAGTTGGGCCCCCCCTCGCCAGTTTCACCTCCACCCCCCATGCAGGCACAGCCCCGCTCACGGTCCGGTTCACCGACACGTCGACCGGAAATCCGGTCGGCTGGCTCTGGACCTTCGGAGACAATAGCACGATAAATTCAACCATGCAGCACCCGGTCCACACCTATACCGCGAACGGGACATATTCTGTGAGCTTATGGGTAATTGGGGCCGGAGGTACGAATACCACAACACGGGTGAATTCTATCTGCGTCGGGGATTGCCGGGATAAGGTTGGAATTTATCGTGACGGTGCCTGGTACCTGGATAATAATGGGAACAGGATTTATGGTGCTGGTGACCAGAACTTTGCGTTCGGCGGGGCCGGTTGGACGCCGGTGATTGGGGATTGGGCTTCAGACGGGAAGTCCAAAGGAGGAGTATACAAAGATGGAAACTGGTATCTTGATTATAACGGGAATGGGATCTGGGATGCCGGAGACAGGAACTATGGCTTGGGGGGTGTGAACTGGACCGCGGTGACAGGAGACTGGAACGGGGCCGGCTCTGACAAGATCGGGGCATACAAAGACGGTGCCTGGTATCTCGATTACGATGGTAGCGGGACCTGGACTGCCTCCGACAAGAACTTCGCGTTTGGAGGTGCCGGTTGGACACCCGTAGTCGGGAAATGGACATCCGGCGGGAAGTCCAGGGTTGGCGTATACAAGGACGGTGTCTATTACATCGATTACAGCGGGGACTGGGCATTCGGTGCCGGTGACAAGACGGTTTCCTATGGTGCGACCGGTTCAACTGCCGTTATTGGTGACTGGAATGCCAATGGTCTCACCGAGGTCGGGACCCTGACCGGCAGCCAATGGAAACTCGACTATGACGGGTCAGGAGCAATCAATGCCAGTACGAAGTCCTCCACATTTGGGGCAGCAGGCTGGAACCCGGTTATCGGGGACTGGAACGGGGACGGGAAAGACAAGATCGGTATTTATCAGGACGGTGCGTGGTATCTCGATTATAACGGGAACGGCGTCTGGGAAGGCGGTACCGATAAGAATTATGCGTTCGGGTCTCCTGGATGGATACCGGTGATTGGTTTTTGGTGAAACACTCCCTTCATTTTCAAACCTGTTTTGGACCAGCAACCCGGTTTTTCCAGAAACCAGAAGAAACCGGAGCATCGCATAGCATTCCGGTCACTTCAACCGGATCGATGGGTTAAAAATTGGATCGCGATCGATCCGGATCAGGTTTTAATCTGGATCATGATCGAGATTGCAATTTAAATTAGAATCCGAATTGAAACGAAAATCGATAATCGATTTTTTCATAATGGTTTTTGATCGCATTTGCGATCGCGATTTTGATCTGAAAATTGGATCCCGATTTCAAAAAGAAAATCGCGGATCGATTTCGATCTCAAAAGAGGTGATCGATTTTCGTACGAAAATCGGGATCCGATTTTGTGTTCAGTCTGAATTTTATTCCCCCACCCATTTTTCAATCGCGGATCGATTTCAAAATGAAAAACGGGATCCGGTTTTGATCCGGAAATCGCTGATCGATTCCGGAATGAAAATCGTTGATCGATTTTTCCGGAACGGTTTTCAATCGCGATTGTGATCGCGATTGCAATGGAAAAATCGGATCGCGGTTTGTAAATTACTTTTTGTAAAATAATTGGATGAGACGATCAGCCTGGGAACGCCAGGCAAGCTCCCGGGAACCTGGCAGATAAACCCTGTCGGAGGAGGTTTTTATAACCGTAAGAAAACCCCTGAAAACCCACGGGAAAATCGGAGCCCGCTGCGGGACCGGTTGTACCTCTTTTCCCCGGACTCCCGGATTCGGGAGGTAATAATTCCCAAAAACGCGGAATCCGGGTCGGAATAACCCGGCAATCTCCGGCGGGAATGGGGGAGGTCATATTTAGCAACGTTACAAGGACCGAACATGGGAGGGGTGGTGCTTTGGGACGTGGCGGGTATTCGCTGGTGGTGTTTCCGGACCAAAGATGATTATGAGAGCATGGCGAAAAACCACTCTCAAACTTTTATCTTAGCTGAATGAATTAAAACATATGAAGAGATTTCAGGATTATTTTCTCCACCAGCAATATTCAACGATAGCAGAATCGGGCGACAAGTCGGGAGAGACAGCAGGGCTGATTGAGTGGGAAAAGTTCCGGTCGATTTTAGCCGACATGTATCATGAAAATGAAGAGGAAGGGGAAGGCCACATATAGACGAGATCCTGATGGTGAAGATGCTCCTGCTCCAGGGACGGTATGGATTATTGGATTAAGAAACCGAACGACAGGCCAATGATCGGCTATCCTTTTGGCACGTTCTCGGATATCCTGGAACAATACCGGATCGGTCGACCGTTTGGAAGTGTTTTGCGTCGCTCAGGGCAATGCGTCATTGCAATTAAAAAATACAAATCAGAATATTTTTAACAACAAAGATCGAGCATGATTATACAAGGCAAAACAGGAAAAGTTTTGGATGCGTTTGAGTTCGAAGAATGTATTTCCATTCCTGAATTCTCGGAAATCGGGGGGAAAGGTGGAAAAATGAATAAGAATCAAATAATCGTTACCGTAGTGTTGTTGATCATTGGAACAATCCTCATCGCGGGTTGTACGTTCCCTGCAGGTTCTGAGAACCACACAAATAATGTGTCCGTAAATGTCACCACGTTCACGGCTGCTGCAACGTCGCTTCAAACGCAATGTCCTCAATCCGGAAATCCAACTCCCTGGATTATCATCAATCCTATTGGAAATCATTACATCGGGGATGTCTTCGAAATAAACGGGACGACGAATCTTGGGATTAACGAACCGTTATTATACTGGGTTTCCCATAAACCTTATCTCGATCGGAATGCATTACAACCAGATGTAATAAATGGATTTGTCATAACTCATAACCTAGATTGCAATACAACTCTCTGGTCGTTTTTAATAAATACAACCGAATTTAGTCCGGGATATTATGATGTGACGGTAGGTACTGAAAATATGACGATTGCTAAGTGGGATTTGTTTGTTCTTGTAAAGAGAATTCCCAAGAGTGGAGTAATGTAAGTGATATTATGAAGTATTCTATTAAAGTCAATAAATACATAATATGTATTTTATTAATAATATCCCTATTAATTCCATCTGTTATGGCTACGGATAACAGCATATTGCAAAACTTTCCAGACAATTTCCCAGTACTCCAGAAACAAATTAATGCTGAAATTGCTGATAAAATTGCCGCAAAGGAAATTATTGCTAACGAAATTTCAGAACGGGAGCGATTATTATCTGAAAATCTTCTTAGAATTGATGACCTTAATGCAACTAAAATAACAATGAATGGATTCGTTGTTAAACCAAAAAATGATAAAAACATTTCATACAATGAAAGTGACATTACTTCGTATCTAAGCAATGACATACCTGAAGGTAGTATCGTAAATTTTGGGGAGGATAAAAAAATCCGGATATTTGCCTCAAATGGAGTTGAATTATCATTATCAGATGGAACCGGAACGGATGAGTCGGATTTAAAATATTCAATATCGGTTCCTTCGGGTTCAATAATTCAAGATTTTGGGAAAAATACTCACATAATTTATCAAAACAAAATTGTAATGACAATTGTTGATAATCGTTCCAATAAAAAAATGAATTCAAAATCGACAAAGTATGGGGAAATTAGCCCCGCGATAAAAGATTTATCTTTCCCTCCAGAAACTGAAGGACAGTCATGGGTAGCATGGGCTCAGTACAAACCCTCGACTGAGATAAAATCGTTTTCTGCCGATTGGATGTTACCGGATTGCCCATTAGTTGAAAATCAGATTATTCCCCCGACTGTACCTAATAATATCATATTTAATGGAATTGAACCTTCGAATGGTTCGATCATTCTTCAGCCAGTTACTGCCTTCAATTATAATTATTTTAAAAATGATATTGGCTCGGACTGGGAGAACAACTGGTATGGTTCAGCTTTTATAGAATCTGATTTACATGAGTATGACTTTCATTCAACTCCAATTCGTTTGAACAGTGGAGACTGGGTCAATGGGTTTGTATATTATATTGCAGATGCGGATGAATGGGTAATTTTGTTAACAACCGATGGACAAACCACTCAAAAACAATACTCATATCTGTATTACCATATTGATCCTACAGATGTTGATTTAGTTACAACTTATGAAGCATGGTTTAATGATACAAGATATTCTGATCACTATCCGATTCCATCTGACCTGGCGAAATGTGGTAATATAAAATTTGAAAATTTAAAAGCTTGGGATAAAAATTTACAAGAAATTCCCATTACGTGGATAGCATATTCTACCCCAGACACTCTTGTTCATCCTGGTCTCACCAATATCTTAGTCGACAATACTACACAAGCTCCATCACGAGTCACAATATTCACAAATTATACCCCACCTAACGTTCTGGCCCCTGTCGCCGCTTTCAGTTCCCCTTCCCCGACCACGGGAACCGCGCCAATCGCCGTCCCTATCTTTGACTCATCAACCAATAACCCGACATCATGGTCCTGGAATTTTGGTGATGGGCAAACCAGCACACAAAAGAACCCAGTACATATGTTTACCTCGCCGGGGACGTATACCGTAAGTCTGACAGCGACAAATAGTGCCGGATCCAATACCAAAACCAGAACCAGTTATGTCTCAACAGAAATTCCCCCATCAAATCAGCATGTAGTGAATGGCGAATGTAACAGTCTGACGGGTTGGACAACGGATGGAAGCTCTGGTTCCGGAGGCCAGTGGTATCCGGCCCAACCCATCTCATCGGGGGGAGCAGATGGTGGCGGTTATCTGGAGATGGAAGCTTTTGGTGACCCTAACCAAGTCAATACTCACGGATCTGCGGAATCGTTGATGTATCAGGACGTCAATCTTACGAATGTAAACACACTGACATATTGGTTAAAAAGTTCGGTTTTTCATTCCACTGGGAACGGTGGGAGCACCTCTCATTTTGATGTGTATCTGGACAATACCCGAATATACGCTACAACGAGTGCAATATTCTCATGGCAGCAATTTTCGTATCCGGTCTCAAGCTACCCAGGAGTCCACAGGATTAAATTCGATTCTTACACATCGAATGGCGGGAAGATTTGGGCGGATGTAGATTCGGTTTCCGCAATGGCCCAAATCAATTCGCCTGTTGCTTCATTTACTGCATCCTCGACATCTGGAACGACACCGTTCCAGGTGTCATTTTCTGATGCCTCAACAAATACCCCTACGGCTTGGGCCTGGGATTTTGGCGATAACAGTACATCTATTGGTAAAAATTCTTCTCATACTTACACAGCATCCGGAACTTACACAGTAAAATTAATGGTAGCAAATACTGCGGGGAATAACACCATCACAAGAACCAATTACATAACTTCAAATCCAAAGATATACACGATCACATCCAGCGCCGGACCGGGGGGGTTGATAAGCCCATCCGGTGCGGTGAATGTACCCGAAGGTGATAGTAAAACATTCATCATCCAACCGAACTTTGGTTATGTAACTGAGACGGTTCTTGTTGATGGAAGTAATGTAACAATTCAGGGAATCAGCTATACATTTCCGGATGTGCATTCGGCTCATACAATAAATGCATCATTCAAACCGTTACCTCTCGCCAGTTTCACCTCCACACCCCATGCAGGCACTGCCCCGCTCACGGTCCGGTTCACCGACACGACGATAGGAAATCCGACCGGCTGGCAATGGGATTTCGGTGACAACAGCTCAACAAACTCGACGAAGCAGCACCCGGTCCACACCTATAGCGCGAACGGGACATATTCTGTGATCTTATGGGTAACCGGGGTCGGAGGTACGAATACCACAACACGGGTGAATTCTATCTGCGTCGGGGAGTGCCGGGATAAAATTGGAATTTATCGTGATGGTGCATGGTACCTGGATAATAATGGGAACGGGATTTATGGTGCTGGTGACAGGAACTTTGCGTTCGGAGGGGCCGGTTGGACGCCTGTGATTGGGGATTGGGCTTCAGACGGGAAGTCCAAAGGAGGAGTATACAAAGATGGAAACTGGTATCTTGATTATAACGGGAATGGGATCTGGGATGCCGGAGACAGGAACTATGGCCTGGGGGGTGTAAACTGGACAGCGGTGACAGGAGACTGGAACGGGGCCGGCTCTGACAAGATTGGGGCGTACAAAGACGGTGCATGGTACCTCGACTATGACGGCAGCGGAACCTGGACTGCCTCCGACAAGAATTTCGCGTTTGGAGGTGCCGGTTGGACGCCAGTAGTTGGGAAATGGACGTCCGACGGGAAGTCCAAGGTTGGGGTGTACAATGACGGTGTCTATTATATCGATTACAGCGGGGACTGGGCATTCGGTGCCGGTGACAAGACTGTTATCTATGGTACGACCGGTTCTACTGCCGTTATTGGTGACTGGAACGCCAATGGCCTGACCGAGGTCGGGACCCAGACCGGGAGTAACTGGCAGCTTGATTACGACGGCCTCGGGGCTTTGAATGCCAGTACGAAGTCCTATACCTTCGGGGCAGCAGGCTGGAACCCGGTTATCGGGGACTGGAACGGGGACGGGAAAGACAAGATCGGTATTTATCAGGACGGTGCGTGGTATCTCGATTATAACGGGAACGGCGTCTGGGAAGGCGGTACCGATAAGAATTATGCGTTCGGGTCTCCTGGATGGATACCGGTGATTGGTTTTTGGTGAAACACTCCCTTCATTTTCAAACCTGTTTTGGACCAGCAACCCGGTTTTTCCAGAAACCAGAAGAAACCGGAGCATCGCATAGCATTCCGGTCACTTCAACCGGATCGATGGTTGTTCTGCAGGTGTTCCGGAAAAACCCGGTTTTTAAAAAAACTTCTATGCCGATGAGACCAGCAATACACTGGTAAACCGCCTCATAGCCTCCGCCAGGAGGTCCCGGGATCCCAAACACCCCGACCACCGCTGATCCTAAAACCGCCCTTCTTTCCCGATCCTGTGCTCAAGTAGGACTCATGAGGACTTTCGCTGTCCAATTGCGTGTATTAGCCCGGATTTTGGATCACGATGAAGAAATCTCAATCCGGGCCCGAAATGCAGAGGAAAATCTCCTCATTGTACCGTTTTTCCCCAATTCCCCGGATTTTTGGTATACCAAAATTGTACGGTCTTTCACAAATCGTCTAAAATGGACTTTGTTTGGAAAAAGGAGCCCGATTTACAATATCACCTCCCTTCCCCGCCTTTACTCTCCGGATCGGTATTTCTTACCGACGGAGACCGTCGGTGGATCAACGGATTCCGGGGTCACTGCAGGGAGGGGGAAGAGTGGGGCTCTCACTCCGTATCCCGGTGAGCCCGGTGTGGTTTCGGGCGGAACGATAGTGCAAAAATTTTTAAAAATATACTTGCATATACTCATGTATATGCCAGACGTAACAACCGTCAGAATGCGATCTGATACCAAGGCTCTTCTGGATGATCTGAAACTGAACCCGCGGGAGACGTACGACGATGTTGTCAGAAGACTGGCACGGGCTGCGTACGATGATGAGCCGATGAGCCCGGAAGAGATTGAGGCAATGGAAGAAGGAATTGCCGATATCAAGGCCGGCCGGGTTTCCACGCTCGATGAAATTATGAAAGAGTGTGGCGACGACAACGTCATCAAAGCCCGGAAATTGTGATTGTTTTGGTATACCAGATACTTTTTGCACGACGGGCAAAAAAAGACCTGCTGGGGTTTCCCCAGGAACAGCGGATTCGCATTGAACTCGCCCTCAGACAGTTTGCCGAACAGCCGGATCTGCGGCATGATGTTGTCAGGATAAAAGACAGCCCCAGGAAAAATCCGCGATACCGGCTCAGAATCGGAGAGTACCGGGCAACATTTTTCATACATCACGATATTCTCCTCATCGAGATCATCACCATCGGGAAGAAGAAAAATTTTGATTATACCGGATAACCGGGAATACCCGGGATTCCGGATCCAACCTTCCGGCAAGCGTAGTTCAATCCCGTGGGACTCGCTATCCCAAAACCGCCCTTCTTTCCCGATCCTGTGCTCTGGTAGGACTCAGGAGGACTTTCGCCTCCCAATTGCGTGTATTAGCCCGGATTTTGTGTCACGACGAAGAAATCTCAATCCGGGCCCGAAATGCAGAGAAAAATCTCCTCATTGTACCGTTTTTGCCGAATTCCCCGGATTTTAGGTGCACCGAAATTATTGTGTCTTATTCAAATCTCCTAAAATAGGCTCCGTTTGGCAAAAAGATCCTGATTTACTCTATCACTCCCTTTCTTCTCCTTTACTTTCCGTGAGAGTATTTTCTCCGTCGAAGAGTCCGCTGGACTCTGGAGAAGAACGAAGTCCTTCTCCTACCGCAAGTCTGAAGACTCGGGGCATTCTCCTCCTCCAGGTCTGATGACCTGTCAGACATCGGAGGCGAGGGATATGATAAGGATGGAGTCTCACTTATGCAAAGGAGTGGTTCTCCGTAACAGGGTGAAAGGAATTCAGGATACCTGAAAAAAATTCTCTGTTATTTCTGGAATCTGAATTCTATACTATCCGCACTCACATTATCCCATCCATTTTTTATTGCATCTACACGATATGATTCATTCGCACACCAACCTGTTGTATCAATGGAGACAGACCAGGTGTTATTTTCTCCGGTTCCCTGTTTAACCGGAATTATCCGGGAAAAACGACCAGGATCACAACCGTCGTTTCCGCATAACGTTCCTGACCAGTTGTATGGAACGGCCTTAGCCCACATCGGGCATGGAAAACGGGATATGAATCCACACGTTACGGTAATTTCAGAACCTTCCGGAAGATTTGTTGTTCCCGTGATCGTGAAATTTTTCCCGCGATGATATTCTCTGGCAGGGTCGATCCCAATCCACATCATGGGAAACGGATCTTTACCAGATACAATAAAGCCTGTATTATCAGATAGACCAAATCGGTGTACCACAATACGATATACACCTGGTGTTACTGTAACATTTGCCGGATAGAAAAATGTGTTAACGTCTGCCCCATTGTTAAAAACGGATATTGCCCCAAATCCGTATAATGGGCTTTCTTTTACTGAACCCGGATTCTCTTTATACGGTTCGATAATGAGCAGCGAGTCGACAGGCAGATTGGTTGTTCCGGTAATGTTGAATGATATTTTCTCCGAATCCAATCCGGATTTTATTTGAAAATTTCTGATCGGGTTAATAATTATCCAGTATGCCGAGTCCGAAGAGGATTGTTTTGTCGTGAGATCTGGTTGGAGATCAGTTGAGACATCAGGTGAAGTGATAACAGGAATTGTGGTATTGACTGGTTGCTGTGAAACACATGCAGATATAAAAATGATACAACAAAGTAAAAAAAAAAAGAAAAATTTGGTATTTCCATTGGTAAAATTTTATCTTGATTGAATAAATATATTATGAATTGAATTGCATCTGCAATGCATTGATCTTCCGTAAAATTTTTTTATACTGATTCAAAGATTAGTCATGACTGATAATGAATTTGTTTCTCCGCGATGTGTTTTGCGTCGCTCAAGGCAATACGTCATTGCAATTAAAAAATACAAATCAGAATATTTTTAACAACAAAGATCGAGCATGATTATCCAAGGCAAAACAGGAAATGTTTTGGATGCGTTTGAGTAGTTCGAAGAATGTATTTCCATTCATGAATTCTCGGAAATCGGGGAGAAAAGGTGGAAAAATGAAAAAGAATCAAATGATCGTTACCGTAGTGTTTTTGATCATTGGAACAATCCTTATCGCGGGTTGTACGTTCCCTTCAGATTCTAAGAACCACACAAATAATGTGTCCGTAAATGTCACCACATCCGTATCCACTTCAAC
>CAZCZK010000030.1:0-281 GCA_964503195.1 uncultured Methanoregula sp.
AAGAGACCGGGGAGTATATACTTTATACTGAAGGATCCAACCTTAAAGATGTCTTTGAAGTTGAAGGCGTGGATACAACGCGTACCCGCACCAACAACATCAGCGAGATCGCCCAGGTCCTCGGTATCGAGGCAGCACGGAACGCGATCATCCACGAAGCGGTATCCACCCTCAATGAGCAGGGTATCCTCGTGGATGTCCGCCACCTCATGCTTGTCGCGGACATGATGTGCATGGAAGGCGAGGTCAAGCAGATCGGCCGGCACGGTATCGCTGGTGAG
>CAZCZK010000030.1:291-19348 GCA_964503195.1 uncultured Methanoregula sp.
TTCGAGGTGACGGTCAACCACCTGCTCGATGCCGCTGTGGCAAACGAGGTGGATGAACTGAGCGGTGTTACCGAGAACGTCATTGTCGGCCAGCCTATCCAGCTCGGTACCGGTGATGTAAAACTGATCGCAGTCAGACAACACGACAATTAAACTTTACAACCAGAGGAATTGCACATGGATTTTAATGCTTCACTCAGAAGAGCTATCAAGACCGGAAATGTCATTTTAGGCCAGAACAACACAGAAAAATGCATTCAAGAGGGAAAAGCCCAGATGATAGTCGTGGCAGCCAACTGCCCGGCACTCTTCAAATCCAAACTTACGGGTTACGAAAACCTCTTCATCCACACCTTCGAGGGCTCCAGCGTAGCGCTCGGCAAAGCCTGCGGTAAACCGTTCATGGTCAGCACGCTTGCTGTCGTGAATGCGGGCGAATCCGACATTCTCTCCCTCAAGAGGGCTTAAAGGGGTATGCTATGGTCGAAGTGAAACTGACGGAAGACTGCATGCGCCTGATCTCCCAGTTCGAAAGCCTGACCGGTGCGGGCAGCCGTGACTGCGTGGTCGATGACCGTAATGGACGGCTCATCTTCGTCATCAACCCGGGTGACATGGGTCTTGCCATCGGAAAGAAGGGGGCCTCCATCAAGAAGGCTTCCGAAGTCATGGGGAAGAAGATCGAGGTCGTGGAATACAACAGCAGCGTGGAACAGTTCTTAAAGAACTGTTTCCTGCCTGCGCAGGTCACCTCCATCATCTTTGAGGGCGAGGACGACCAGAAGACCGCCACTGTGGAAGTCCGTGACGAGGACCGGGGCATCGCTATCGGTAAGGATGGCAAGAACATCTTCAAGGCCAAGAAATTGTCACTGCGCCAGCACAACATCGCCGACGTCCAGATCCTCCAGAAACCTCTGGACGGCGTAGGTGCTGAAGAGCACGGCCCGCAGTAAAACCTTTTTTTCCCATTGGTTCCCGGAGTTTTCGTGTCCATCGACAGGACCGCCTGATGTATATCTTTGCCCATCTCTTTTCCGGTATCCTGCTTGGACTCGGAGTCCATCACAGGACCAGTGATCGCCGGGCATTTCCTCTCTGTATCGTGGGAGCCCTTCTTCCGGATCTTCTCGACAAACCACTCATGCTCCTCGTTCCGGGTATCTTCGGATCAACGCGGACTCTCGGGCACTCCCTGCTTTTTGTTACCGCGCTGGTGCTTGCCGCCATCATCCTGTGGGACAGGTACAGAGCCCTCCCTGGTATTGTCTTTGCCCTTTCTGTCCTTTTTCACCAGCTCACGGATCTGATGTGGACCCTTCCCGTGACATGGTTTTTCCCGCTCCACGGCATGTTTCCCTTCACACCGGTTTCGGGCAATGCCTGGCTCTTCCTCGTGCTTGAGCTCACAAACCCCGCCGAATGGGTATTCGCGCTGGCATCCGGCATCCTTGTAATCACCGGGTTCGCGGGGAGCCGGGTCTCTCGCTTGTCTTTTCTCTCTCAGTGCCGTACCGATCGTCTGCTGTTCGGTAGTGCCTGCCTTCTTGGTATTGCCGGTGCTTTCCTGATCCTTGCTGGCATGAACCTGGCTTTTACCCTTCCCGTATCATCCCGTGGGCCGGATAAAACTCTCATGGCGGGTCTTGTTGCATGGTGCGGGGCATTCGTTCTCGTTGCATTACCCGGCATGAACCGCCCTGCAGCATGATAGAGAGCAGAGGGTCTCCCTTCTGCACCCCCGAGGAGGAGGTATCAGGGTACAGGAAACCGGCATCCACGTTTCTGAACGGATGGTTCAACCAGCAAAAAGGTGTAACGGGCCTGGGGGGATTCGAACCCCCGACATCCGGGTTAGAAGCCCGGCGCTATGTCCAGGCTAAGCCACAGGCCCACTGTGCCAGTAACATTCGCGTTGAGGGATAATATCTGTTTCCTGAATGATATGTCCTATCCCGAAATAATTTCCCGGAATAAGCACGAATATGAGCAAGCCCACACCTTTCGGGGTCGCTCGGCCGCCTCGTCGGGGCCTCGCGGGGCAAGAATGTTGTTTGAAACTTTTCGAGATTACATCAAGGGTCAAGGGGTGCACCCCCTGGGCTGCCTCCCCCTCAGGGGGAGAGAGGGGGAACCCTCAGAATACGAAAAAAAGGCTTCCGATGAGAGTATACCAGGTAGTATTGTAGTGAAATAAAATCGGGACACCTCTGTATCCTGAATGATACCAAAAAAGGATTACTGGTTCTCTATCTTCTCGATGATCTTGTCCAGTCTGTTGGTAATACTCTCGAGTTTCTCTTCCGTTGATACAATCTCAACATGACTCAATGCAAACCAGAGCGTTGTGCACCCGACACCGAACATGGCGATGGCGAACATGAACATGGTGGGATCCCTGTTGACGGTCATCATGTAGACGCTGTAGACGATCAGATAGCCCCCGGCACATACGATCATTACCATGAAAATAACCTGTGCCCATTCCTTGAGTCCAAACGCCTTACATTGTTCGAGAAGACTTGTTTCCCCCATGGTTTTTTCCTGCATGGATATCCGTACAGAAGATTCAATCCATTGGTATTTATACTGTCGGGCAGAATGGGTTTTTTCATGCCAGATCCGTTTTCCCGCCCTCATGATACGGCCGGCCGGC
Organism: uncultured Methanoregula sp.; assembly: GCA_964503195.1. Lineage (GTDB taxonomy): Archaea > Halobacteriota > Methanomicrobia > Methanomicrobiales > Methanospirillaceae > Methanoregula. The sequence continues at coordinate 2,948 of CAZCZK010000030.1, forward strand.
TCTGGAGAACCAGGCATGAACGGGATATCGCCCCCGAATCACGAAAATCGCACGTGAGAGAGGGCTTCCCACCTCAGGATCCCTGAGAGATACGGTAAGGCCATCAGGTGTTTTCACCAGTGCTTCCCGTCACTGATCCGCCTCAGTGCCCCTCGCGGGGCACGGCGGGTGTGCTGTGTTTGAAAAAATATAGTTCTGGTTATTGACCCGTTGCGGGGGCATCCCTTTTTTGGGCGGCGGTTTTCATCGCAAACAATAGCGAGCGTGAAAATTCCCAAAATCACATTTTTGTAATGCAATGTTTATAAGAAACCCTGTGAATACCTCTGGTGCAGGCAGGGCACCACTGAAGGCGCCTGACGCTTTGGCATCCCCCACAGTGCGATGGTTCCGATGTACCAAAAAAAATCCCGGACTTTCGTGATGATGTAACCCCGTGTACACCATATCCTTTGCCCCCAAGGGTCTGGTGGCTCAGGGTAGCTTCATGTCAGGAGAATACGGTTTTTTTCCAAGCGCCGGATTCAGTAAATTATATCTGGTGAGATTCGTAAGTTCTTTTCAGATTTGCTTTGAAGGGGATTTATCGCAATGAAGAGATCACACATAAAGACCTGCCTGCTCTCTCTCGCCCTGCTGCTCATCCTGGCAGTGCCGGTGAGCGCGGTATCAATATCAGACATCAGCCCGGATGTCGGGACCGCGGGAAGCAGCGTTAAGGTTACGATCACCGGTACGAACTTTTCCTCTACGGATGGATATGTCTGGCTTGAGATGTCCGGTAAGAATGACATCGAATCTACGATTACATCCTGGACTGAGGAGAAGATCGTTGCAAGGTTTGCCATTCCATCAGCAACCAAAACGGGAGCATGGGATCTGGTTGTCAAGGCATATGACAGCCCGCAATTCGTCCAGAAAAAGGCATTTACCATCACGTATCCCATGGCTCTCACGTCGATCTCCCCAAAGACCGGCCAGGTGGATGACGATGAGGTTGATTTTACCATCCTGGGGACCGGGCTCTCGGATGTCACTGACGTATATCTCTACAATACAGATTACGACAAAATTGAAGCGACCGATGTTGTCGTCATGTCGTCAACCAAGGTCGAAGGGACCTTTGACCTGACCGACGCGGCTAAAGACACCTACGATGTCTGCGTCGTGGATTCTCTGGATGCAGAGGAATGCGATCTCTCGTTCAGGATCGCGAAAACCGCGTATGGCAGTATCGACTTCTCGTCTTCGCCATCCGGTGCATCGATCTATGTGGACGGTACGTACGAGGGAACAACGCCGGATACCGTCGATGACCTGGAAGAAGGGTCCTACAAGGTCGTCCTGAGAAAGAGCGGTTATGATGACTGGGGGAAGGTTGTGAAAGTCATTGTCGGTGATACCACTGAAGTGGATGCAGTCCTGACTGCCCTGACCGCCGCGCCGACCGCCACCGCTGTCCGGACGACAACACCTGCAACGGTCAGGACTACCGTACGGTCAACGCTGCAGGTCCCGACCACGTGGGCAAGCAGCAGCACCCCGGCCCAGGAGTCGCCGGCGGATGCAGCAATAATCGTTGGCACCGTCTGCCTTGCCTGCCTTGCCTTCCGGAAGCACTGAGCGCCTCCAGGCAGGTCCCCATTTTCCCCCTCACGCGTTCTGATCTCCGTGTGGGCGTCTCGAAGATTATATTCACCAGCAGGATATACTAAACATATAACATCCATGCTTCCATAATCTCTTTATTATGATACGAAAGGGAAGCTTACCATGAACCATTCCGTTCTACCCGTTTTCTTTGCCGGCATGATCCTGCTGCTTGTCCTGGCAGTAGTGCCGGTGAACGCCGAGTCGTCAACGATTACCTCCATCAGTCCTCCCGTGGGCTATACCTCGAAATCCACAACCGTCACCATCACCGGGATGAACTTTAATACCAGTTCCGTGGAGGTCAAACTCATGATGGATGACGAGACAAATATCACCTCATCGATCACTTCCCATACGAACACCTCGATCGTATGCAGGTTCACGATCTCCTCCTCCAAAGAACTTGGGGCATGGGATCTCGTGGTCATCAACATGGACGAGTCAGAAGTGGTTAAGCGCGGGGGTTTCACCATCCGGAATCCCATGACCCTGACCTCCATCGTTCCCCGGGATGCCCGGACAAACAATGAGAGTGTTGATGTCACCATCGTGGGGACGGGTCTTGACGAGGTTTCGGATTTGTACCTCTACAATAAGGATTACGATAATATCACCGCAACCCTGGATGATGTCACGTCGAAAAAGGTCACGGGAACCTTTGATCTGACCGATGCGGAGATGGACACCTATAAGGTGTGTGTCCTGGATGACTTCGGTATTGAAGAATGCGATCTCTCCTTTGAGGTCACGACCGATGAAGTTGGCAGTATTGATATCTCGTCCTCGCCATCCGGTGCATCGATCTTTGTGGACGGTTCGCCCGCCGGTACGACCCCTGATACCGTGGATAACCTTGACGAAGGGTCTTACAAGCTTATCCTGAAAAAAAGCGGTTATAATGACTGGGGGAAGGTCGTGAAAGTCACGGCGGGGGATACGAAAACCGTTGATGCCGACCTTGTTGCGATAACCACGGTCCCGACAACCGTGCGGACGGCTATCCCGACAACGGTGCCAACGACCGTAAGGACAACCCGGACCAGCACCATTGCGGTCCCCACAACCTGGCCGAGTGCCACCGCAACGTCAGCAACGGCATCCCCGCTGGATCCCATGATCGTAACCGGGGCTGCCGCGCTTTGTTTCGGGCTTGTCGGCATCCGTCGCCATAAATGATGGTGACCGGCACAAAAACGGTATTTTTTTTGTCGTTCCCGCTCCTTACCTCCGTCATGTCCTTTCCAGCCGGCGGTATCCTTCCCCGGCAGGTATAGTTCCCGGGCAGCAGAGAACATCCAGGAGCTGGATAGTCCCTATTCACAAGGTATTTCCGATGACGGCACAAAATTTGTTCATTCAAGCGATCCATAAAGATGTACCGGCATGAAACGATCCTCGCTCCTTTACTGTAGTATCATTGTGCTGCTCCTGCTGATAGCAGGGATACCCGCTGCCGCCACCCCGGCCATTTCCGGAGTCTCTCCGAGTTCCGGGCCTAATAATGCTGTAATCAAACTTACCATCAGGGGTCAGGATTTCAACAACGCAGGCTCTGTATGGATGACGCCATCAAGTTATTGTGAACCTTCAAACAGAATCGAGGGTACCGGTTGCAAATGGACGCCGACATCAATCACGTGTGACTTTTCCCTCAAGGGAAAGGAAATCGGACCCTATACCCTGTGGGTGAGAAGTCCTATCGCCCAGGCCAATGGCGATTTACTTCCTTATGACGCTCCTCTGCACAGTGGATTTTTGATCTTCCAGGGTACCGGCACCGTATCCCCGACCGCCACAACCAAAAAGCCAACCGTCACGAAGACCGTCACTACGGAAAAAACGTCAGGAGAAGGTGATAACAGCGTCTTTTTTGAGACCAACCCCGATGGTGCCACCATTTTTCTGAACGGCATTGAGGTGGGCATGAGCACGTTCACGTATTATACCACCAGGGAGGGGGTCTATGATGTGGCTGTGAAGAAGAACGGGTACCAGGACTACGCGGCAAAGGTGGTGATCCTGGAGGGCAAACGTGTCCATTTCTATGCCCCGCTCGCAGAACTTGCGCCCGGCAGTGCGACACCCGTGACCACTTCTGCTTCCGGAACCCCGGAAAAAAACGTTACTTCGGTCCAGAAGTCCACGCTGAAGATCCCCACCCCGCTGGGGACGTTTGATCCCGTTACGGAAGAATCACCGGCCGATCCCGCGATTGCCCTTCTGGCTGCCGGCATCATGATCCTCTTTGTTTTGTTCCGGCGCCGGTAATCTTACCACACCGGTCTCTGGTCAATTTTCATGTACCCTGCCTTCTTGGCAAGGTCTCCCGGCTGAAACCCGCCCGGCATCCTGCCACCCCGGAAGATAATGGTGGGCTGCCATGGTGAGTGGAAAGCAGGGAATCCGCGTGAGAGAACCGGTGCCCGCGGGAAAAAAAAGGAACGTTAACCCGCGTGGTAGCACGAGGACTTGAGCACGTCCACCTCTGTCGGCTGCATCAGCCCTTCGTGGAAGACTTCCCGGATAACCGAGGAGGAACAGTATTTCACCTGCACCCGGGCGGACATCCGCTCCCGCTCTTCAAAATACCTGCTGTGCGAGAACTCCACGATCCGCTTCATGGTAATGCTCGAAGAGAGCACAAAGACACAGATCCCCGCATCGCCGGGACCTAAGTCTTCGAGATCGATGGAGGTCATGAAGATGTGGGTTTCGGGCCCCGGCTCTACCGTGGCCATGGTCACGATATTGTGCGTGCTCTGCAGTTCGATCGTGCGGGGCTTTCCTGCTCTGATCTCCTTGATCACCTCAGGAGCAATTCCGGTTAAGGCAGCACATCGCATACTCAATCACCCGTACATCGGCAGATCTTTTTTCGGGGTCTGTTCTGCCTGCTGCTGGACTTCCTCGGCAAGTTTTCCCATGCTCTGCTCGATCTCGACTGCCTGGTCGATCAGGGGCTGGACTTCGAGCCCGAGGTCGTACATCTTATTGAGTACTGCAATGGTGGCCGCAGATGCCCGCGGGTCGGGAGCATTCACGGTCTCCCCCAGCAGGCCATACCCGTGGATACCCCGCACCTTGCACTCGGTCAGGATGCTCGAGGCAATGCCCGAGATGCTTCCTACCGGGAGAACGAGCGTGTGGTCCTTGATACGGTCCAGAGCCGCAGTGGAGGTAGCAACACCAAAGACCCGTTTCTCCGGTTCGTTGGTTACGATACCGGCAATCGTGAGCACCTCTTTAGGCTTGTATGGCATAAGCCAGTCAAGGATGCCGTTCGAGATCTCGTAACAGATCATGGGTGCAATGGGGATATCGGCAACAATTGCCGTGATATTGTATTTTTCATTGTTCTTGGTATAGAGGCGGACCGGATCGTTGATAATGCCACTGTTCATCATGGCAAGCGGGGGGAAGTACTTCGAGGTCATGGACCCGACCAGCTCGAACTCCAACTGGTCAACGATATACTGGAGTGCGATGGTTCCGACAAGGCCGCTCCCCGGAAAACCCATGAGGACAGCCCCGTTCAGCGGGAGGGGTTTTGAAAAAATTTTAAGGTCTGTTGATTGTTCTGCCGTCATTAGATTAACATACACCCACGAGTAAAAAAGTATTATGCAAGAATATCCCATCAAACGCGGGCTTACCAAGGATCTTGAGTCAAGGGCAGTTGCCGAGCTGAAGAACTGTTTTGGTACCGAAGCAGAGAAGACCGCACGTGGCTACCGGATCCGGTTCGGGGCACTCAAACGCCTCGACGTGGTCATTGGTTCCGGCAGCAAGTCGGTTATCATCGATACGGAATCCGACATATCGGTATCTGACGACGTGATCATCGATACCAACAAGCGGTTCCGGAAATTCCTTGATGCGGTCACCGGCTTCTCCACCAAGGAACGGGTCAAGCGGGCCAAGAGTGTAGCCGGTGAATAAGCCTCCTGTGTCGGGTCTTTGGACCCTGGGCAGATATGCACCGGTGGGAACGGAATCTGAAAACCGACCCTTTTTTTCACTCCTCCAAAGCAATGCTCTTAATGGAGCGGGTACAATTTCTCTGGTGTGAGAAATCCATGTCGTTCTGCCCTGAATGCGGTAAAAGTGTAAGATCCTCGCAGAAGTTCTGCCGTTCCTGCGGAGCCTCACTCGTCGAAGAGTTGCCCGCCCCGGCTGTTCCTGCAACCCCGCCGAATGTCGTGCCGGTCTGCCGCTCCTGTGGCACACCGCTCCAGCCTGACGAGAAGTTCTGCGGGATCTGCGGGGCAACGACCGGGAATGTTCCGGCACCTGCCCCTGCAGTTCCTGTTCCGGCATACCATCCCCCGTCACCGATGGCACCTGCGGCTGCGACCCCGGGTCCTGCACCGCTCTCCCCGGCACCCGCCCCGGCCTTCCCGCCGCCACCTCCACCCCCGGAGCAGTATGCTGCCGCGGTCCCGGTTGCACCTGCAGTGGATGCAAGGATCTGTAAAGCCTGCGGAAACCCGATCAGACCTGGCGACAAGTACTGCAGCCGGTGTCTTGTGAAAGTCCCGGAGATCCCGGCCGCACCGGTCGTGCCCCTGTCCCCGCCCCTGCCAAGCTCTATGCTACCAACAGCGGGAAGCTATGTCTGCGCATCCTGCGGCAGCCCGATTTCCGTATCAGAGAAGTACTGTGGCATCTGCGGGGCAGTTGCGGTGGGAGCCCGGGTTCCTGCCCCGGCTGCGGGTGCAGTACCGGCCGCGTCCCCGCCCCTGCCCCCGTCCCTGCCAGGCTCTGCGCCACCTGCAGGGGGAGGCTATGTCTGCGCATCCTGTGGCAGCCCGATCTCCGGGTCGGAGAAGTACTGTGGCATCTGCGGGGCAGTTGCGGTGGGAGCCCGGGTTCCTGCCCCGGCTGCGGGTGCAGTACCGGCCGCGTCCCCGGTCCCTGCACATGGGTATGCCGCTCCCCCGCCACCGGAATCTGCCATTCCGGCCCCTGTCCCCCCCGCTGCAGCACCCGTACCGGAGTTTCCTGCCTGCAAAGCCTGCGGAAACCCGATCAGGCCCGGCGACAAGTACTGCAGCCGGTGTCTTGTGAAGGTCCCGGAGATCCTGGCCGCAGTACCTGTCCCCTCCCCTCCCCTGCAAAGTCCTGCCCCGGCTGCGGTACCTGCAGCGCCTCCGGCAGGAATGTTCTGCGGCAGTTGCGGTGCAGCAATATCCACGACGACAAGGTTCTGCGGCAGTTGCGGTGCAGCGGTTAAAACCACCACCCCCCCGCCCGTTGGTGAATCTTCGTCTCATCCCGCCAAGGCGGCAGCAGCCGGCGGGGAAGAGGTAATCGGTGTCATTGCCAATGCCCGGAAAGTCAAGTTTCTCGGCGCCTCGTGGGACACGTGGAACATCGTTGTCACCAGCAGGCGCATGATCATGGTCCAGATGACATCCGCAATGATTACCGCTGCAGTGGCGGAAGCGCAGGCCCGGGCGAAGGCAGAAGGCAAGGGCTTTTTCGGGATCATGAAGGACCAGGTGTCTGCCCAGTTCCGGTATGCTGTCCGCTATGAAACCATGAACCCCGATATGGCACTCGCTGAAACGCCCGGAAACCTTTCGGTCGAGAATGCACGGATCACTGCAATAAAAATGAAACTCAGGGACACCGGCTCCGGTGAGGTGGAATATACCGAGTTCAGGATGGTGGTGGAATCGGCAGACGGGAAGTTCGAGTACCTTATGGCAGAGGATGATCGGTACGTTAACCTGCTCAAGCAGGTGTATGGCGACCGGGTTCACATGCCGTTCGGCTACATGAAACTGGGGACCGCCCGCATCAAATTATTCTAATAACTCTTTTTTTACCGCAGAAACCCTTCGAATACGGCTGACACGCTTTGGAGAGACTGACGCTCTTGCCTCGGGTTCAGCCAGGAAAAACGTCATCAGTCCCTGATGCCCGGCCTCTTTTTAGCGCCTCCATATAAGCAGGACTGCTGCACCGAGAGCCGGCAGAATGAGGAGCGGGTTTACCGGAGCATACGTTGTGGCAGGTACGGGAATGGTCGGTGTTGCTGAAGCGGATGGTGCGGATGTGATCGCCGTTGTTACCGTGACCGGTGTCGGGTTTGTTGTCGGCACCGGGTTGAGCGGTGCGCGGGTGTAGGTCTCGGGAACATCCGGAGCAACCGCGTCCCCGATCATGGAGAACCCGTACAGGTTCTTCTGGTCGGCGACCACGAACTTTCTCCCGTCGCTGCTGACCGCAATGGAGCGTGGCTGGATGATGGCATCCGTCGTTCTGCTCGTGATACGCGTCCCGCCCCGGTCAAAGACAGACAGCGTCCGGTCAATACCGCCGGCAGCAATCACTGACCCGTCGCTGGAGACACCGACCGCATTGACCCACTGGCCGGTCCTGTACCGCCAGCGTACCGTGCCGTAGCGGTCAATGGCCACGACTTCCTTGTCCTGGCCACCGACCATGATGACAGAGCAGTCGGACGAGCAGCGCATGTCTATGATCGGGTCCCGGGTTATCTCATGACGCCAGTTGAGCGTGCCGTCGCGGGTATAGGACGCGACCTGGTTATAGCCGGCCGTTATGACCGTGGAACCGTCACCGGAGATGGCGATGAACTCGTCCCGGCTCTCGGTCCGGTTATCATACCAGAGCAACTCCAGCTTGCGGTTGTAGAACCGCAGGCCGTTCCCGGTTGAGACAACCACAAGATCGCCACCACGGGCATAGAGCATGGTATTCACCGTCGCGTTGTTCAAACGGGCAATTAATTCCCCGTTCCTGTTCCAGGAGAGATAGTTCCCCTTGTCATCAGCCGAGATGACGACCGATCCATTGGGAGAGACCGCGACAGCCGTTACATACCCGTCCATGCTTCGCGACCAGTTCTCCTCACCCTTGTTGTCGAGGACAGAGAGTTTGTTCCCGATTCCCATGACAACGCGGTTTCCCTCAGAGCTCAGGGCTGTCACCAGGCCCGGTCTTCTGAGCCAGTGTGTCTCCCGGTCCCACGAGCGGACGTACATCTCCTCGCCCCCGGTAGAGATAAGCGATGCATCCGGCGTTATCATCACGCCAAGAAACGGGCTGTCCTCGGAGGCTTTTTCCTTCCAGTCAGTTCCGAGGCTTGCCGCCCCCACTGCCCCGGCAAGGAATCCTGCGACTATGCAGGTCACCATAAGCAGCCGGAATCTTAAACCTGTGCTCATAGCAGCATCTGCAACCGGTTATTGTATGCGGGTATAAGGGGTTTGTGGACATGCACCGGAATACCGATTCGTGGGGAAGATCCTGTGCAGGTTGCTGGAAAAAAAAGTTACCGGAGCGCCTTTGCTGCCAGGAGAACTGCGCCCAGGGCGGCGATACCCGCGATCATGCCGAAGCCCGGTGATCTGGTTGCGGTCGGGAGGGCAGGCTGTCCGGTCTTTGCCGGAAGAAGAGTGCCCGTATAGGTCTGCGTCTGGCCTGCGGTGATGGTGACCGGTGCGGAAAGGTCCTGGTACCCTCCCAGTTTCAGGAGAAGGGTATGGCTCCCCACAGACAGACCGCTGATGGTGGCCGGGCTCGTGCCCCGCTCTGCGCCATCGACAAAGATGGATGCGCCGGCCGGTGTCGTGGTTACCTGGAGCGCCCCGGCAGCTGCCGCGGCCATGGGTGCAACCGTGTCTGCTGCAGTTGTGCCGGCAGTGGTTGGTTCGATGGTGATCCGGGTGCCCGCGCCCCCGAGCTGAATACCGCCACCCAGATAATCATCAGATGCAACAGCCGGTGCCGCCACCATGGTCATACAGACCATGCAGATAAGAAGAATCCTCATGTTCATACTCAACTGTACTATTCATTCCTTTTAATTTTCTGCTCAGGAGAAATCGTATGAGATTCATGATGACGCTCCTGGGAGCGCTGCCCCCTGCTGGTATGGCATCCATGGTTGCGATGGGGCCGTATTTCCTGTACGCAATCGTGGAGAAATTTCCCGTTCAGGTAATACCAGGGCATCGCAATGCGCCCCGCCCCCTTTTTGGGGCAGGGTTGGCCCAGGGTTGGCGATCATCACGTGAGAAGAGGACTTCTCCCGGGTAAAAGGTTCAAGAGCGGGTGTCGCGGATTCCAAACTACCCTGCAAGTCTGGTGCAGATCAGCAGTGTGGAAAAAAATCAGGGAATGGTTTTCCGGAGGAGGAGTACCCCCACTGCACACGCTGCGGCTGCAGCCTCAAACCCCGGGGACCGGGTCTTTTCCGGAACTGCTGCTGACGGGACACCGGCCGTCGTTATCTCGGGTACTGCCGCTCCTGCAGCCGGGAGTTTTGACAATCCCGTTGAGAACTCGCTTATCGTTCCGGCAGTTATCGAGACCGGCGTGGAAAGGTCCTGGTACCCGTCCAGTTTCAGGAGCACGGTGTGGCTCCCGGTGGCAAGGCCGGGAATGGTGGCCGGGGAAATACCCCGCTGGACCCCGTCAATATACACCGCTGCACCAGCCGGTGCCGTTGTTACGGACAGGGATCCGCTCCCGGCCGGCAGTACCGTGCCGGCAACCGATGAGGTTGTTACCGGTTCTGCAGTCGGTGTCGCACTACCGGTGGTTGCCGTTGCTGGCGCTGTTGTCGCGGATGTGGTCACAGCCGGGGTAGTGGTTGTTGTGGCCATGGATACCGCGGTTGTTGTCGTTGTGGTAACGGCGGTGGTCGGCGTTGTGGCCGGGACGGCAGTCAGGGTCTTATGGACATAGGATACCTTCTGAGAACAGATGTTGACGGTCCCGGTATAGCTTTTGTACCCTTCAAGCGCTATGGTGATCGCATGGCTGCCGGTCTCAACATTTGAGGAGTACGGCGTACTGACCGGCAGCACGAAACAGTTTGGGGGGAATCCGCCCGTGCAGTGCTTGGACATCCATGGGGATCCATCAAGGGATATGGCAGCACCGTCAGGGATGCTGTCCACATCCAGATCTCCCATACCTGTCGGCGTTCCTACCGATGCACTATCATCCGAACATCCGGTATATGCCAGCTGGGTATAGATAGCGGACGAGGAAGCAGGGTTCGCGATTGAGGATGAGATTGAAGAGGAGGCGGCTTTTGCAGATACCGTGCCAACGAGGAGCAGGCAGACGAGGACGAGTATAACGAAGTGTTTCATAGCATTCAATATAATGGATGTGCTATTATCTTTTTTGTACACGAATGTGATCCCAACCTGATCTCATCAACCCTGGTTATACCCGATGAGCTGATTTCTGTCCCGTATCCCACAGCTGGCATGGACTATGGATTCTTTGAAAAGGCATGAGAAAAAACAAGGGGTCGGATGCTCTCACTCAATACCCGCGAACCGGATGATCCAGAAAAAAAGAAACCCGGGCTAAACAGCCCACTTCCCGACGACCGGAATCCACCCGGTCGTGCCGAACGCGAAGTTTTTGTCCGTGCCGGCGTCCCAAGCCCCGTTGCCGTTCTCGTCAAGGTACCATGCGCCTTTGAGGTAAATTCCGATCTTGTCGGAGCCGTCAGCATTCCAGTCCCCGATGACCGGGGTCCATCCCGCCGCCCCGAACGTGTAGGACTTCGTGCTGGCATTGATGGCACCGAGCCCGTCATAGTCGAGTTTCCAGGCATTCCCGGTCAGCGTTCCGACCTCGGTCAGATTGTTGGCGTTCCAGTCGCCGGTGAGGGTAGTCGAACCGGTGGTACCGTAGATGATGGTCCTGTCACCGGTACCGTAGGTCCCGTCACCGGAATAATCGATGTAATAGACGCCCTCTTTGTACACCCCGATTCTAGTTTCACCGTTTGCCCATTTCCCGACAACCGGTGTCCACCCGGCGCCCCCGAATGCGTAATTCTTATCGCCGGCATTAAAGGTACCGCTGCCATCGGTGTCGAGGTACCATGCCCCGTCTTTGTATGCACCGATCTTGTCAGAGCCGTCAGCGTTCCAGTCGCCGACAACCGGGATCCATTCCGGTGCCCCGAAGCCGAAGTTCTTATCGCTGGCGCTCCACCAGCCGCTGTTGTCGTAATCGAGGTACCATGCCCCGTCGCGGTAAACGCCGATCTCGGTGGTGCCGTCCCCGTTCCAGTCACCTTTCACCGGCGTCCAGAGCGGGGCACCAAAACCATAGTTCTGGTCCCCCGTATTCCAGACCCCGTCGCCGTTCATGTCGATATACCAGCTGCCGTCCTTGTAAATACTGATACGGTCGGACGAATCTGTTACGGTGATGAACCCGGCCTTCTGCCGGCTGCTTGCGCCGGCGCCGTTGACTACCTGCAGCGAGACAGTGTACGTCCCTGGGGATGTATAGACATGGACCGGGTGCTTATCAGAGGATCCCGCCGTTGGGAACCGCCAGGTATCATTCCTGCCACCATGAAGATCATATCCCCCGGTCACCAGGACGTCACCGCCGGGCAGGATGACACTTGCCAGACAGTCCCGTGCCGTCCAGCCGGCACCCGCGTTCACCCGTGTCCAGGTAGCGCCCTTATCCGTTGATCTCCATACATCGTTCACCGGGCCGCCGCGGACAGTTCCTCCCATCACGAGGATGCTGCCGTCCGGGAGTGCCACGCTCGTATGATACTCTCGTGGCTCCCAGCCGGCACTCGCGTTCACCCGCGTCCAGTGTGCGCCGTAATCCGTTGACCTCCAGACATCGTTGACCTCGCGGCTGGATGAGAAGGTGCCGCTTTGGGCATAACCGCCCATAAGGACGATACTGCCATCCGGCATGACCACGGTAGTATGGCCGCTCCGCGTCTCCCACCCGGAACTTACGTTCACCTGCGTCCAGGAAAAGCCACCATTGGGTGACTGCCAGGTATCATTCGTCGGGTTACTCCCGTTATAACCTCCCATCAGCACAATGGTGCCGTCCGGCATGACCACACTGGTGTGACCGGATCGTGGTGACCACCTTGTACCAGCGCTCAGCGGGGTCCAGGAATACCCATTATCGCCGGACCTCCACAGGTCATCCACCTGGCTGTTGTCGTCATACCCCCCCATCAGGATCAGGCTGTAATCCGATGGCAGGACTACCACACTCTGGTGTGATCGGGCCGGCCATTGCGCCCCTGCGGTCATCGGGATCCAGGTTACTCCCTTGTCCATTGACAGCCACGTGTCATTCAACTGGACACTGCCGTCATCACGGGCATATCCTCCCATGAGCACGATGATATTACGGTTGTCCGGTATTGCAACGAAACTGTGCCACTCCCGACCCGGCCACGGGGGAGTTCCCGTCTGGTTTATCCACGGTCCTGCATAGGTTTCGTCGCCGAAATACCAGGCCCAGCCTGTCGGTGTGCCTGTGGATTCGTCAGTAAAGGAGACCGTAAGCGGCGCCGGCCCCGTGGTCATGCCTGCAGTGAAGTTGGCGGACGGTTTCGGTGAGGCACCTCCAAAGCCCGAAAGCAGGAGAATGCCGATGATTACGAGGCCACACCGGAGGGGACTCATCACCTCACCTCCCCGGCAAAAGTCAGCCGGTATCGGACAGACCTCAGTTCATCTGTTGCAGTGCTACCGGAAATACCGTTTTCCGGTTCATTGTTACTCCTGGCTCCTGCGCCCTGACTCCAGAATATCCTTCCTGACAACGGTTTCACGCATCCTTACGGGATTCGGCATATCGGTATCCCCTTGTGTGGATCTTTTTTTGCAGCAATGAATATTGTGATTTTATCTCCTAAAAAAAATCTGAAACCCTGGCCCGCCCGCGTGTTTCCTTCCGGGAACAATGGGTAAAAGCTCTAATTTTTTAAAAAAAGGAGGGTAATCCGCGGGGCTTGTCCGGACAATGAGCGTGACTCAGTCAATGGGGAGCTGGAAAGAAAAAAGATGGGATTCTGGCCCACTTCCCAACGAGGGGAATCCACCCGGTCGTGCCGAATGCAGCGGGTTCCGACAGGATATCTTCAGCAGAACACATCCCCGGGATAGAAAGGGCCGAAACCAAAAGACACAGAGCTGCGAGAAACAGGAGTGGATAATCTTCCCGGTTAATTCTACCCATTAAACCGCCTACCCAAGACAAGAGACAACACTCCTCGAGACGATTGTTAATGTGCGTGCCGTTTTGTAATAAGTATGCCGAATTATATCCTGTTTTATATCTCATATGAATCATTATGGAACATTGCTACAGGAGTGAAATTCAAAAAAAGAGAAAAATTACTCAATAATGATCGCCGGCTTGAACGGCAGGGCGGTCAATGCCTTGAGATGGCCGCTGCCTTCCGCCTCGACAATATGGACCGGCACCCCGAACTCCTGCTCGAGGAACGCCGTTGCTGATTCGAAAACGGCCTGCTCGCTGATCGGTTCCCGGATAAGGGGCTCGACCACGTGGGGCGGGAGGCGGTGGATGAGCGTCGTGATCTGCCGGGCTGCATCGGTTGCTTCCCTGCCGCGTTTCCGCATGGCCGGGTCCTTCATGATCTCCTTGACGACCGTGTTCTTGTCGCTCGCAGATGCAACCATGCGGAAGACCTGGTGCTTCCATGCCGGTGCAAGGGCGATCGTGATCGACTTCGGCGTGATCTGGATCAGTTTCTTGATCGATTCAACATCCTCGACCGTCCGGGCAAGGAGCTCCTCTGCCAGCTCCGCCTTCTCATTGACGAGTTTTGAGTCTGCAACGGGCCACGGGGCAAACGAGACGAGCCCCTCGCCGGCCAGCTCCTTCCAGAGGTGCTCGGCGGTGAACGGGATGAACGGGGCAAGGAGCCGGGTCCAGACCGAGCAGAGGGTGTGGAGTTCCCTGCTGCCGTCGCAGTCTTTCCCGAGCCGGCGGCGGTACCACTTGAGGTCGGTCTCGATCCCGAAATACGCTTCCTGCAGCGCCTGCCGGGTCTGGAAGTTGTCGAGCGCCGAAGTTGTCCGCGCGATGTGGGACTGGAGCCGGCTCGCCAGCCAGCGGTCAATGTCGTGCGGCTCACCGGTCGCGTCCTTGATCTCCATCACGGTGTTGTAGAACCGCTCAATCTGCTTCTTCGTGGAGAGGACGAGCTCGTTTCGCCAGTCAAAGTCCTGCCATGGCTCGGCGCTGCCCATCAGGAACATCCGCACGGTGTCAGCCCCGAACTCCTTTACGGCATCTTCGAGCAGGAAGACATTCCCCTTCGAGGACGACATCTTGGCGCCGTTTAAGAGGCCCATGCCGAAGACGACCATACCCTTCGGGAGCAGGTCCTTGTTATTCTCAAAGACCGTGACATGGTGGAAGATCTGGAAGGTGAGGTGGTTACTGATAAGATCCTTTGCCGAGAACCGGAAGTCGTACGGGTACCAGTACAGGAACTCCTCCCGCATGGCATCCAGTTTCTTCTTCTCGGGCAGGTCCTCTGACTTTTTCCCCAGGAAGATGTAGTCGAAGACCTCGGGTGTCAGGAGTTTCGGGTCCATGTCCCGGATCCTGTGGGCAATGGTATAGTACGCCATGTAGACGGTCGAGTCCGAGAGCGGCTCGATCAGCTGCGCTTTATCCCAGGGGAAACGGGTGCCAAGGCCCACCCGGCGGGTGCAGGCCCAGTCCTTGAGCCAGTCCACCGTGCGGTTGAACTCGATCCGGACCTCGGGGGGGACCAGGGTCATGCTCAGCAAGTGGTCGGCAACCTGCTGTTTCCAGGCCGGGTCGCTGTACTTCAGGAACCACTGGTCGTGGAGGATCTTCACCTTGACCCGGTTGCCGCACCGGCAGACCACGGGGCGCACATCGAACTCGTACATCACAACCGAGTTGTACTGGTCGGTCATCAGGGCAGCGACCTCGTCGCGGGCAACCCGGACCGGTTTCCCGCCGTACTGCTCCAGGAGTTTTCCTTTCGAGAACTCGGCAGCATAGATCTCCTGCGTAAGGGTGTCCATCCGGCTGTCCATCTGGTTCCTGATGCCGGCCTTCTCGACAGCGTCCTGCGCCGGGACCTTCCCGTATCCCTCGACCGTGATCAGCGGGATCGGGCTGATCTCAAGGTACTTTCCTGCCTGCTGGAGATCGCGGAGAGCGATATAGTCGAACGGT
This sequence comes from uncultured Methanoregula sp., assembly GCA_964503195.1. GTDB lineage: Archaea > Halobacteriota > Methanomicrobia > Methanomicrobiales > Methanospirillaceae > Methanoregula. The sequence continues at coordinate 18,623 of CAZCZK010000030.1, forward strand.
GCATGGGCGGGGACGCTCATGACCAGGCCGCTTGCCATGTCGGGGTCGACAAAGTCTGCCGGCAGGATCGGAACCTCACCGCAGAGCGGGTGGCTGACCTTCCTGCCGATGAGGCCTGAGCCGGGAACTTCTTCCCGGATCTCGACCATGTGGTCCTGGAGGGCAAGCTTCTCAGCCGCTTCCCTGGATACGATCCAGGCCTTGCCGTCCACGATCGCCCTGACATAGGTGACATTCGGGTTTGCCCAGAGGTTAGTGACCCCATGGATGGTCTCGGGCCGGAGGGTTGCGGTCGGGATGAACGTGTCGCCGTCCCGGAACATGACCATCGTGAACCTGATCACTTCGGCCTTGTCGCCTTCCAGGAGGTCGTGGTCGCCCACGGGGTTATCGTCCACCGTGCAGAAGCGGACCGGGTGGGCTCCCTTCATGACGTGGCCTGCCTCGTACAGGTGCTTCCACTGCCACTCGATGAACTTTGAGTAGGTCGGGTCGACCGTGATGAAGCGCCGGCGCCAGTCAATGGACAGGCCGCAGTCCGTCATCACCCGCTGGTATTCGGCAGCGAAGTGCCGGACAATGGTCAGCGGGTCCGTGAATCTCTCGAGCACGTCCTGCGGCACGCGGTACAGGTCGCGGTAGAGGCGGACCGTCTTCTCGTCCTTGTTTGCAATCCGTTTTGATATACCGATGACCGGTGCTCCGGTGACATGGAATGCCATCGGG
>CAZCZK010000031.1:0-14966 GCA_964503195.1 uncultured Methanoregula sp.
TCAGGGCGCTTTGTTCCTTTGGCTCCATGGTGATCGGTGAGTGATTGGAACGGGGGACGATAAGGGCTTTCCCCGCTTTGGAACAGGAAAAAGACGCTCTGTTGAAATCATTTGATACTAATTATGACGCTCTTTTGGGCTCTGCCCCCGCCGCTCTGGCATCCCCGCTTTGCGATTGGGCTGTATTTCCTGTATGGAATCGTGGAGATATTTCCCGTTCAGGTTATAGCGAGGCATCGCAATGCGCCCCCGCCCCCAATGGGGGCAGGGTTGGCGCTAAGGGGGGCGATCATCACGGGAAAAGAGGAATTCTCCAGAGCAGAAAAAGAGAATTATATCTTGATCTGGGCCAGTGCATCGTACGCCGCCCGCCGGAACACTGCCGGGTCGATGGCCGGGTACTGCTCCTTTGCCTTGATGACATCCGGTGCAGTACCCGCGTTGAAAGCATCGATCCGGTCCAGGGTCTGCTTCGCAGCGTCCAGCACCCAGAGGTCCCGGGTCTCCTTGTCCACGACCGTGACAGATTCAATCCGCACGGAGTTCATGAACGATCCGTCGGGTTTCTGGTACAGGTTCGGTTTTCCTATGACCGCAACGAACTGGGGAGGCTCGATCTTGGCGAGCTGTTGCATGGCCTCAGGCTGGTAACTGCCGGCCATCACAAAGAAGGTACCGGTCGGGTCGACCACGCGGCCCCGGTAGAAGACGTTCTGCTCCCCCTGCCTGCTCTTCTCGGTCAGGGTGCCGACAATGAAGAGCCGGTTGGAGCGTTCTCCGGAGGGGAGGAGGACAAAGGTCGGGCTCTTCTCGTCCTCGCCGTCCCGGAACTGGTACCGGCATTCCCGCAGCTCGGAGGCAAACACCCGGCGTGCCGGCTCGCGTTCGAATGCCCCTTCTCTTCTCGGCATGTCCCGGGGGTTCGTGCTCATGATGCACCCCCGGCCCGGTTCAGCAGGGCAGCATGGTCGCTCGTTTCGAAGATCACCCGCTCGCATTTGTTCACGAGCAGGCGGCCCTCGATCTCGCGGCCGTGGCAGGTGATGTATCTCCCGAGCACCTTGTCCCGCATCTGGAGAAAGACCTCGTCCATGCCCAGCGGGTTATTCTCTGCGATCTCCTGCGCTGCGGAAAGACTGATACCGGTGAGCGCCTCTACGACATCCCGCTGGAGCAGGATGCTGTGCGTCTTCTCCCCATCGTCAAGCCACCCCTTGATCCGCAGGTCGTACACGAACTTCGGCTGGATCTCGTGGATCGGGCAGTAGTTCTGGCGCGAGAGGGTCCGGTTGCACCCCTCCACCGGGCAGCGCTTGATGATACCGGAGCCGGGCGCGATGTGGACGAGAGAACCCCGGACTGCGGTCTCGCCGCCGCTGACCATGATATCCCCTTCCTCCAGCATGATGGTTGCCGGGTTCAGGTTCAGCGAGAGCCGGCCGTTGAACTCGTCGACCTGTGCATAGAAGATGGTGTAGACCCTGCCGACAACAAGTTTCTCCTTGGCCGGTTCTTTCCAGATCACGAACTTGATCGTGCCGGTCTCGTCACCCAGCAGGCCGGACTGGAGCATCCGGTCGTGGCTGGCGTCCCATTCCTGGATAACCTTCGCACGGACCCCCCCGATACCCGGGTGCAGATCCCGGATGGGCACCGGCGCAGGGATGAGGGAGCGGTCCTCGGAGATCTCCGTGACCGTGGTCCCCGAGTGGATCTTCAGGTTGGGGACGCCCTTGAACTCGTCCACAACCGCGGATTCGATGCGGTACCATGACCCCTCCGCCATGGCGGGGGCATTGGACTTTGCCCAGGCAACGAACCGGATCGCACCGGAATCGTCGGCAATGATCCCGCTCTGGGCGATGGATGGTGATGCCGGTGGTGAGAGGGTGACCACCTTGCCAACAATGGTAACCCAGTCCCCGGGGACCCCGTCGGCGATCTGCTTCAGTTCGTTTGCGCTGCCGGGCTTGCCGCCCCCGCCGGAACCTGCCGCGGGGATATTGAACTCCTTGTTGAGCTCATTGGTCACGCTGCGTTCCGCTTCCTGCGGCTGGACGCCGAATTCATCCACGAGCCTGCGGAGCTTGCCTTCTGTTTTCTGTGTGTCCACGGCATGTCCGCTCTTCTGGAATTTTCGGGAGATTCTTTCTGCTGCTTCGGAATAATCCATGTTCATACATCTCCATAAACGAATGCGTTTTTGTACGGACTATATAGTGTATGCATGCGTAGTGAAAGTGTCGGACTGGTCACACCATCGCCGCGATGGTGAGGTTTATGTGACATGGCGCTAACCTGAGGATACTATGACTGAGATAACCGCAGACAGCACCATTTATGATCTCCTCAAGGCCAAGCCAGAGTCTACCGAAGCCCTCTTCAAGTTCGGTATGGGATGCGTCGGCTGCGCCATCGCCCGCGGCGAAACGATCCGGCAGGCAGCCGAAGCACACGGCATCCCGCTGCCCGAGCTCGTCAAGGCGCTCGGCATAAAAGAGTAATCTTCCCCCCGCCCTTTCGCGCAGGAAATACCGGAAAACCTTCCGTTCTCTTTTTCCGGTGCTGCACGGGTAGCCCCGGGACAGGGATGACCCGGCCCCTTTTTCGTATCCGCCGCATCCACTCACCGGAAACGGCAGTCATCCCCCCTCATCTGCTGAGAGAAAAAACGCGAGGGAACCGGGAATATCCCGGTCTCATTTTTTTATCTGTTCTGCGAGACGCACCAGCTCTCCCCGGGATGCCATGGGATATCGTTTCAGGTAGGTGGCTACCGCCGGCTCGTGCAGGAGGGTGCAGCGAGCGCAGTTCCAGACCCGGCCGCCGCCCGAACTTTTGGCCCACCCTCCGAGGTTCTCATCCCTGCAGGGATAGAACGGGCAGTAGCAGAAATCGCAGGACTGCCCCTTGAAATGGCAGGGATAATACCGGCAGTCCTCCGGTGACCACCCGATCCAGTGCCCGCCATTGATCCGGCTGAAGATGAAAAATGCCGGGCGATCGGCCTGAACCGCGGAATCATGGCGTTTTTGGGCCTCGGGTATCCCGTGGAGCACGGCCTCGCGGACCCGCATTCCCACATCCGTCATCCGCCCGGCAGAGCGGTGTCGTTCCTCTCCTTCGCACGCGGCAATGACCGCGTCTGCGGGGGTACCGGTCAGCGGGAGGCCCGGTACCTGCAGGGCCCCGGCCTTGGCCTCGGTAGCGACCAGGATGGTCCCGAGGAGTGCTGCATCGCTCATCCCCTCGGTGCTGGTGATGATGATATTGACTCTTCCCCCGCGGCCGGGCTCCTCCCGGCGGATCCCGGCCGTGATAAAGACCGTGATAAAATCATACTGGAGCACGCAGGCCTGTCCTGCCGGGACGGTAGTGACGAGGCCAAAATAGTCCCCCCCGATACCGGCACCGGCGGCCACGGTCTCCAGTTCTTTCTCAATGTCTGCAGCAGTGCAGTCCTGCCTGAGCGTATGGTTCAGGAGCGTGGAGACCGGGCGGATACCCCCGTTGATGCCGGTGCTTGCAGCGCGGAAGGATCCGCGGATGAAAAGAGTGTCGGATTTGAGAGAATATCTCATGCAACCGAATAGCGCATGCGATCTTTGAGTTCCTGCTGCTTGCCGGCGTTCCAGCCGGAAACATCCTGCAGGTACCCGGTCACGCGGCTGACCTGCACGACATCGTGCGAACCGCATTCAGGACAGACGGCCTGGCCGCAGAGCGGGCAGTACTCGATGCCCGATATGATCTCGTGGTTGCAGTGGCAGTGGTCGAGCGGGCACATCAGTTCAAGGTGGGTCTCGCCGCAATTGGGACAGGGATTCTCTTCCACAATCAGGTGGCATGTGTGGCATTTGTATTTGCGATCTTTTTCCGGAATATCATCCAGTTTCTTATAGGTATCCGCAATTTTCCTTTGTTCCGTGGTCCAATCCATAATATATCATTGCACAGGTCATTAATAAATATTTAGAACCTGCAGGTTCGACAAACTGCGATTTCATGGATGGAAATGCACGCATATCCGGATCTGGTCGCAAAAAGCCCGCCGTTTAACTATTCCCCGGGAACCGGGGGGATAATCAGGCCGGTCCGAATTTCAGAGCCTGGTTTCCCCCCCGTTCCGGATCGCTCCGGGATGATGTCCGCTGCCGGAATAACGGCAGTATTAATCCCTTATACCCCGGACCCCCTCCGGCGGTATTACCCGATACGGACCCGGGCAAAGGTTTCTGCTGCTGCCGCCGGGTCGTCCGCCGTATAGATCGCGCGGCCGATGATGATCCCGTCCACAATCCTAAAGACCGCGTCGGCGTCACCTCCCTGCGCACCAACGCCCGGGGAGAGGATCTTCCGCGATCCGACAATCTCCCGCAGCGCTTGAACCCGCTCCGGCCGGGTGGCGGGGGCGATGATCCCGTCGGCCCCGCATTCCATGGCAAGGCCGGCGATCTTCTCTGCGGCACCGCCATGGAAGAACGTGGTTGCCCCGTGATGGCTCATCTCGGCGACCACGAAACACGCCCCGCCATAATCCGCGGCACTATCGACACATGCCTGCACCGAGTCCTTCCCGGTGAACCCATGGCAGATGATCGAGGCAAAGCCGGCATCGAAGACCTGCTCGGCAATCAGCCGGTTCGTGTTCGGTATATCGGCCACCTTGAAGTCAGCGATGAGGGGGAGATCGAACTGCTCGAACTCTGCGGCGAACGCAAGGCCCGAGGAAAGGATGAGGGGATACCCGAGCTTGATCGCATCCAGATGCGGTGCGCAGGCTTTTGCGATCTTCAGCGCCTGCTTCTTTCCGGATACGTCCAGCGCAAGGATCAGCTCAGCCATGGTGGAGCCTCTCCATGACGGCAGCAGTCAGCATCGGGAGGGTGATCGTTGCGTCGCCGTACACGGTAACCGCCTGTGCCTCTTCGGTAATCTTGCCCCATGACCGGGCCTCGTCCAGCGTTGCGCCCGAGAGCCCGCCAAGGTCCGGGCGGTCCCCGGTCAGCTGGACTGCATAGGAGAACCCGTTCGGGGTCATCAGCATGCTCTGGAGGATGAAGTTCTTCGGCACCCCGCCGCCCACGAGCATGGCGCCGGCTTTCTTTGCCGTGAAGCACCGGTCCATCAGTGCCGGCATATCGGCAAACGCATCCACGGTCACCTTGCTGGTCTGGGAGAAGAGCCAGTACTGGAGGCCGATCATCGAGTCCTGCACCGCAGGGCAGTAGACCGGGATCTTCTTCCGGGCTGCGGTGTGAAGGATGCCGGACGTTGTGTGCTTGCCGATATGCTCGAGAAGCCCGGATATGGAGATGGTGCTTTTCGGTTCGAGCTCGCCAAATACTTCCTGCATGAACTCTTCGAAGTCCACGAATGCTTCGTTGGGGAGATAGACATCGTAGATCCGGTTGATCTCATCGTGCCGGAGCTCAACGTCATCGCAGAACGCGGTTCCGTGGAAGTGCCGGCAGCCGATCGCCTCGATGGTGTCGTGCGTGAGGTTGGCACCGGTTGAGACAAGGACATCGATGTGACCGGCGTTGATCAGGTCGGAGACGATCCCGCCCATGCCTGCCGGCACCATCGCCCCGGCAAGCCCGAAGAACTTCGTGGTCTCCTTGTCCGAAAGCATCTGCTCCCAGATATCTGCAGCACGGGCAAGCGATCCGCCGTTGTAGGCGCCGGCCTTCCCCATAGCCTCTACGAGGTCGTTTACGGTCATTCCCGGTTTGACATGGAGCTGGGTGACCGGTTCATTACACTGTTTTGCCATTTGAGAATTTCCCCGCTCTTGGGGATCCTATTGGCGTGCCAGACTGATAACATTGTTTCAGGAACCTGCAGGTCACGTCAACCGGAGCGGGCCCGGGAGTCCATGCCCCGCCCGCTCTTTGGCATCAGGTATCCTGGGCCGTTGCACGGAACGTTGCCGGACGTAATGGTGGCACGCTTTCCCGCTGATGACGGGGGAACCCTGTTTCCGGACGCATCAGGTAATGCCGGTACATACTATCGTTTAATGCCCGGGAGAGCAAACGCTCTGAACCGAACTACCGCACGGGTGAGACCACTGACTGCCGGCACCATCTCTGCAGGAGCCCCGGGCGATCGCCCGATCAGTGGGGTAATCCGGGACGAGCTGGCAGCCGTCCGGAAAAACCGTGCGGACCTGATGATCCCCGCGTCTCATCCCGCGATCCAGCTCATCATCATCCTTGTCTGCGTCCTTACCAATATCGCCTTTTTTCTTGCCCGGCCGGATTATTTTGGCCTGTTCATAGCAGCCAGCTTCTACCTCAACATGTACTATTTTATCACCCTGCTCCTCCCGACGAACTTTGAAAAAACCCGTCTTCCGGCAGCCGACCTCCCGCGCCTCCATCTCTGGCTCAAAGAGATCGGGATCCCCGCCGGCACGAAACGGTTTACCCGGTTGTTCATCAACGCGCTTTTCATGAACAGCCGTGGCCTTTCCCCCGGCATTGGTCTTATCTTCACCATCGACATGGCGTTTGCCCTGGTCCACTATTCGCAGGGGCTCCCGTTCCGGACAACGGCCGTCGTGATCGCCCAGTGCGCCATCATCGTCATCTTCTACCTGCTGGTCTGGAAGATGGAACCCTTCTCGACAACCTATGTACGGAAAGTGGAGCAGGTGAAAAGCCGCCTCCGCCGGCAGAACCTGCCGCCACCGATGGTTGCGGCCGTGTTCCTGTTCGGGTTCCTGCTTGCTGTTTTTTTATTTTTAACCACCATCATCTACCTGCCGGGAGTGACCCTGGACGCTTTTCTGAACCAGTCAGAGTTGCGGGAACTCGGGCCGCTCTTCAGCCTCCTCGCCATCCTTGCAGTCAGCCAGTATTTCATCATCCGCTCCATCCACGGCATTACCAGCAAAGAGATGGCTCGGCGTCTCTTCGATTTCAAGGAACAGTCCCTCCGGGACCTGCTCGGGGCAGGGGATACTGCCATCACCCGGAATGCCGGGCTGGTTTCGGACCCTCTTGAAGAGAGCACGCTCCTGCTCGAATCAAAAATTTTCATGGTGAAGCGCAGCACCCTTGCAGGATTTTTCCCGGTCTTTATCATGGACCTTGACTTCTCCGTACTGATGGACACAACGACCCTGACCGCGATCCAGGGGTATATCGTCGAGAAACAAGAGCCGGGAGGGTGAGGGTTTGAGGCGGGAGAGTGAACGGGGTGCAATGGGGTATGGTAACCACCCTGTTCCTTTGTCTGAACCCCTGTCCCGTTATCGGATGGAGGAAAGCACGTCCTCACACGTATCCGGAACGCGACAAAGATATCGTCATACAGGTCAATTTAGTAGCTCAATGCCGGCACCGGTTGGATCCGATACAGGTGATTCCATGGCCCTGTCTGACGCGAGCAGGGTCCTTGTAACCGGTCTTGAGTCCGCACGGGATCTCCTTGCCCGCGGGCTCGTTTTAGAATGCTATACGGTGAGCGATCCGGACCTGAATTATCTCACGGTATCATCTCTTCTCCAGATCCTCTTTCTCAAAACCGGCCAGGAATACGGTCTGGTTGAACCCGGCACGTTACGGGCCCTTGCCGGGTGTGACGGGATTGCGAAGCGTATGGCACGGGCATGTGAGGATGCCGGGCTCAGCCCGGAACAGTTCTTTGACCGTGGGCCCCTGGGATCCCGCAGTTTTCCCGGTCTCCCCGATGAGCCCCTCTGCGGGATCATAGAAAAGATGGACCAGCCGGGTATTCCTGTGCCCGGTTCGGGTCTCCCCCTGGAGGAATTTGCTGCCGTCCTTGACCTGTTCCTGGGGACCCGGGTGCAGGTTTCCGAAGGATGCCGCGTGCACCGTGTCGGGAAATCCTCCCTGCTCTACACCGGAAGGGTGGACATTCCCCCGCAGGGGGTTATTGAATATGTGGCACGCGAAGCGGTTGAGGGGGTACCCGACAGATTCCCGGCAGAAAGCGAGCCGCTCTGCCGCATTCTCGATCCTGCCTGCGGCGCCGGGTTATTCCTCCTCGCCGCATTCCGGCATCTTGTCCGGAACACCATCCCGGTGTCAACGAGTCCGGCTCCGGTGTATGAGACCCTGCAGGATCTGGCAGGCGGATCCATTTTTGGAACCGATATCGATCCCGAATCCGTGAGTGCCGCACGGTTCGTCCTGCTTCTCTCGCTTCTGGAGGAGAACCGGCGTTCAGGCTCCGGAGTCCCCGCTCCCGGTCAGATCAGCAGAACCTGTTCGTGCCTGACGAAAACCATCCGGTGCGGCAATGCACTGATCGGTCAGGGATATTTCTCCGGAAAACCGGAATTCCCGTTCAATGCTGCAGAGCGCCGGATCGTGAACCCGTTTGACTGGAAGGAAGCATTCCCCCAAATCATGGAGCAGGGGGGATTCGATGCGGTGATCGGCGCACCTCCCCCCTACCGGCCGTTTGCCGTTCCGGCCCGCGAGGAATACTTCCAGACCCATTATGAGACATATTCCCCATCAGCGGGTCTGTACGGATACTTTATCGAGAGGGGCCTTTCACTCCTGCAACCGCGGGGGATACTTTCCGTGCTTGTTCCCGGCACGTTCCTGCGATCCCGGCACGCCCGCCCGTTGCGGCGCTTTCTCCTCTCCCGCCAGATCGCAGGGATCGCCAGTACCGCGAGGACACGCCCGTTACCCGGAGGCGACGCGGTGATGTATCTTCTCTCGCTCCGGAACCAGCCGCCCGGCCAGCCCTGCCGCGTCATTGCGGGCCAGGAAAGCTCCGGATTCCCGCAGGACCTCCTGCACGGCAGGCACGCCTTCACGCTCGATCAGCGGTTGCTTGATGACGGGGGATGGAAACTTGAGGATACCCGTGCCGGGGATATCCTCAAAAAAATACAGGGGAGGGGAACCCTGCTCGACCAGTATCTTATGGGGGAGATTGTAGCCGGTGTCCATTCGGTAAGGAACAACCCGCTGGTCGTGGACCCGGCAACGAAAAATCAGCTGACGAGGAGGGCATGGTGGTGCCGGCACGTTTTCGTCCCGCTGCTGCGCCCGGGGGATATCCGGAGATACGTGCCGCAGTGGCCGGATCGGTTTGTCATCGTGATACGGAACCCCCGGGACCTCCGGAAGTGCCGGGCAGTAGTCACGTATCTTGAACACGCGAGAGAATTGGGAAGGGACCCCTTCATGGATGACGCTCAAGAGCATCCGGCTCCCGCCCCGGATCGTTTCATGAGCGGGGAATCAGAACGGGACCATCCGCAGATCATCTTTTCGCCCTACCAGTTCAATCCGGCATTCTGCTATGACCCAGAGGGCAGCTATGCGGTCCCCCGTACGCTCCTGGCGATCCCCCGCGATGATCCCTTCCTTGTGGGAATCCTGAACTCTTCGCTGGGCCGGTTTGTGCTCACACGGACCTGCCCGCTCACGGAACGGGGGTACCATATCAGCCCGGCGTCGCTCGGGAAATTTCCCGTCTACGTCCCCGATTTCGACAACCCGGATGACAAAGCCCGCCACGATCGCATGGCCGGGCTCGTCCGGGAGATGCTGGAGCTGCACAAGCACCGGAGCCATGCAAAGACGGACCGGGAGAACCTGATCATTACGCAGGATATGGAGTCAACCGACCGGCAGATCGACTCGCTGGTGTACGGGCTCTACGGTCTGACGGCCGACGAGATTACCGTCGTCGAAGAAGTCGTCGGCAGGTAAGATTCTCCGTCGTAAAAATACCCCCGGATCTGAAAAACGGCCGCCGGGGTATCCCGGGCGGTCGATCTCTCTCGAAAACAACCTGCAGGTTGTCCCAAAAAACCGGATCGCTCCAGGGCCGCTATTTTGCAGGATCTTAACGGCCAGAATGCCGTCAGAACGGGAAAAAATCCGATTTACCATGACTTTTTCATTGGCGTGGACATCATTTCCTGTGGAAGTTCAATCTTCCGGGCATCCCCCCTAGCCTCTCCGTCGGAGAAATATCTCGAAAAAGCAGAACCCCCTTTTCTGTGAGGACTTTTCCGTAGACCGGGGATCATACATGCTTTCATGGAGTAACCACAGGCGGAATCAGAAAAAAACCAGAGCATTTCCTATTGACTAATTTTACCATTTTTTTATTTTTTCCAAAAATTTTATTTTACCATAAATCACATATACCTGCGATGGACTATGGCCGTTAAACAAAAAACCTGGCACGCCGGAAAACTCAAAAAGAATCCAGGCGTGAGTGAGCCGTTGGCTGAGTACCTGCCGGATCCCGGCCAGGTCATCACAATCGATGCAACCGGCCGGATGGTGCTCCCAAAAAAAATCCGGGATCGGTTCGAATCAAACCGGTTCAAGGTCCGGGAAACTCAAGGGCACATCGAGTTGATACCGGTAAAGCCACTCAGCTCGCTGCTTGGTATCTTTCCTGATCTGGATCTTGAGGCCATCTATCGCGACCATGACCGGGAAGTTGAAGAGGAGGATGCGGATGATCACTCCCGGTATTCTCGTTGATACCTACACTTGGATCGAGATCTCCCGAAATTCTCCCTGGGGGCAGCGGGCCCTTAAGCGGATAGAAAAAGAACCTGCTCTTTTTGTCTCAGTGCTGACCCTGTACGAACTCCAGTACCGGTTCACCGATCTGTATGGTGAGGAAAAGGCCGGTTCCTTCATTACAACCATCCTCAACCATGGAGAGGTGATCCAGGTCGATCGGCAGATAGCAACTGTTGCCGGTGTGATCAAATCCCGCGAGAAAAAGAACGGCAGCAGCATGGGTGCGGTGGACTGCATGATCCTTGCCACAGCCCGGCGCCATGGCCTCAAAATCCTGACCGGCGACAAACATTTTACCGGTCTTGAGGAGAGCCTGGACATTTCCGGGATCTGAAAAATTCCTGGTTATATCAGGCGTCCCTCAATCAGAACTCCGGATCATGCTGGAAAATTTTCCTCCATCACCGATCGCGGCTCTGTCAATGAGGTCTTCTGGCTGACAGCAGATGAGATTGCGGTTGTGGAATCATCAGTACTTGAACGAACTGAGGCGTGAACAGGGTCATCAGATCCGAATCAGGAGAGGAGCCTGTCAGGTTTCTCCGACGTAAAAGCACCGATGCGTCTAAAACGGTCATATCGGCCCCCGGACCGCCCTTTTTTTCAAACCTCCTGTACCCTGTATCAGAAAAGGGGGCGCCGGTGACCCGCTATTTTGCAGGTTCAATGATACCATTTCTCCCGTTATTCTGCCGGAATCGCACAATGCCCGGGATTTTCCACCGGTGTGGACATCATTTCCACTCCGCCCGGAAATGACCTTCGTCCGTTTGCCAAACGGAGAATCTTACGGGTTTATTTGAGTTCAGCCCTCTTACCCTCCACCAGTATCCCCCTGGCGGCGGAAGGGGATCTCGATCCGGTACGGGGCTTTCTTCCAGTATGCTTCCCGGAAATGGGTGTTCCGGTAGCGGTCCCTGGTAACCTCCTCGATCTCTGCTGTCATACCCGGAAGGATGCAGAACCGGCGGTACGCCCGCTCATTCTGGGTCCGCACCCAGAGTTCGCGGAATACATACGGGGGGACCGGGAGGGATCGGAGATCTAAAACATCTTTCGGGAATTTCTTCTCGATGCTGCAGTTGTCGTCAAGACCGTGCCGGATTTTTTTCAGCGTGAGAGCGATGATCATTGCATCGCGGTACAGAAAACCATCAAATGGCACAGACGGGTCGGTGTTTTCCGCCCAGTGGTAACCCATCCGGTCTGCCCATTCTTTTACCTCGTCCCTCAGGTTTGGTCCCGGGTGTCCTTTCATGTATAAATTCTCCTTTTAACCGCATAATGAACATCGTGCGGGAAATATTTCTCTAAAAGAATGAACCGGGAGATGATACGCTTTCCCGTTATGGAGGCCCTGCCTTTCGAACCGGGGCAACCCTCCGGTCGCCAATAAAATCTTATCCTCTCGGGAAACGCCCGGGCATCAGGTGATATTCAGAAGTGTTGCCGCAAATGCCGACTCGACCAGCACCGGCGTTACCCGGCACTCGATTGCGGCGGCGATGGCCATCAGGATAAAAATCACGAGCCCCATCTTCCAGGTACGGCCAAGGATGAAGAGGCAGATATTCCCCGGGTGGAGACCCGGGGAGTTCTTGTTCTCGAGCAGGTAGGCTTTGAGGGCATCGATGCAGAGAAACGCAGATGTCCCGGCAAGGATGAACGCGAGCATCTCCGGCAAACCGTGGGGAACGTACATGGTTGCGACCATCTGCCATGAGAGCTGCCGGTAGGTAATGAATATTCTCATAAACGAGTTATGGCCAAGTGCCAGCATCAGCAGGCAGACCGTTCCCTGCATGAAGGCGATCATCATACCATGGAGATCCCTCCGGAACCACCAGACCCAGACCCAGAAGAGCGGGACCATGAGGATGAAGAGAGCAACACCGGCATTCAGGAACAGGAGCTTTGGGTATACTCCTGCCATGAACGGCATGACCGTGAGACGGTGGTAGTCGGCGCGGGCCTGCAGTTCCGTGGCGTTGAGGGGTTCAAGCCCGGGATTTGTTACGGCAGTCTGGACAATGACAGAGACGATCCCGAAGATGAGAAGAGCCGTTGCGATGAGGAAATACCGGAGGAAATCGTCAGGGGTCTTCATTTCGTGTACCCGTGTCAGAGATCCGGGATACCCCTGCATAACGGTTTGGCCAGATGCCTGCGCGCAGTCGGGGGCACCTCATACCACCCGGTCTTCAGTATGCGGGGAATTTCCTGCACCTCCGGCTTCCCCGACCGGGCGTCGCATTTCCTGCACTTGTACCCCTTCCCCTTGCCGTCACTGGTCATCCGCTTGGTACACGCGGGGCAGAGGGGCGGGCGGGTGATCACCGGCCGGGCGAGCGAAACGATCCGGATCTTTTCGAGGTTCATGCTGCCTTTCTTGTAACTGCCCACGGCGATTATATCGTCTCCCGGCACGAGCTGGCGCACGATCTGCCGGAAATTCTTGGTTGGTTCGTACGCCATGCACCTTACAGCATGTTCGCCATCACCGATGGTGAACGAGACATGGCCGCCCGCACCGGTCTTCGGAGGATCCGTAACGGTCCCGCGGACATGGTACGAGAGCCCTTCGCGGAGTTCCCTGATCCCCGCACCCAGCAGGTGGACGTCCGTACCCTGGTTCGTGACCCAGATCTGTTCAAGTCCCGGTTTTTCAGATTCGATCATCTGCCGGGCTGTCATCACCCATTGCGGGCTCTCGCCTCGGATACCGAACAGCACCGGGTCGGGTGTGTGGGGGACGCAGACAACGACATCGTTTATCGTATCCACCGTATCCCACGTATGCGGGAACGTTACCGCCTCCGCGTCAAACAGGCTTTGCCTGTCGACACGGCGTGGGGTGCCGAATCTGGCCGGTTCGCGGTACACGAGAATCTCGGATGTCTTGTCCGGAAGATCGCTTGCCACGGCTGCCGTTGCGCCGATAAGTCCGCGCCGGTTCTTCCAGCCACGGTACCGGGCGCCGGCTGCATCAAGAATTGCCGCCGCCTCTTCAATCGCACAGAAACCCGTGACCGCTTTCCTGTAAAAGGCGGCATCTGGTTTTCGCTCCGTGACCACAACGCCGGGATTGGTGTTCTCGCAGGAGAGATCTGCGAGTTCTTCCACCAGAGCGCACGCAAGAACAAACGCACGGTCAAGGTCGCCCTCCGTATCGAGCAGGATCGCCGCATTGCCCCGGGTCTTGAAGGTGACATTCGGGTTGAGCCGGACCAGCCGGGCTTCGCGTACCCGCATGTGCTCCTGGATGAGCCGGCGGGCCAGCACCGCCCCGAGGTAGGTCGTGCACATCCCTGCCGGCGAGTCCGTGTCATCGATTCCGATCAGCATGTCTATATTAATATATGGGCACGCTCCATCCATTTGTATCTGCATGTCCCAGGACCGCCAGCTCCAGCTGGTCACGAGCGTAATGATCACGGCAGGCTTTGATGTCTCCGAGCGCTTTACGCTGCGTCCCCGGAGTTTCGACCTCATCGCACGCAATAACGGGACGCTTCTGGTCATAAAAGTTGTCGCGCATATCGACAGTGTGAGCGAAGAAGTCGCCTTTGACATCGAGCTCATCTCCCGGCTCCTGGGCGGGATCCCGCTGATTGTCGGGGAGCGGGCGCGGGACGCTGAGCTGGAACGCGGGGCGGTATACGTGCGGTACGGCATCTACGCCATCAGCCCGGCCACCCTCTACGATTATTTCGTCGAGAAGATCCCCCCCCTTGTCTATGCATCGCCCGGCGGCCTGTATGTCAACATCAACGGGGATGTACTCCGGGAACTCCGGGAACGGCGGAACATGTCGCTTGGGGATCTCGGGAACGTGCTTGGCGTATCAAGGCGCACCATCAGCAAGTACGAGAGCGGTATGGGAACGACCCTGGACGTGGCAATCCGCATCGAGGAGTACTTCGACACCGGCGTTGTCGAGTCTATCGACCTCATCCGGCACGAGCCACCGAAAGCAATGGATGGCGAGGAGTCTGGCGGTTTGTTCCTCCAGAGCCCGATGGATTTCCTGGAGCAGATCGGGGTGCGTCTCCACACGCTCCACGGCGCCCCGTTCCAGGCGCTCCTCACGTTCGACAAGCACACGATCCTGACCGGGTACGGCCCTGCCCAGAAAGTGGTGAAACGGGCAGCTCTTATCGGCAACCTTTCCCAGATCGCCAAGAAGCATGCGATGTGCGTGATCACTGATTACCATAAGGAGAAGAAGATCGGCAGGACGCTCGTGATCGGGGAGCAACGCCTGCACAAAATCGAGGACGGTTTCGAGCTCCTCGACCTGCTGGGCGAGTAGGTTTTTAGTAATGTTTATATAGAACCGCAGACCAATTTTAGTGCTAAAAGTGGTGATTTTTATGTCACAGCAACTTGGTGGACAGCAGATACTTATTCTCAAAGAAGGCAGCA
>CAZCZK010000031.1:14976-19158 GCA_964503195.1 uncultured Methanoregula sp.
GAGGACGGATTCGAGCTCCTCGACCTGCTCGGCGAGTGATTTTTCAACAAACTTTATATAGAACCACAAACCAATTTTAGTGCTAAATCTAGTGCAAAACGTGGTGATTTTAATGTCACAGCAACTTGGAGGACAACAGATTCTTATTCTTAAGGAAGGCAGCACCCGTACCCGCGGCCGCGACGCCCAGGGTATGAACATCACCGCCGCAAAGGCAGTGGCAAGTGCAGTCAGGACCACGCTTGGTCCCAAAGGTATGGACAAGATGCTCGTCGACACGATCGGCGACGTTGTGATCACGAATGACGGTGTCACGATCTTAAAGGAAATGGACATCGAGCACCCGGCCGCAAAGATGATGGTCGAGGTCGCGAAGACCCAGGACGATGAAGTCGGCGACGGGACCACCACCGCAGTCGTCATTGCCGGGGAACTCTTAAAGAAGGCAGAGGACCTCCTCGAGCAGGACGTCCACCCGACCATCATCGCAGCAGGCTACCGGCAG
Organism: uncultured Methanoregula sp.; assembly: GCA_964503195.1. Classification (GTDB taxonomy): domain Archaea; phylum Halobacteriota; class Methanomicrobia; order Methanomicrobiales; family Methanospirillaceae; genus Methanoregula. The sequence continues at coordinate 15,482 of CAZCZK010000031.1, forward strand.
GCTGCGGAGAAGGCGCAGGCACTCTTAAAAGACCTCGCCATCGATGTCAAGTCAACGGACAAGGTGCTCCTGAAGAATATTGCAGGAACCGCCATGACCGGCAAGGGTGCCGAGGCATCCAAGGACAAGCTCTGCGATCTCGTTGTCCGGGCAGTGACCATGGTCACTGATGATGACGGCAAGGTCGACATTGAGAATATCAAAGTCGAGAAGAAGAGTGGCGGTTCGATCGAGGACTCCGAGATCGTTGAGGGCGTACTCATTGACAAGGAACGCGTCCACCCCTCGATGCCCAAGAAGGTTGTCAATGCAAAGATCCTTCTCCTGAATGCAGCAGTCGAGTTCAAGAAGACCGAAGTCGACGCCGAGATCAATATCACCTCCCCCGACCAGCTCCAGGCCTTCCTCGACGAGGAAGAGCGGATGGTCCGGGGTATCGTTGACAAGATCGTCAAGAGCGGTGCAAATGTCCTCTTCTGCCAGAAGGGTATAGACGACGTTGCACAGCACTACCTTGCCAAGGCCGGGCTCTTTGCTACCCGCCGTGTCAAGAAGAGCGACATGGAGAAACTCGCCCGGGCAACCGGAGCAACCCTTGTTTCCTCGATCGACGCGATCGGTAAGGAAGAACTTGGAAAGGCAGGCCTTGTCGAAGAGCGCAAGGTCGGCGGCGAAGAGATGACCTTTGTCGAGCAGTGCAAGAACCCGAAGGCAGTCTCGATCATCATCAAGGGTGGCACCGAGCATGTGGTTGACGAGCTCGAGCGTGCTATCCACGACGCACTCCGCGTCGTTGGTGTCGTTGTCGAGGACAAGAAGGTTGTTGCCGGCGGCGGTGCAATCGAGACCGAGCTCTCGCTCCGTCTCCGCGAATATGCGGCAACCGTCGGCGGCAGGGCCCAGCTCGCTATCGAGGCGTTCGCGAGCGCCCTTGAAGTCATCCCCCGCACCCTTGCAGAGAACGCAGGCCTTGATCCCATCGACATGCTTGTCGAGATCCGGGCAGCCCACGAGAAGGGCAAGAAGACCTATGGTCTCAATGTTTTCGAAGGCAAGGCCGTCGACATGAAGGCTGCCGGCGTGGTCGAGCCGCTCCGGGTCAAGACCCAGGCTATCTCCTCTGCTGCAGAAGCAGCAGTCATGATCCTGCGTATTGACGATGTCATTGCCTCGTCCAAGAGCCCGATGCCCGAGGGTGGCATGCCCCCGGGTGGCATGGGCGGTATGGGCGGAATGGGCGGCATGCCTCCGGGCATGGGCGACTACTGATCCCATCTTTTTTCCGATATCCTTTTTTCTCCGGCCCGGTTCAGGACACATCCGCTCCCCTGTCCAGTATCACGGTTTTTTTTAAAAAAAAGGGGGCAAAGGACTGCCGGGTTCACCCCGAAAAACCTGGTGCGGCAAGCAGGAGGAGGAGCAGCACGGCACCGCACACAGCGATCAGGACGCCGGAAACCCGGTTGATCAACCGGAGGTTACCGGCATCCAGCCGGGAACGGACCGAACCCAGCGAACCGCAGAGAAGGACCCACCACACCGCAGAGCCGGAAAAGATACCGGCAACAAAGGGGATCGCGGCGACAAGCGTGTTGCCCTGTGCCACGATCCCGAACCCGGGCAGGACCGCAATGAAGAAGAGGATGGTAAGCGGGTTGGCCGCGGCAATCGCGAACAGCGAGAGATAGTCCTGGAGGTACGGCTCCTGCCCGTCAGCAGCGCGGACTGCCGCCGGGACCGACCGGAAGACCTGGATACCGACAAGGACCAGGGCAATCCCCGCAAGGAGACGGAACAGGGCCTGGTGGCCGATGATCACCCCGGAAACGGCGGTCAGGCCGAGGAACGCAACTGCCGCGTAGAACGAGTCGGCAGTGGCGACCCCGAGCCCGGATGCGATCCCGTGGAGACGCCCGTTCGCGACCGTGCGATGGATGCAGACCAGGGAGATCGGGCCCACCGGTACGGCAAGGGTGAGGCCGATGATGACTCCCGGAATGAAGAGGCTGAGATCCATGGGGCACCGGAACAACGGGGTGGAGATCCCTGGACGGTTCAGCGCCTGTCCCGGCTCAAGGGCAGGGTTCACGGATCAGGTCCCGTAGTATCCTGTTGACTGTCCCCTGACATCAATGTTGCAGGACGAACCCGGGACGGGGGCTGCCCCGGGTGCAAAGGGTGCGGTCGTCTTCCGGCGGGTTTACCGGAACAACCCTTCGCTGTACTCAATCACGGTCTTTAAGGTTTTTAACCGGGCAAACCATTTGTTGTCCGACTCCACGACAGTCCACGGGGCTTCCGGCGTACTGGTCCGGCCCAGCATCTCGTCAAGCGCCTCCTCATAGAGATCCCACTTCTGCCGGTTCCGCCAGTCCTCGTCGGTGATCTTCCATTGCTTGAGCGGATCGTCCTGCCGCGCCGTGAACCGTTTGAGCTGCTCGTCCCTGCTGACCTCCAGCCAGAACTTGATGAGCCCCCCGCCGCTCTCCACGTATCCCTGCTCCATCTCGTTGATCTCGGTGTAGGCCCGTTTCCACTCGTTCTCGGAGCAGTATCCCTCTACCCGTTCGACGAGGACACGCCCGTACCAGCTCCGGTCAAAGACCGCAACATGGCCGGCGCGGGGAAAACGGGTGTAAAACCTCCAGAGATAGTGGCGCTCCAGCTCTGCCTTGTCGGGGCGCCCTATGGGTACGACATCGTAGCCGCGGGGGTTCATGTGCCGGACAAGACGCATGATATTGCCGCCTTTTCCCGCGGCATCCCAGCCCTCGTAGACAATGATGAGGGGGATCTTGCGCTTGTAAAGCCGGTAAAGGATGGTGCGGATCCGCTCCTGGTACTCCGGCATGAGGGTCTCGTACTGCTGTTTTGTATACTCCGCCGGGGCCTCTGACTTCCGCTTCACCCCCGTCTTCTTTGGTTTCACCATCTCGTTGTTCTTGCGGTTCTTCGGATTCTCCCCGGGCCGCTCAAGCCGTTTTTCCAGGGCCCTGATGACGGTCATATAGACCCGGAGGATCGTATAATGAGTGTCGGTGGCCTCCACGACGGTCCACGGGGTGGAGGGATGATCGGTCTCCTGGATAAACTGTTCGATGACAGGCTTGTACAGGTCATACTGGTGGTGGAAGTCCCAGTCCCCTTTGGTGATCATCCACGAGGTCAGGGCATCGTGTTCACGTTCATCGAGCCGCCTGCTCTGTTCCTCCGGGCTGATATGGAGAAAGAACTTCAACAGGACGGTCCCGTCGTCAAAGAGCTGGCGTTCGAAGCTGTTGATCGCGGTGATTGACCGGGCAATGTTCCGTTTCCACCCGATCCCGGATACCTGTTCCGCAAGCGCCCTGCTGTACCAGCTCCGGGCAAACAGGGTGATCTGCCCCTTCTGCGGGATCTTGGTCCAGAACCGCCACAGGAGCGGGCGGGCGCTCTCCTCGTCATTGGGTGAACCCACCGAATAGAGGGAGAAACCCCGGGGATCGAGGTTCTGGATCAGTTCATTGCTCACCATCGTGATGCCGGAAGCATTCCAGCCTTCCACAACGATAATAATGGGGATCCCGCGGTCGCGGTACTCCCGCTGGAGGCTGCCGAGCCGGGTCTGCAGGGCGGAGATCTCCTTTTTAAACGTCTTATCATCGGTCTTTTTTGTCAGGTCGTATTTTTCGAACATC
>CAZCZK010000032.1:0-19154 GCA_964503195.1 uncultured Methanoregula sp.
GGCTTCAATTCCCTGTTTTCCCGGAAACTGAATTAACCCCGCCGTGCCGTATCGAGGCCCTGAAGAGGGGAACCCACCCGATATCCAGTATATACACGATGTTCATCGCGTGAGTGTGAACCGGATCGGTTCATGCTTGTTCCTCCAGAGAAAAAAAAATAATAAAAGAAAACCGGATTATTTTCCTTTCTTCACACATTCGGCGATGTACGACCCGGCCTTTGGGGTACTGACAGCCTTACCGCCAAGGTCCTTTGTCACAACGCCATCCGTGATGCTCTTCTCGATTGCCCTGACAATCGCTGCAGCTGCCTTGTGCTCTCCGAGATGGTCGAGCAGGAGCGAACCCGCCCAGATCGTGGCGATCGGGTTCGCCACGCCCATGCCCTTGTATTTCGGTGCTGAACCGTGAATAGGCTCGAACATGGACGTGCCTTTCGGGTTGATGTTACCGCCCGGGGCAAGGCCGAGCCCGCCCTGGATCATGGCTCCAAGGTCGGTGATGATGTCGCCGAACATGTTGGGGGTTACTACAACATCGAACCACTCGGGATTCTTGACAAACCACATGGTAACGGCGTCCACGAAGGTGAACTCGGTCTTGACATTCGGGTATTTCTTTGCCGTCTCGGTGAAAACGTCCCGCCAGAGCCCGTAGACGTCCGAGAGGACGTTAGCCTTGTCCACCGAGGTCAGTTTTTTGTTCCGCTGCATGGCAAGATCGAAGGCATAAGTCTGGACCCGGCGGCTGCCCTCGCGGGTGATGACCCCGATCTGGTACGCTATCTCCTCCGCGTCGCTCTCCACGTCAAGGCCGAACTTCACATTGTAGATGTCTCGGACAACACCGAGTTCGATCTTCTGGTGCTTTTTGAAGCGGGAGCCGATCCCGACATAGAAGTCCTCGGTGTTCTCGCGGACCACAACGAAGTCGATATCCTTCGGGCCCTTTCCTGCAAGCGGGGTCTCGACGCCGTTCAGGAGCTTGATCGGCCTGAGGTTCACGTACTGGTCGAAGTGGAAGCGCAGCGCAAGGAGGATCCCTTTCTCCAGCACGCCCGGCTTCACCCGTTCGTCGCCGATGGCACCGAAATAGATAGCCTTGAACTTTTTAAGTTCTTTTAAGTCATCCTCGGTCACGAGTTCCTTTGTGGCAAGGAAGCGGTCGGCCCCGATATCGAAGTCTGTCCACTGGATGTCGAAGTTGTACTTCTCCCCGGCTGCCCCGAGCACCTTCTTCCCCTCAGCGACAATCTCCGGTCCGATCCCGTCCCCGCCGATAGCAGCTAGTTTGTACATGACGGGACCTCTTTGAGGTTCTTTGCGTATTCCACGAGCCCGCCGGCATCGATGATACCCTGCATGAACGCCGGGACGGGCTCGATGGCATACTTCTTCTTGTCCGCTTCAAGAAAACCCTCTTTCAGGTGCAGGCTGATACGGGCCCCGTCAGCGATCGTGTCCGCCTCCGGGCAGGTTACGGGGAGAACCCCGACGTTGATCGAGTTACGGAAGAATATCCGGGCAAAGGAACGGGCTATCACCACTTTTACCCCGGCTCCCATCAGGGCAAGAGGGGCGTGCTCGCGGGAGGAACCGCAGCCGAAGTTTCTGCCCCCGACGATCACGTCGCCCTGCTGCACCTTCCTTGCAAACTCGTCCCGGGTGCCCTCGAAGGCATGCTTTGCGAGTTCGTCCGGGTTGTTGATGGTCAGGAACCGTCCCGGGATGATGGCGTCGGTATCGATGTCATCGCCGAACTTCCAGACCCGGGCATTCTTCGCAACGGGTCCCGCATCGACCAGGACCTTCCGGACCTGCACGGTCTTCTTTGCAGCCATCTTACACCTCCCTCGGGTCGGTTATCTCGCCCGTGATCGCGCTCGCTGCCGCCGTTGCCGGGGAGCAGAGGTAGACCTTTCCTTCGGTACTCCCCTGGCGGCCCCTGAAGTTACGGTTCGAGGTCGAGAGCGATACCTCCCCGGGCGCGAGCAGCCCGAACGCCCCGCCCATGCACGGCCCGCAGCATGGCGCTTCGACAAGGGCGCCGGCCTTGACAAACTTTTCGATAAGCCCTGCCTTAAGGGTCTTGAGATACTCGTCGCGGGATGCCGGGATGATGATGACGCGGCACTTCCGGCTGAACTTCTTCTTGCCCAGCACTTCTGCTGCTTCCGTAAGATCCTCGAAACGCCCGTTCGTGCACGAGCCGATGAAGACCTGGTCAACGTGGGTCCCGGCAACTTTGCTGACCGGGACACCGGTATCCACATTGTGTGGGATTGCGACCTGTGGCTCAAGGTCTGCAACATTGTAGGACCTCCGCTCTGCGAAGGTTGCATCCTCATCGCTGTCGAGCTCGAAGGGTTTCATCTTCCGCCGGCCTTTCATGTACTCCCAGGTTACCTTGTCCGGAGCAACGATACCAGCCTTGCCGCCCATCTCGATCGCCATATTGCACAGCGTCATCCGGCCTGCCATGTCAAGTTTTTTTATCGCCTTTCCCGTAAACTCGATCGCCTTGTAGGTAGCTCCGTCGGCACCGATATCGGCAGCGATCGAGAGGATCAGGTCTTTTGCCCCGACCCTTTTTGCGAACTTCCCGGTAACTTCAGCACGGATGGTCTCCGGCACCCGGAAGTAGAGGGCACCGAACTTCAGGGCAAATCCCATGTCGGTCGAGCCGATGCCGGTGGCAAACGCTCCCGTTGCACCGTACATACAGGTATGGGAATCTGCCCCGACCACGATCTCGCCCGGTGCTGCCCGGCCTTTCTCAATCGTCACCTGGTGACAGACACCCTCGTTGATATCGTAATTGTGGATCCCCTGCTCCGCGGCAAATTTCCGCATGTAGACATGGATGCTCGCAGCCTCAATGGAGTCTGCCGGTATCTGGTGGTCAAAGAGCATGATGATGCGTTTCGGGTCAAAGACGTTCCTCCCGCCCATTTCGTAGAACTTCTGGATGGCAAGCGGGCCGGTGATATCATGGATCATAGCCCCGTCAAGAGGGGCCATGACCACGTCGCCTGCCTTCACGTCGCTGCCACATTTCCGGGAGAATATTTTCTCTATGATTGTTGCTGTCATGCTCTGATCGTCTCAGCTATTGACCTTCCAGCATAATCTAGTTTGGCTGTGGTGCACTCGGGAGAAAAACCTGCAAAGGCCTGATCCCGGTAGAGGGGCGGGTTTTTTTGGCATAACTGCGATTCTTTTTGTAGTCAAAGCAACCTTTAATCCAGATCCGAAAGAAGTCTATGCGACAACCATGATACAAGCGACCCGACTCCTGACGCTGGGCATCATCGCCATGATGGCCCTTATCGGCTGTGCAACTGCAGCCCCGGACATTACGAATGAACACGTGATCCTTGCCACCGGTACCGGCAATGTCATCGGGACGCCCGACCGGGCACAGGTCACCTTCTCTGTCCAGACCGAGAACACCGATGTTAAACTAGCCCAGGCCGACAATGCCGGAAAGATGGCCATGGTGCAGGACGCCCTCATTGCCGCCGGCATCCCCCGGGATGCGCTCAAGACCACCGGATATAACATCTACCCTGTCTATGAGGAGTCCAAGGGCCTCCTGGCACCGAAAGTCAGGACGTACCAGGTCACGAACTCCCTGACGGTCACCCTCCATAATGTCAGCAGGACCGGTGAGATTATCGATATTGGCGTGGCAAATGGTATCAACCAGGCCTCATCCATCCAGTTCATGCTCTCCGATGAACAGGCACAGGTCCTCCGGACCGAGGCCCTGAAAGAAGCAGTCTCCCGCGCCCGGTCGGATGCTGACACCATTTCTGCCGCGATGGGTATTGCTATCACCGGTGTCCAGAAAGCAGAGATCAGCGGGGGGTATTCACCCGTGTACTTCCAGAACTATGCAACGGACGCGGCAGCAACGAGAAACGCTGCTCCGACCCCTATCCAGAGCGGGGATATCACGGTTTCGGCAACCGTGACGATCACCTACATCATCGGCTGATCTCACGCTTCTTTCACAACTTTTTTAAAATAGCAGCGTGATCATTTGATAAAATCAGATGAACCCAGCCCGGGTTCCCGGGCAATTTAGAGCCAGATACGAAATTTCGAATATCCTAAAAACAGCGGATACAATAGGATTGATTTTATCATGGAGCGCAATATCGGATTCAAGGAACGAAGGTACATTGAGGAATTACGGATTCTTACCAAGGCCACCGCACTCGACTGCGTGATCGACGATCGCTTCGACCGGGTTATCTACGTGATCCGCCAGGGGGACATGGGCCTTGCGATCGGCAAGAAGGGGGATAATATAAAACGGCTCCAGAACGTGCTGGGAAAGCGGATCGAGATGGTGGAACATGCAGAAAATCCCGGGGACTTCATCACCAATATCTTCAAGCCGGCAGAGGTGACAGGCATCGAGCGTGGAGGGGAGGACGGGCCGGTGAACGTGTTTGTGCGGAAGCGGAGCGATCTGGGGATTGCGATCGGCAAGGCAGGCTGCAACATCGAGAAAGCGCGCATACTCTGCCGTCGCTTCTGCGGGTTTGAGATCGGGGAAGTCCTCCTCCACATGGAGGAATCATGAATACCGAGGTTGACCCTCGGATCCTTGCCGAGATCTGGGAGGTGATCTGCAGCAGGAAAGAACATCCCACGCCCGAATCCTATACCAGCCGGCTCCTGACCGACAGGAAAGGCATAGACAAGGTGCTTGAGAAAGTGGGCGAGGAATCGACCGAGTTTATCCTTGCGGTAAAAAACGGAATCCCTGAACGGACGATCGAGGAGACCTCGGACCTGCTCTTCCATGTCCTCGTCGCGCTCCGGGCGGCCGACATTGACCTCTCCCTGGTCATGGCCGAACTTGAACGCCGGCGAACCTGATCCCTTATCCCGACCCTCGCAGGAAGGTTGCAATGTCCACAACCTCCGGGAGATCGGCACTTTTCTGCCCGGCGTCTGCAAGTACGCTCTGGTCCACAAATATAGGAATATCTGCCCGCAGGGCGAGCGCAATCCCATCGCTCGGCCGGCAGTCCAGGTACTCCTCATGGTGGTCCGAAACGAGGACCAGCTGGGCATAGTAAACCCCGTTTTCAACGCTGTCGATCTGGAGGTACCGGAGGCTGATATCGAATTTCCCGCAGAGGTCCACGAAGAGATCGTGCGTGAACGGCCGCGGGAGCACCTCTTTTATCTTCGCACTGTTGATCGAGACGGCTTCCCAGATGCCGATAAATATCGGCAGGACCCGGTCATCCCCGTCAGCGAGGATGACCAGGGGCACGGTCATGGGATTGTTCAATGCGACAAATACCCCCTGTACCTCGCACTTCACCAGTGTCATACGTGCACAGTGATTGTTGTTTTTTCGCAATAAGGGTTCAGGTCAGGCAGTTGGAGGTTCAACCTGCTTCTTTGCTTCCCTGCGGACGATAATGAGGCTTGAGAGGATGCCAAGAGCGATATTGAAATAATAGAGGACCACCCGCCAGATGACCACGAAGATCCCGACGATCGAGGCCGGAATGAACAGGGCATACATGGAGGTTGCCCCGACTTCGGCAATGCCGGAACTGCCGGGGGTCAGGGGCATCATCATCAGGATGGCGAGGATGAGCTGGATGACAAACGATTCGAGGATCAGGGGCGGCTGGCCGAGCCCGACAAGGATGAGGGATGCGGTCACGATCTCGGATACCCAGTAGAGCAGGGTGAAGAACAGTCCCCAGATGAGTCCTCCCTTGGCCGTATGAACAAACCGGATCGTGGTGGTCTGGAAGTTATCGATCTCCTTGTCTGCCCGGGCAAGGAATTTCTCGACACGCTTGTTCTCCCATTTTTTCGTGCAGAAGAGGGTACACCGGTTAAAAATCCTTTTTACCGTATTTGGGCGCCGGACTGCCAGGTAGAACACAATGAGGCACCCCGCCACGAATATCCAGGTGACGAACACCATGACTTCCGATACGGCACCCAGACTTTTCCACTGGTCGGTTAAAACGAGCATGGCGAAGGCTGCAAGTCCTGCGAGGATGACCCCGTCCAGTACCCGCTCCATGATGACAATGGCGGTCGCGTCGCCGAGGGGGACGTCTGCCTTGTAGAGCTCGTGGATACGGACCGGCTCGCCACCAGCCTGGGCGGGTGTCACCGCTGCTGCAAGAAGGTTGGCAAAGACGAGGTTCAGACTGTACAAGAACCCGATCCGGTACCCGAGCGCCCCGGTCATCTTCTGGATGCGCCAGGCCCAGAAGCACATCGTGAGAACATGGGTCATGAATGCCAGGAGCAGGAACAGGGGATTTATCTCTTTTATATAAGTGAGGGTATTTTCATTGATGGTCAGGAAGAGGATGATGATGAGGACCAGCAGCGAGAAACCGACCGATATGAACAACCATTTCCGCTGCGTTGAATCCATGTCTGCCCCCCTGTATAAAAAAAACCGTACGGGATATCCGGTATTCCTAGAAGTTATTGTGCATAGTATAAACAGTTTATACTTGAGATATCCGAAGGAGACCGTGCTCTGTCGCAGGCAGATGACCCGGGCAGAACCGGAAGGGCCGGGACGCTTTTGTGATGGTATCAAACGGTGAACAGGTCGTGGTGGCCGGTAATGGAAAACAGGCCGGCAGTGACCCCGGCATCGAGCCAGCCATGTGCGTAACTGAAGCGGGCCAGGGCATCCTCGTGATCTCCGTTCTCATGGCAGAGGTTTCCCATCCCTGCATATGCAGCTACGATGACGAGGACACGGTTCGCAAAATCACCAGATGCCGTGGCTGCTTCCGGGGCGGTCTCTACGGAATGCCGGGCAGTATCGAGAAGGTATGCATAGCGCCCGGTCTTTTCCAGGAGCCGGTCCCGGAACAGCGGCGGCAGGTGTTCGCACGGGGATACGAACGGGCAGCCGGCGGGGACTCTGCTTTGGATGAGTCCGTAGGTGACCCCGAAATGGAGCCAGCCGAACCCGTACCAGGCGCTGGCGAGAGCGTTCATCCGGTCGCCTTTTGCCAGGAAGGTTCTTCCGTCGCTCTCATAGGCTTTCGCCATCGTGAGCACGGATCCGGCACTCCCTGACAGGCCGGACAGTTCCGGCACGGTTACCGATGTGGTATCGAGCACCGAGACCAGCAGGTCGAGGCAGTCCCGGGTTCTCATAAACCGGCAAACAACTCCAGGTAGCGCCGTTCCATGTCATGCAAATCCGCCGGGATGACGAGGATGTGGAGGGGTGGGCCGAATTCTTCGGCCCGGATCCTCTCTGCAGACCCTGCCCGGACAACGAGCGCATCCGATCCTGCCCGGGCTATCCCCACGTACAGGGGAATGGATACGTGCTTCTCCTGAGCCATCCCCTCAAGCAGGGTAACCGCCTCGGGAATCGTCATGAACCGCTCCTTCTGGATATCGAGGTACACGATCGTGTGCAGCCGGCGGTCAAGGTTTTCGGCGATCACGTCCAGCGGCGTTGTCGGGAACCAGTTCTTCTGCGGGAAGGGAAGGGAGCAGGACTTCCCGAAGCGGTAATTCTGGAGCCCGGTGATACCGCAGACCGCACTGGCTATGGACGCGGCGTGGATGATCGCAGTTCCGATCCCCCGCTCCGCTGCCCGGATGCGCAGGTCGGCATGCGTTGTAGAGACCATCGGGTCGCCGGCGCAGAGAAAGGCGACCTGCCCGTGTCTGGCAAGCTCAAGGATGGGCTCCGGGTTCTGCTCCACGTCCTCGCGGAAGAGGCGGTGCACTGGTTTCTGGTAATACTCTTCCAGGTCTCCGACCGTTGATCCCATCAGGCACGAGGTATAACTCTCCAGAAAAACCTGATCAGCCTGCCGGATGCAGATACGTCCCTTTTCTGAGACGTCTGTCCTGTCGAAGAGCCCGAGACCTACAAATGTCAGCATAGCCGTTTTCCAAAAGCCCCGTCACATTTCCGGGTCATCACAAACTCCCGGTCCCCCATTTCAAGAACTTTAGTGAGGCAGTCCTTCCTGTGGGGAATGGCAGGAATACCGGCGTACCCCCCCTTGTATGCCATGGTGCGCCGGGTGGTCCTGCAGCTGACTTGTTCGCATACCTCACCGATACTGCAAATCCCTGATGGAAAAGAATACATTGATCGTCTGATCATTTCATGAGGATGCTTATAAGTGCTCCTGTTGCCGGATCCCGCCTTCGGGAAGGGAATAATTGTTACCGGGATCGGGCGGGACACCGGGACAGCTGTTGGGCCAGACCGATCAGGCCCCCCTGCCTGCGGGTTGTGGTGGATTTAGGGCATCCGAAATATTCTTATTTTAGGGTATCCTAAATATACTCCAATGGCATCTGAGCAGCTCGAAGAGTACCTCGAGAGCATCCTGGATATTATGGAGAAGGACGGGATCGCCAAGACCTCGGCGATTGCCAAGTGCATGAAAGTTGCACCGGCCAGTGTCACCGAGGCACTCCAGACCCTTGCGGACAAGGGATACGTGCACTACGAGCCGTACAGGGGTGCTTACCTGACCGAGCAGGGCCGGGAGATGGCGCGGAAAGTGAAACGCCGGCACCGGCTGCTCGAGGTGTTCTTAAGCGATGTGCTCCACATCAAAGGGGAGAACATCCATGACGAGGCCTGTAAAATGGAACATACGCTATCCGATGAGACGGAATGTGCCCTTTGCAAGATGCTCAACGCCCCGGCCCGGTGCCCCCACGGGAGCCTGATCGAAGCCTGCGACCGGGACGTGGAGAGCTGTTCTGCCTGCCTGCAGGAGACCATGTCCCCCTCCACCTGCTCCCGGGACGAGCCCCTCATACCGGTCACTGCCCTCCAGCCCGGCCAGAAGGCTACTATCGCCTTCATCCGGGGCGACAACAGTGTTGTCCAGCGGCTCACCGACCTCGGGCTCACCCTGAAAACAGATATCCGGCTGGTCCGCCAGGCCCCGCTCCTCGGGCCGGTCGAGATTGCCGTCCGGAAGACCCGGCTTGCCATCGATCATGCGATTGCGGACCACATCTTCGTCACCGCATCCCGGGAGAAGACCGGATGAGCGGGTGCCGGGAATGTGACGGCTGCAGCCCGATCCTGAAGAGTCCGGATGGCAAGGAGGAATACGTGGTTGCCCTTGCGGGCAATGCCAATGTTGGCAAGAGTGCGACCTTCAACCAGCTCACCGGCGTTGACCAGGAGACCGGCAACTGGCCGGGAAAGACCGTTGAGCGGGCCGAGGGGCTCCTCCAGTACCGGGGCAAGCGTGTCCGGGTGATCGACCTCCCGGGCATCTATTCCATCAATGCCCTCTCGACCGAGGAGCAGGTCTCCCGTGAGTTTATTGCCCACGACCACCCGGATGTTGTCGTGAATATTATCGATGCATCAGCCCTTGAACGGAACCTCTTTTTTACGCTCCAGCTCGCGGAACTCGAGAGCCCGATGATCCTTGCCCTCAACCAGATTGATATGGCAGCGCAGAAGGGGATCCGTATTGACACCGAAAAGCTCTCGGCACTGCTGGGCGTCCCCGTCATCCCGACCGTTGCGATCAAGGGGAAGGGGATGAGCGAACTCTCGGACGCGATCATCAGGGCTGTCCATGACCGGCCGAAACCGCACGTGATCCCGTACGGGAAGGAAGTGGAGGACCGCATCAGGAAGACCATGGCGCTGCTCCCCGATGGAGCGTGCGGGTATCCCCCGCGATGGACTGCCATCAAGCTCCTGGAAGGCGATCCGGATATGGTCTGGGAGGTCAAGAAGCTGGCACCGGCCAGTGTGTCTGCGGCGCAGGCATATGCGAGGGAACTGGAGAAGATCCACGGGGAAGCAGCCGGTACGGTCATGAGTGGTGAGCGCTACCATGCATCAGAGCGGATCGTGGCCGGGGTTATGGAGATTCACAGCCATGGCGATGAGGAGAGCACGCTGACGGAACGGATCGACCGGCTCGCCCTGCACCCGGTAATGGGGTATATCCTGCTCGTTGTGATGATCGGCGGCCTCCTGGTCTGGACGTTTGTCATTGGTGCGTGGATGTCCGAGCTGCTCACGACCTTCCTCTCCACGGTCGCCCCCATACGACCCCTGGTGAGGGGAACCGTTACCGATATCCTCTTCAATGGCGCATGGACCGGCTTTGTCGCTGCCGTGACGCTCATCATCCCGTATGTTATTCCTTTCTACCTCTTCCTTGCCCTGATCGAGGACTCCGGGTTCCTTACCCGGTTCTCCCTGATGCTGGACCAGGGCATGCACCGGATGGGGCTCCACGGGAAGGCGATCATCCCCCTCGTGCTCGGGTTTGGCTGCACGGTGCCGGCCTGCCTCTCGTGCCGGATTATCGAGTCCCCCAAGCAGAAGTTCCTTGCAACCTTTCTTGTCACCCTCATCCCCTGTTCCGCACGGACCATTGTCATCCTCGGGGTTGTTGCGGCATTCGTCAATATCTGGTGGGCGCTTTTGCTCTATCTCTTCGATTTTGTCCTCATCGTCATTCTCGGGCGGATCGCATTCCGGGTCCTGCCCGGGGAATCTGTTGGTATGATCATGGAGATGCCCGACTACCACGTTCCTTCCCTCTCCGGTGTCCTGAACCAGACCTGGCAGAGGACGACATCGCTCCTCTGGATCGTGCTCCCGTCCTATATCGCCGGCAGTATTGCCATCACCGCTGCCTATGCCCTGGGTTTCCTGGAACCGATCAATACCCTTCTCTCGCCCGTCACCGTACTCCTGCTCGGTCTCCCGCTTATGACCGGCATCGTCTTTGTGTTCGGGATCGTCAGGAAGGAGATGACCATCCTTGCCCTTGCCGCCATCTTCGGTACCACCATCTTCTCCACGATTATGACCCCGCCGCAGCTGATCGTCTTTGCGCTCGTGACCATGCTCTACGTTCCCTGCATCTCCACCATTATGGTGCTTAAACAGGAGTTTGGCTGGAAACGGGCGCTTGGAATAACCGCTCTGGAAACCCTCCTTGCAGTCGTTACCGGGGCCGTGGCAATCCGGCTCCTGGGCCTGTTCTTCTGATTCTCCCTTTGTCTCCCGCTGACCCCGGCATGGTGTTCCTCTTCCCCCCGTTCCTCAAGCCTCATTAACTCAGAGCACCAACGTTTCTGGAAGAGATGATCTACTGGCTGTATGCCCACCTGCTCAGGCGGCAGATTACCGAACTGCCGGGACAGGTGTGTTTCATGATCGATGCCCGGGACATGGCGGATGCCCCGGAGAACCTCTACCGCGTCACGTCCTGGTGCAATGAGATTTCGGCATACGTAGCAAAGCACCACGATGCACAATCCCCCGGGATCCGGGGACTCACCTTCCATATCTCGACACCGTCGCTCAAAGAATCCGATGCCTTCTTACCGGCCATCCGGGAGATCGGCACCATCGCAAGGCTCAACCTCCATTTTGGCGAGTATGCCGAGGTGACCGGGTCCGGTATGGACGTGGTGGTGGCTGTCGGCAAGAGCGGAAGAGAGGAGATAACCGAGTGTATCCGGAGGATGGCAAAAGACCAGGTATCGCCGGAAACCGTTGACGAGCCTCTCCTTGACTCCTACCTTACCTTCCGGTACACGCCGGACGTCGTGATCAAGAGCGGGGGCGATTTCTTAACAGATTTCCTGATCTGGCAGTCGGTCTATTCCGAGCTTTTCTTCTCCGATGTGAACTGGAAGTTTTTTCGCTTTGTGGACTTCCTGCGGATCCTGCGGGACTACCAGTCCCGCATCCGCCGTTTCGGGAAGTGAGGGGAAACGGGATCTCCTTCTTCCCGCTTTCACAAAAAAAAAGGGTATAGTCCCGTCTGGACTACCAGAATTATTCTGGAATCCCGGTTGAAAAACCGTTGAACAAAAGGTCCCGCGACGGTCTTTAAAAAAAGGGCCACATTTTCCAT
The DNA here is from genome assembly GCA_964503195.1 of uncultured Methanoregula sp. Lineage (GTDB taxonomy): Archaea > Halobacteriota > Methanomicrobia > Methanomicrobiales > Methanospirillaceae > Methanoregula. The sequence continues at coordinate 11,910 of CAZCZK010000032.1, forward strand.
GGCAGCATCTCTTTTTTTATGCTGGTAACCCGCTTACTATTCTTCGGTACCTTGGAGGGTGACCCCCTCTCCCCCCCAACGGAGGAGGCAGCATGCGGGAGCGCTCTATGACCCCCGTTTCTTCGAAGGTTCCCGGTCGGCCGTCGCAGGTGACCATCATCAGGGAGGGGGTGCCTGAGCGGCGGTGGCGGAGTCCCAAAAGAGCTGGAGCCCCCCCGAGCGATCATGACGGGAAAAGCGGTTATGATACATTATTCCCCGGCAGGGGACTCTACCACAACGCTATTTCAACCGCACCCCGGTCCAGCAGGATTTCCCGCCCACTGGTTTCTCCGTGAGAGCAAACTGGTTTTTCAGCGCAACGGTGACCGCTTTTTTCTCCGGCACCGGAGTGATCCTGTGGTCCCGGCAGAAGCGGACAAAGATCTCGTACATCTCGTCTTTTCCCACACGGTCTTCCGCATCATCCGTGCGGGTGACCTTTGATGAGAAAAAGGTTTTCAGCGCATCTCCCCGGCCTCTCTTTTTTGGAGCTGCGGCAGGACCTTTCCGGGCCGCTGCTGTTTTCGCGGTTACCGCAGGAGCTGCTCCTGGCTTTTCTTCCGGAGGGACCGGTACCGTGGCCGGGACGGGGGGCGTATGCCCCGTCGGGGCTTTTTTTACCGGATGCGCTTTTGCCTGCACGACCCTGGCCGGGGCTGACGGGTCATCCGCGTTGATGACCGGGTTCAGGGGGTGGGCCAGGGATTTTCCCGGTTCCCCGAGACCCGGGAGGGAGGACTCTGTCCTGGCTATGATGACGGGTTGCGGCACCTCTTCCGGCGACTGTCGCTGATATACCGTGCCGGTCAGGCCGGCAAGGGCCCGGTTGCAGGCATCGCTGATATCGATTCCCAGAACGAGGGCCTGCCGGTAGATATCCGACCGCAGGACCACCGTGGTGTTCTGCCAGGTTGAATCGTTCTGCTTTTTCCCTGTCATTCCTGTCATCTCCTGTTCTGTCATCATGGTGATTAACGTACGCGATCCGCTCTATCAGGTACCTGCCGCTGTGACGTTTTTTGCCGTTATCCTCTGGTCGTAGATCCGGATAGCCCGCAGAAAGTCGATCTTCCGGAACAGTGGCCAGTACGGGGCACAGAAATACACTGCAGATTCGTATCCGCTTGCAAGCCAGGGCAGGAAGTTGGATGTACGGTAATCGTTGCCGGTCCGGATAATGAGGTCTACCGGGGGTATGCCTTTTCCCCCGTGGAGGTGCTGCTCCACCATCCGGACATCGATTGTCTCCGGGTCCTGGCCGGTGCCGGAAATTTCAGAGAGGATCTCGCGGGCGGCCAGCACGATCTCGTTCCTCCCGCCGTAGGCCATGGCGATATTCAGGAAGAACCCATCGTTGTTCCGGGTTGATGCCTCGGCAGCATCGACCGCCTGGAGGAGGTCGTCCGGTAGGAGCGTGCGGTCGCCAACCATCTGGATGCGGATCCGGTATTTTATTACCCGCTCGTCCTGCACAACCCGGGAGAGCATCTCCTTGAACAGGTCAAAGAGATGCTGCACCTCATCTCTGGGTCGGGAAAAATTTTCCGTGGAGAAGGTATAGAGCGTGATATGACGGATACCCAGTTCGTGCGCCCAGTCGAGCATCTCCTCGGTCTTGTCCGCCCCGGCACGGTGGCCGCTGGTGGTATCGATACCCACCATCTTCGCGTAGCGGCGGTTCCCGTCCTGGATGATGGCGATGTGGTTGGGCACGTGGCGGAACTGCGAACGGAGATAGCCTTCGTAGAACGGTTCGATCAGCGCTCGTACGGTCAGAGGGGCGTCACCTCCACGATCATTCCCCCGTGGGGATACCGTTCAAGAACGTATTTCTTCCCGTCCAGTCCATCCGCGTATTTCTCGAGGAGCCACCATGCCATCTCGACCTTGTCCGGAAGGACGGTATAACTGTCCGGCTCGAACCGTTCGAGAAAGAATGATGCAACGCTACCGGTACTGCCTGACACGGGCTCGAAGACCCCATAGACGATCGTGCCGTCATCGGTGATCTCATCAAAGGGCCGGGCAGTGTTGTTTGCAACCCGTTTTAAGCGCTCCCGCAGCTGTACCGCGTCCTTGAATGCCGAGGCGCACCAGTGCACCTTCTCGTGCCGGCAGAGTTCCTCCGCCCAGCCCTTCGCCCCCTCGATGGCATTGTGCAGGTCGTCTGCGAGTTCGTAGCCCCGCTCCCGCATAGGGTACGCATTGCTCTCCCCCCACTCCAGTTCGTTGATGTTGAGGAAATCGAGGTACGGGAGTGCCGGGATCAGCAGTTCAAGTCCGGGCAGTGCCGGCACCTCGAAGCCGATATCGAATCCCCGCTCTTTCGCGTGCCGGGCAGAGGTGATGAACTCCGTGCTGAGGATATGCTTCCAGCATTCCTGCGGGGGATGGAGGCGGATCTCGTCCACGAGCCCCTGCATCTGTGCAAGATCCTCGTCTGTAGGGGCTTTTGCCGTATAGAGGTGGATCTGGTGGTCCCGGCCGAAATGCTCCTTCAGGAGCCGGCAGTATTCCGTCACCCTGTCCAGGCAGAGGAGCGGCTCGCCTCCGGTGATGCCGGTCCCGAGCGCACTCATGTTCTCGGCTTCCTCAATAATCTGGGCGGGGATGTCGACCGGTCGCTCATTGGCATAGACGGTATCGGTCCCCTTCCGTTCACGGGAGAGGGGGCAGTACCAGCAGGCCCGGGTGCATCGTCCCGTAACGAACAGCACCATCTTTGCGCCCTGGTGGCAGAGAACACAACCTGTGGCAAGCGGCATAGTTGAGGCGGGACCGGACCCGGAATGTATCATTCATGTTCGTGAGATGAGCAAAAAACCCTTCTGACGCTCTTCCTTTGCGGTCCCCGCGAATCCCCGGATAGTGCAGGGGCCCCACTTGTGGGAATGGACTTTGTGTCGGGGTCTCTTTTCCAAGCAGGAACGGGAGGTATCCCCCATCCCTTGAGTCCCGGATTATACGGGTTTAATCTCCGTGCTCCGGCTCACCAGCAGGTTATAGGCCTCGTGCTTCGGGTTATGCCGCACGAGTACACCCCGAAGTTCGAGCACGGTCCCGTATGGTGCAGAGACGATGCCCGCGTTATCGGGGGTGACATGAAATGCAGGGACTACCGCAAAGACCGGGGTGTCCGCAGTGCCGTCGCAGAGCCGGAACATCAGGTTTTGGGCATCCCCAAGGTTCTCCGACATCTTTGCCGCGATGAGATTGATCCGCTTGTCAACGTGCCGGTGGATCTGGGATACCCTGAGCACACGGGATCCGGCCGGCACCCGGTACGTTTCCCGGATTTTTCCGTCCTTTCTTAAGAGCACGTAACTGTACTTGATATCGGTATTCACGTACCGGAACGGTTCGTCGCACCGGGCCAGCGTCTCCATGATCCGGGTCGGCAGGATGCAGGGGGCTGTGACAAAACTCCAGCAACGGTCAGGCGTGCAGTTGGTACCCCAGATATACGTGCAGGGGCTGTGGACGGTCAGCCCGCGTTTTTTTAAGGCAAGGGAGAGCACCCGCAGCTGCGTGGAGACCGCCTCTTCAGCGGGTTCGACGATAAGGATAGTGCCATCCGGTGCGAGCCGTTCGCTATAGTGCATCACGATGTCGGCACGCTGCCCGATACTTTTATCGTTCAGTTCGTTCAGGACATTGGAGAATATCAGGAGGTCGGCCTGTTTCGGTATTTTTTCGGGATCGGACGCGGTAATATCCGCTTTTTGCGGCGGCTTGACCGAGACTTTCCCGCCCTTTGGCACGAACCGGTCCCGCAGGTACAGGAACGCCTCGATCTGCTCCTCCGAGCGTTCCACCGAATAGACATCGGCTCTTACCCCCTCGAGCCGGGACCAGAAGTCTGCAATGGCGAGAGGGACCACCCCCGGGCCGGTCCCGATATCAAGGATGGTCATGCTCTTCTTTACGAGGCCGTCCCGGGCAAGCATGGCGAGCAGGTGCTCTGTCTGCAGGAAGTAGCCGGGGAAATGATATGCGAGGTACCCGAGCACGCTGTAGGCCTTGGTGTACCGCAGCGACCGCTTCCCGGCCGGCTTCCAGTAGTCGTCCTTCTGGGCAACGACAGCCCTCCGGAGCCGTTCGAGAATGACCGGGTCGTTCCACGGCGTCCCCGTTTTTTTGGTGATATACTCTTCGATTGCCCCTTCCAGTGCCCGGGGAAACGCCCGTGCAGCAAAAAAAGCAGCGATCCGCTTCTCCTCTTCCGGGCCGGGCCGGTAGGGCGGGGGGGATGATGCGAGCTTCCGGGGTTCCGTTGTCATTTCCTGCCGGTACGTTTGTACCCCCGCGTATTACGTCTATGGGTAGGTTTTGCGGGGGTGTGGAGAAATGCCGGACTACCGGGGGGAATCTTTCTGACGCACCGTTGGGGATGCAGGTATGCCCCCGCCGCCGTGGGATCCCCCATAAGGCTCGTCTGAAGGTTCGCGGAAATTGTCTGAAAACCCGGAATACCTTTCGCCTGATGCATCCCCATGGTGGGAGACGGTGGCTTACGTGGGTGGATTCCTCTTCCCTTAAAAAACGGGCACCCTCCGGTTTGCCGCTGAACTGAAGGAACCTGTCACCGGCATCACCGTGCGGCAGGCTGATATCCCGGTCCGGCATAGATCCGAAACGATCAGCCATGTGCGGCAGGTACTCGCTCATCTGCATTGATGACCTCGGCAACCGCTTCCGGGTATTTAACCCGATGATGGGCGCCCGCTCGAAGTTCAATGTGAGCCCGGCTCGTGAGATGCCGGTCATTGTCCGGAGGGAGCAGGATGAGATCGCCCTGATGCACTGGGGACTTGTCCCGCACTGGGCAGAGGATATCCGTGCCGCCCTTCGGCCGATCAATGCCCGGGCGGAGTCACTTGAAGAAAAACCCCTGTTCCGGTCCCTCCTCCGGAACGGCCGCTGCCTGGTACCGGCATCGGGATTTTACGAATGGAAGAAGGAGGGAAAGCGCAGGGTGCCGTTCTATATCCATCTCCCGGAAAGCCCCCTCTTTGCCTTTGCCGGTCTGTACGATACCTGGCAGGGACCGGATGGAACGCCGGTCCTCACCTACACCATCATCACCTGCGAGCCCAATGAACTGCTTGCGGAGGTCCACAACCGGATGCCGGTGATCCTGAGCCGAAAAGACGAGGAGCGCTGGCTCTCCCGCGATCCCTCTCGCATTCGGGATCTCCTCACCATCCTCACACCATACCCCGCGTCAGGGATGGCCATGATGCCCGTCTCCGACCGTGTGAACAATCCCGCAATCGATGACGAGCGGCTGGTACAACCCCTGGATTCCCGTACCGGCACACAGACAACCCTGTAGGGTGAACGACCATGCCGGACCACTGCCCGGGTGACGCGACTGCGGACCCCGACCCTCTCATCCAGGAAATGCCCGCACTCCATTGACGAGGTTGAGGGATTCTCTAACGACCTATCGGTCACGTAGGGCACCTGCGGGTTCGTGGTGTACCTGATAGTATGACCTGCGTCCCGTGCTGCCGGTATACAGAGGAGCGCGCAGGAGAGGAGACCTGCAAGAGGATTATGGCGCAGGGTGATGCACAGGAACAAAAAAAGGAATGTATTACGGGAGAGCGAGCATCCGCCCGATCGCACGCCGCGCCCGGTCTGCGATATCCTCCGGAACCCTGATGCGCGGTGTGAGCGTTGTTAAGGAGTCCCGTACCTTGAAAAGGTCCGTCTTCTTCATGTTCCGGCAGACAGCCGTTTCAGAGAGGGGATAGCACCGCTTGCCCGGGCACTCCCTGCTGAGCCGGTGGAGGATACCGACTTCCGTGCCGATAATGAATTCCCGTGACGGGGAGGAGCATACCTCTTTGATGATCCCGGAGGTGCTCGCAACATGGTCTGCGCAATCAATCACCTCCGGCCGGCACTCGGGGTGCACCAGGACAATCGCACCCGGGTGAGCCCGCCGTGCTTCCTGCACCTGTGAAGGCGTGATCCGGTCGTGTACGATACAGAACCCTTCCCACGGGAGGATTGTCTTCTTCGAAAACCGCTGCGCGTACTGCCCGAGGTTCCGGTCCGGGACAAAGATGATCTCGTTTTGCTCAACGGCATTGACCACCTTCACCGCATTTGCGGAGGTGCAGCAGATGTCGCTCTCCGCTTTGACCTCTGCGGCCGTGTTCACGTAACAGACAACGGCCGCATCCGGGTGGCGTTCCTTTGCCAGCTTCAGCTCGTCAGCGGAGATCATCTGTGCCATCGGGCAGCAGGCATCCTCCGCAGGGAGGATCACGGTCTTGCGGGGCGAGAGGATGGCGGCGGTCTCTGCCATGAAGTCCACCCCACAGAAGATGATGACGTCCCCGTCCATGGTCGCGGCGGCGCGGGAGAGCTCGAGCGAGTCTCCGGTGAGATCGGCGATGTCCTGGATTTCGGGCAGCTGGTAATTGTGCACGAGAAGAATCGCGTTGCGCTCTTCTTTCAGGTGCCGGATCTCCTTCTGGAGTGATGGTATATCCTGCACGTTTCAGCCCCTCTCGTATTCGATATGTTCAGAGAGGGTATCAAATGAGCAGGTGACCGGCAGGACAACAGATATAAAGGACCATTCGCCAGTCAGATAGGAGGTATACCATGAAGAAAGGTTTTGCAGCAAATCTCGAAGAGGAAACCCGTAAGAACACGGATTTCCGCAGGGTGTTGTACACGGGAAAATACAGCCAGCTCGTCCTGATGTGTCTCAAGCCGAATGAGGATATCGGCATGGAGACGCATGACGATGTCGACCAGTTCTTCCGTTTCGAAGAAGGGGAAGGGGTTGTTGTGATCGATGCCACCCGGCATACGGTGAAGGATGGGAGCGGCGTGATCGTTCCCTCCGGTGCGAAGCACAATATCATCAACACTTCTGGCACCCGAAATCTCAAGTTATACACGATCTATTCCCCGCCCGAGCACCAGGACAAGGTTATCCGGAAGACCAAGCAGGAAGCCATTGCCCGGCCCGAGGAGTACGACGGAAAGCCAACAGAAAAATAAGGATCACAACGAACCACGTTCCTCCTTTTTTTTGCTCCGGACAAATCATTCAGGAGGCCCCTGATCTTCCCGGGGGCTCTGGAGCAGCACGCTCGCGGCATCCCCCCATTGCGATAAGATGGATTATCCGATCCCTGACCCCCGCGGGTTTATCGACTATCGCCCGGGTCAAAGAAC
>CAZCZK010000033.1:0-18498 GCA_964503195.1 uncultured Methanoregula sp.
CCGTTCCTCTACAACGGGGCCTACACGGTCGGCGTGATGCCGGTCGACGGCAAGGCAATCGGGGCTGACTTCGTTGTCGGTTCCGGACACAAGAGTATGGCATCGGTAGCACCGTCCGGGGTACTGGCGATGACCGATGAATGGTTACCCAAAGCCCTCCGCACCACCGCGATGGTCGGAGACCTTACCAAACGCAAGTTCGGCATCAAGGAAGTGGAGATGCTCGGCTGCACCCTCATGGGCGGGACGCTGCTGTCCATGATGGCATCGTTCCCCACGGTCAGAGCCCGGACCCTGAAGTGGGGGGATGAAGTGAAGAGATCCAATGAGTTCATCGGCCGGCTCCTGAAGATCACGGGAAGCAGGGTGCTCTCCGAATATCCCCGGAAACACACGCTCACCAAAGTTGACACAACCGGGAGCTTCGACACGGTGGCCCGGACGCACAAGCGCCGCGGGTTCTACCTCAGTGACGAGCTCTCGTCCCGGGGAATCGTCGGCGAGTTTGCCGGTGCAACCCGCACCTGGAAACTGAACACCTACGGCCTCTCGGACAAGAAGATCCGTTACCTTGCCGATGCGTTCTTCGAAGTAGCAGAAAAACACGGCCTGGCCGTGGAGAGATAAGAGCTGAAAATCCTTACAAAAAATCTCCCGGCGAAAAAACCACTACGAAACCTACCAAACCACACGAGGAACCATCAGTGACAACAAAGAAATTCAATCTTGGAACAACCTGCCTCCATGCAGGGCAGGTGCCCGATCCGGCCACCGGGTCCCGGGCAGTACCGCTCTACCAGACATCGTCGTATGTGTTCAGGAACACGGAGCATGCCGCAAACCTGTTCGGCCTCAAAGAACCGGGAAATATCTACACCCGTCTCATGAACCCGACCACGGACGTCTTTGAGAAGCGGATGGCGGCAATCGAGTGCGGGACCGCGGCCATCGCCACCTCTTCAGGAGCTGCTGCCATCACGTACGCTGTCCTGAACCTTACCCGTCCCGGCGACGAGATCGTCTCGGCCGACAACCTGTACGGGGGCACGTACGAGTTCTTCCACTACACCCTCCCGAAGTTCGGGCGGCATGTCATCTTCGTTGATTCCTCGAACCCGGAAGCGTTCAGGAAGGCGATCACCGAAAAGACGAAGGCGATCTATGCCGAGACGATCGGTAACCCGAAACTGGATGTCCCGGACTTTATGAAGATCGCGAAGATCGCCCACGATGCCGGTATCCCGGTCATCGTTGACAACACGACCGGCGTCGGGCTCGTCCGCCCGATCGACTATGGTGTGGATATTGTCGTCCACTCGGCCACCAAGTATATCGGCGGCCATGGGAACTCGCTGGGTGGCGTTATCGTCGATTCCGGCAGGTTTGCCTGGAACAACGGCAAGTTCCCGGAGTTCACCGAGCCGGACCCGAGTTACCACGGCCTGAAATACTGGGACACGTTCGGGAACTTCCCGGGTCTCGGGAACGTTGCGTTTGTCTTCAGGATCCGCGTCTCGCTCATGAGGGATACCGGCGCCGTGCTCAGCCCGTTCAATGCCTGGCTCTTCCTGATCGGCCTCGAGACCCTCCACCTGCGGGTTCCCCGGCACTCGGAGAATGCCCTGACCGTGGCGCAGTTCCTCAAAAGCCACCCGAAGGTTGCCTGGGTGAACTACCCGGGACTTCCCGGCAACCCCAACCACGAGCTCACGAAGAAGTACCTTGTCGGAGGATACGGGCCGCTTGTCGGCGTCAGGATCAAAGGCGGGGAACCGGCATCGAGGAAATTCATCGACAGCCTGAAACTTTTCAGTAACGTCGCCAACATCGGGGACTCAAAAAGCCTCGCGATCCACCCGGCCTCCACAACCCACCAGCAGCTGACGGCTGTTGAACAGGCAAAGACCGGCGTTACCCCCGACTTTGTCCGGCTCTCGATCGGGACCGAGGATAGTGAGGACCTCATAGCCGACCTGAAGCAGGCGCTGGACGCAGTATAATCACCAGGAGTGAACCATGATCCCCGTGCATCCCGGTTTCACTGCAATGTTCAGGGACATCCGGGACTGTATAGCTGATCTCAACCGGATTCGGGAAGGTGCTTGTCGATGATCAAAGGATCTGTTGGAATGGTAAAAACCCGAACTTACTCTCATCCCTCCCCCCTCTCCCTTGAGAGCGGGGAGACTCTTCCTTCTCTTACCATTGCGTATGAAACGTATGGCAGACTCAACCGCGAGAAGAGCAATGCTATCCTTGTCTGCCACGCCCTCTCCGGCGATGCGCATGTTGCCGGGGTCCGTGAAGGTGACGAGAAGCCCGGCTGGTGGGATGCCGTCATTGGTCCCGGTAAGGCACTGGATACCGACCGGTACTTTGTGATCTGCTCAAATATCATCGGAGGGTGCAAGGGATCGACCGGCCCTGCATCCACCAACCCGGCAACCGGGAAACCCTGGGGGGCAAAGTTCCCGGTCATCACGATCCGGGACATGGTGAACGCCCAGAAAATCCTTGTCGATCACCTCAAAATAAGCCAGCTCTACGCTGTCGTGGGTGGCTCCATGGGAGGGATGCAGGTCCTGCAGTGGACGGTTACCTACCCGGATCATCTCAAAAAGGCTGTCGTCATTGCAACATCCGGCTACTCGACACCCCAGCAGATCGCGTTCAACGAGGTTGGCAGGAAAGCCATCATCTCCGATCCCCACTGGAACAACGGCGACTACTATGGGAAGGCTCTCCCGAGCCATGGCCTCGCCCTTGCCCGGATGGTGGGTCATATCACCTACCTCTCAAACGAGTCCATGCACGAGAAGTTCGGCAGGGCACTGCAGGGAAAGGACCGGATTGGTTTTGACTTCTCCACCGATTTCAGGATCGAGAGCTACCTCCACCACCAGGGCGATACGTTCACGAAGAGGTTTGACGCCAACTCCTACCTCTACATCACGAAAGCCATCGACTACTTCGACCTGACAAAGGACGGATCGCTCAAGAGCGGTCTTGCCGGTGTGAAGGCAGCGTTCCTGGTCATCTCGGTCTCGTCAGACTGGCTGTACCCGTCCGAGCAGTCGCAGGAGATCGTCTCCGCCCTGACGGCAAACGAGGTGGAGATCCACTACAGCGAGATCCGATCGAACTATGGCCATGACGCATTCCTGCTCGAGTCCGGCCAGATCAACTATATCGTGGGCAGGTTCCTCTCCCGCACGGTTGTCCGGGACGTCATGATCACGGACGTTGAGACCATCGAGGAAGGGACGACAATTGCGGTCACGGCGCGCCGTATGGTCAGCCAGGGCCTGAACCACCTGCCGGTCCTCTCCAGCGGGGGCCAGCTCGTGGGGATTGTCACGTCCTGGGATATCGCCAAGGCAGTTGCCAGGAGTTTCCTCTGGCTGGACGAGATTATGTCCCGGGATGTGGTGACTGCCATGCCGGACGAACCCATCGAGGACGCAGCAAGGAAAATGGAAGAACATGCCATCTCGGCACTGCCGGTCATTGACCGGGACCAGCACGTGATCGGGCTCATCACGGCGGATGCAATCAGCGTGCTCGTCGGGAGGGGGAACCCGTGAGGATCCTCTCCATCCACGCCTCCCGCATGTGGTATCATGCCACCAAAAAGACGAAGATGGCCGAGCCGGTGGATATCCTCGAGGACCATATGGAAGAATGTGTTGTCCTGTTCTGCTGCGTAGAGAAACTGGACGAGAGGGATCCTGAGCATGTCATCGAGAGCGCTACAACGAATGTGATGGCACGACTGGCCAAGTTGAAAGTCCGCCAGGTGATGATCTATCCCTATGCTCACCTCACGAGCACACTCGGTTCACCGGAGTGTGCGCTCTGCATCCTCAGAGGTCTTGAACAGAGTCTCCTCGCTGAATCCATCTGTGTGAAGAGGGCGCCGTTTGGCTGGTACAAAGAGTTCGAGATCCGGGGGAAAGGTCACCCGCTTGCCGATCTCTCGATGACCATCTGCCCGTACGAAGGGACCGAATGTGACTTCACCTGCCCGTACTGCCACCACCCCATTAAGGAAAGAGACGTAAAACATTCCTGCCCCGCGTCGGAACTGTGTGCAGGAACAACAATCTCACCAGGAATTCCCCCATGACAGACCCTCCAGAAAAAACCGTTCCGGCCAGCGCCCTGCTCGTTCTCGGCTGCCCGGAAGTCCCCGTGCAGCAGGCGCTCGCACTCCATATTTCGTACCAGCTCCGGAAGCGTGGTGCTGCGGTCCATGCCGCCGGTAATCCCGCAGTCCTGAACCTCCTGAAGGTATCGGACCCGGAGAAACACTACCTGCCGGAGACGCAGGTCCTGGAAAAATGCATCGGGGAGATTGTCGAGAAGAAGCGGGACGCGGAGCTCTGCATCGTCTTTGCCCACAGCGATGCCGGGATCACCTACGCAGCCACCATACGCCACCTCTTGCCGGCATCCCGCCTTGTCGTGATCATCTTCGGAAAGGACCCGGAACCGCTGGCTGCACTGATCGATTTCCCCTGCGAAACGATCGTGGAAAAAGCAGTGCACAACCCGATGCAGCTCAGGATGAAGGTCAACGGGGTGTTCGGATGGGCTGCATAGAAAACCTGAAGTACGAGATGATCCTGCCGCTCGGTGCCTCCTTTAAGGAATGCCGCGAGTATGTGGAGAAACATTTTCTGGATTTCTGGTACGTTGATCCCGGCTACAAGCTCTTCGATGAGTACATCATCGGCCTTCCGCCAATCGCCCTCGGGATTGAGGAGGGTAAAAAGATCATCTTTCCCTATACCAAACCGTGCCACGGCACCTGCCTGCTCGCAGTCGAGGATGCAGATGAGGCAGCACGCGTCCGAAAGACCGCACGAAAGAAGAAATAATCCCCGGTGAACCAACGCAATGAAAATCCAATGGCTTGTCCGTTATTCCGAGATATTCTTAAAATCCGACCCCGTGCGCCGGCAGTGGGAGAACACTCTTATCACCAATATCCGCGAGGTCATGCCCGGTATCCATGTCCGGAACGAACGGGGCAGGATCTGGCTGGACGGGGATGTGAAACCGGAACTCCTGAAGAATATCTTCGGGATCGTCTCGTTCTCGGAGGTTGAGCACATCCGGCTCGATGAGATGGAGACCCATCTTCCAGACTACTGCCGCCGCCATGGCATGGGGGACAAGAAGACCTTTGCCCTGAAGATCAAACGGGTAGGCAGGCACGATTTCTCTTCGAATGACAAGGCGATCGCGTACGGGAACCTCATCCGGAAGGAGTTCCCGCACCTTAAGGTCAATCTTGCACACCCGGACCTGGAGATTCATGTCGAGATCCGGGCTGGCGAGGCATACCTGTACGACAACGTAACCAAGGCGGCGGGGGGTCTTCCGCTCGGGGTTGAGGGGACGCTCGTTGCGCTCGTCTCCGGCGGTATCGATTCACCGGTTGCAGCCTGGATGATGATGAAGCGGGGGTGCCGGATCCTTCCCCTATTTGTGGCACTGGATACCTTCCTCGATGAGACAACGCTCGCCCGGGCAGAGCGGGTTGTCGGGGTCCTTGCACGGTACCAGCCGGGTATCCGGCTGATGGTTGTCCGGGACGGGTATCTTGCAGCGGCGAAAGAGGAGCTGATCCAACGGCACGTTGAGAAATATACCTGCATCTTCTGCAAGCGCCGGATGTACCGGATCGCAACTGCGTATGCCCAAAAGACCGGGGCAAAGGGGATCGTGACCGGCGAATCCCTCGGGCAGGTGGCAAGCCAGACGCTGGACAATCTCCTGGTCCTCACGGATGCCGCATCCGATGTCCCGGTGTATCGCCCCCTGATCGGGTTTGACAAGGAGGATGCGATCCGGATCGCGCGCGGGATTGGCACGTTTTCGGAATCGATCTCCCCTGCATCGGGATGCAAAGCCGTCCCCGCCGGGCCGTCGACAAGGGCAGGACGGGAAACCATACGCGAGCTGGAGGCAAACCTGGATGCGACACATCTGCCGCTGCCCGCTGTCCCCGGCTCACCCCGCTGACACCGGTATTCATGAGGATGGACGGCAAATCACAGAACGGTGAACCATGGCGGACGTCCTACCCCTGATCCGGATCGGCTATCTCTCCACACTCTATCACACGGCATTCCTGCTCCGTGGATCACCTCTGCTGGACCGGCAGGGGCTCCGTGCTGCATGGAAGCTCTTTGCATCGGGGCCGGAGATCATCAGCGCCCTGCAGCGCGGGGAGGTGGACCTTGGCTATACCGGTCTCCCTCCCGTGATCATCGGGATCGGGAGCGGGCTGCATCTTGCCTGCATTGCGGGCGGGCACGTGGAAGGGACGGTCATGGTCGCCGGCCCGGGGATTGGGACCCTTTCTGAATGCGGGAGCATGTCGGCATTCCTCGCCCAGTTCCCCGGAAAAGCTATTGGCACACCCCCGCAGGGATCCATCCATGACGTGATTACGAGAGAGCTGGTGCGGGAGCACTGCTGCCGGACTGTCTCCGTGAAAAACTACCCGTGGGCGGACTTTCTCTCCGACGCACTCGACTCCGGCGAGATCTCCTGTGCTGCCGGGACACCGGCCCTTGCCGTGACCACCCGCCGGTACGGGAATGCCCGCCTCGTGGTTCGCCCGGACCGGCTCTGGCCATGCAACCCGAGCTATGGGATCGTGGTCATGCGGGAGATGCTGAAGAAGGAGGATCTGCTCCTCCGGTTCCTTGCAGCCCACGAGGAGGCCTGCGAGTGGATCCGGCACGATCCGGATGCCTGCGCCCGCACGGTCGCCACGACAACGGGGATGGTGGACGAGGACTTTGTCCGGGAGGTGTACCGGATCTCCCCGAAGTACTGTGCGTCCCTTCCCCCGGAATATCGTGCCTCGACCATGAAGTTTGTCGCGCCTCTCCACGAGCTCGGGTACATCCCGCGGCTGGTAGAGGAAGCGGAGATCTTTGACCGGACGCTGATCGGACAGGTCCACCCGGGGCCGCACCATTACAACGATGGCCTGGTTGCCTGAACCTGCCGGGGGTCGTTTCTCTTCCCCCCGGGTAATCACACGGTTACCGTACGGTGAAAAAGCAGGATTCAGGCTGTTTTTTTGATAAACGTATCATTCTCGTATTCGTTAAACGCCTGCTGCAGTTCTGCCTGCGTGTTCATGACGATGGGGCCACCCCAGGCAATGGGTTCGTGGAGGGGTTTTCCGGACAAGAACAGGAACCTCACGCCGCTGCTCCCGGCATGGATGCTGACCGAGTCCCCCGTAATGCCGTACAGGGCCAGCGCCCGGTCCCCGAGTTCCCCCTCCTGCTGCGGGTCAAATCTTCCTCCGCCGCCGATCACATAGACCGCGGCCGTATACCCGGTTTTTACCGGGTGGGAGAACTGCGCACCCGGCTCGAGCGAAACGTCGAGGTACTCGGGTTCTGCCAGGATATCTCTCACGGGCCCGGAAACACCGGCCACCTTTCCGCAGATGACCTTCACGCTCGCACCACTTGGTAAGGTTACCCGGGGGATCTTTTCCGCAGGGATCTCCTGGTACCGCGGGTTCATCATCTTATGGTCCCGCGGCAGGTTCACCCAGAGCTGGAAACCCCCCATACGCCCGTCGACGGGTTTTGGCATCTCCTGGTGGATGATGCCGGAACCTGCCGTCATCCACTGGACACCCCCGGCATCAACGTTGCCCGCATGGCCCATACTGTCCCCGTGCTCGACCGTCCCCGCGAGCATGTAGGTCACCGTCTCGATCCCCCGGTGCGGGTGCCAGGGAAAACCGGCCAGATAATCTTTCGGCCGGTCTGCACGGAAATCATCGAGCATCAGGAATGGATCAAAGTGCGGTATATCGTTATAGCCGAACGCCCGGTGGAGCCGGACGCCGGCCCCCTCCATGGTCTCCCGGGAAAGAGCCGTTTTCACGATTGCCCTGGGCTGAGACATATGGTCTGCCATAGGAACCGGGGATACATAAATATACGGGACGTACCATCACGCCGCGGCGGGAAAAAAGCGGCAGCCCGGTCAATGCGGTGCCGGATATCCCAGGACTGCCCGCGTCCCTGCCATCCGTGTTCCCCAGAGCTCCCGTCAGAGAACGGCTCGTTGTGCGACATTCCGTAATGGCAGAGGGCATACTGGCCCTGCACGGGGTGGGGTTTTGTCATAACCCCCGGATAAAAAACGGTTTTCCTTCTTCAGAACACAATATCCTCTTTATTGAACCTCACTTTTGGCATCGGCTGGTCAGCCGCGTATCCCAGCGGGCAGAGCATCACCGGTACAAGGGGCGCCGGGATCTTCAGGATCCTGGTGACTTCTTTGGGGTCGAACCCTCCCATCGGGCAGGAATCGAAACCCAGGGCTTTTGCACCGTTCAGGGCATTCCCCAGGGCAAGGTAGGTCTGGGCCTGCGACCACGCCAGTTTCTGGTCCGGCGACATCCTGCCGGCGAACTGGGCAGCCATACCGGATACCTTCTTGCGGGTCTCTTCCGGTACGCCACTCGATTTCAGCAGGGTTCCCAGCCTGCTGATGAGGCTGTCATAATCGGGGTCTGCACAGAACACCAGCAGGTGCGAACAGGTAGGGATCTGCTCCTGGTCAAACGCAGCCGGTTTGAGCTGCTCTTTTACCTTCTGGTCGGTGACCACCTTGATCTTCCATGGCTGGAGGTTTATCGCAGACGGGGCAAACCGCACCATCTCGAGCAGCTCGTTAACCTTTGTTTCCGGAATCTTCCTGCCGTCAAATTTCTTGGTCGCATACCGCGACATCACTATCTCTGAAAACTCCATCATGAATACCACTTCCTGGTACTCGGTTGATCTCGGTTTTCCTCTATTTATACATGGTTCCCGTACCGGAAGAGGGGGGAGACCGGGCGACCTGGTCTTGTTCCATGGGGCCGGGTCTGTCTGCCTGTACCGACTGGTTCGTTACCCAAGAAAAGCCGGGCAGGTCCCGTACCAGACATAGAAAGAAGACTGGCAAGTTTCATCCTGACTGGAGAAAAAATCTGAACCAGGGTTCAGCTCCGGTACTCCCGCTCAACCGGATACGGAACCGTCTTTGCCCCGGCCACAACGTGGTGTCCGGTCAGCGCTTTCCCGATGTTCTGGTCCAGGACCTTCATTTTATCCGCTGCGTACACGAGTTTTAACGCTGCGAGGACGGCCACATACGGGAACAACTCTTTTTTCAGGTTATGTCTGGCGCAGATCGCAAGAAAATCCCTCTCTGTTTTCTGCGTCATTTCAGGGATGGTAAAGAGAGGCTTGTGTTCCCCGGGAATTTCAAGGACCCAGCCTCCGGCCGGGTCCAGCCCCATGTTCCCTGCCGCAGCCATCATAAAATGCCAGATCTCGTTCATCTCAGTGTCCAGGTCGGACAACACCATCGATCCCGGCGTGAACGCTCCCAGGTCAAATCCCTTATTCCTGAGCATCGACAACCCCGCCAGGCTCGCAGCAGCAGCAATATCCGTCTCCACATGACCCTCCGGTTTATTCGTGAACCCGGGGCCAAGCAGGGTCAGGAGGTCATTGGCAGCTGCGCGTAGTGCGGGGTAATTCTTCGGGATGTCAGCAGGGTCCATGGGGTCTAACTCCGGAGCATGTTCATTCTGGTTTTTCTCTCAATTGGATACATTCCTTTTCCTGACATAATGCCCCCTCGTGCGCCGGGATATCCCCCGACAGGGTTCGGGGCGCAGTGCGATGACACCTCTCCGGTTCACCGGTTCTCCCGAAATTGCCGTTATGGGGCATGCCCCGGCAGCGGGAGCGAAGTTTCGGGGGGCGTCAGAGCGTTATGCATGATTTCCCATGAAAATTGCATTGAACTAAGGTGATATGAGGATTTTTGCACTGGCTCAATAATTTGCGATGAACTCCGCCGCCCCAAAAAGGGGCGCCCCCGCGGCGGGTCAATACCATCAGCATTTTAAAAACACGAACCTGCCCCGCCGTGCCCCGCGAGGAGCTATGAGGCGGGCGCCCTCATATCTGCGATTTTCATGCATCGGGTGTGAACTGACTAAAGAAGTTCGTGCCCGGTTCTCAGGATCCATTGTACAACGTACGCTCCTGCTGTTTTTTTTGAGTAGTTCTGCTCAAGCCAAGGTCCAGCGTCTCCAGCCGCCGGCATGCCTCGATCAGGGTCTCGTCCTTCTTGGAGAAGGTGAACCGGAGCTTCGTCTCCCCGCCCTCGTGGTAGAACGAGGACCCCGGTACCGCGGCGACCCCGGCCGTTTCCACGAGCCGGCGGGCAAACGTAACGTCAGTCATCCCGAACTCCCCAATGTCCGTGAAGATGTAGTATGCCCCCTCCGGGAGCTTGCACGAGAACCCTGCCTTCCGGAGGCCGTTGTACAGGATCTTCCGCTTCCGGTCATAGTCCTCTGCCAGTTCCCGGTAGTAGGACTCCGGCAGCGACAAGGCTGCAACGCAGGCATGCTGGAGGGGGGCGGGTGCCCCGACCGTCAGGAAGTCGTGGATCTTCCGGAGCCGGGAGGTGATCTCCCTCCCTGCCAGCGCATACCCGACCCGCCACCCGGTCACGCTGTAGGTCTTGGAGAAACTCCCGATGGTGATCGTCCGGTCCTGCATACCGTCCAGTCCCCCGATCGAGACGTGCTCATGCCCGTCGTACAGGATGTGCTCGTAGATCTCGTCGGTGATCGCGACCATGTTATACTCAATGCAGAGGTCGGCGATGAACCGGAGTTCCTCTTTTGAAAAGACCTTTCCGGTCGGGTTGTTGGGGGTGTTGAGGATGATCGCCCGGCTCTTCCTGGTGAATGCGGCCTTCCAGGCCTCCTCATCGATCGAGAAGTCCTCACCGAGCCGCACATACCGCGGCACGGCACCGGAGATCCGGGTGTCGGGGCCATAGTTCTCGTAAAAGGGCTCCGGCACGATCACCTCGTCACCGGGCCGGGTTGTCGCAAGCATCGAGGCCATCATGGCTTCGGTCGAGCCGCAGGTGACCGTGATCTCCGCTTCCGGGTCATACCGCATGCCATTATAGGTGCCCACCCGTTCTGCCAGCGCCACGCGGAGGTCCCGATCCCCCCACGTGATGGCGTACTGGTTGAAGTCTTCCTTCACGGCGCGGCAGGCTGCGGTCTTCAGCCCGGCCGGGCAGGGGAAGTCCGGGAACCCCTGGGCAAGGTTGATCGCGTCATGCTGGAGGGCGAGCCTTGTCATCTCCCGGATGACCGACTCAGAAAAGCTGTCTGCCCGGGAAGGGCGGGCGGGAAAGAATGGTTTTCCGGCACCCTTCGAGGCGGGAGGGCGGGGGCCGGGTCTGGCGCGTTTCATATCCTGTACTGGTAGTGCGGGGGACAATAAGGTGTCGGGCTTCCGGGAAAGTTTGACGGTTCGCCGGTGTGGGGGAACTCGGGCCCTGGTGCCGCGGGGTACCGTTTCCGGAACGGGGGGGGTGTCATTATACCGCCGGGCCGATGACCACGGATGCGGAAGCATCGAACGGGTTCTTTCGCATGGCCATGTGGAAGAGGTACGGGTAATGGGCCTGGAGGTACTCCATGTACCGCAGCCATTCGGGGATGAGCAGGGAATAGACCCGCCGGAAGTCGATGGCCAGGTGGCCCCGGTCATCCTTCGGGAGCACGGAGAGGCTGCCGCGGGCCTTCAACTCCTCGGTCAGGTGGCTGAGCGCGAGGACGAGACCGGTGAACGACTCGTGCTCGAAGACCATCGGGTTCTCGACCAGCCTTAATAAGAACTCCTCGTTTTTCAGGCAGAATTCCCGTGCGGCCACGAGATCGATCGTATCGATATCGACACTGCAGGAGTACTCCTGCATGACCTTCTTCATTGCTAAAAAGTCGCTCTTCTTCCAGCTGGTCTTGACAACGAGGCGCTGGCGCATGGTGTCGATACAGGGATCTGCCTGGACCAGCAGAGCGAGCAGGGGGGTTCCGGTGTTCGAGAAGAACGTGCCGATGACCATGTTCAGTTTCTCCATCCGCTGGTTCTTCTCCCGCGTTGCCAGCATCTCGTCGATGATGAGGGTGACCACGAGAACTTCGATGGGGATAAAAGCCAGTTCGTGGAGGCCGAAGACCATGATGTGGTGGATATCATGGAAGAGCAGGTAGTGGGTGGCGTACAAGGCCAGGGAGAGCGCGACAAGTCCTGCCCCCAGGATGAGTTTCCACCGGGTTTCCGCTTTCATAGCATAACCTTTTGCAGGAAGGGAAATAATGTACCCGATTCGGGTACGGGGGACGCTGGCACAGAGTTTGAATACGGCTCAGAATCCGGGGATTTCCGGGGAGGTGCATCCCGTGAAGAGAACAGATATCAGAAGAAGGTAAAGGAAACGGGTATGCCATCGATTTGTCAGAGTCACCATGGTATGTGAGCTATGGTTAATCCGGACCTTTTTCGGGAAACGCTCGCGAGTTCGCTTACCCTCGCGGCTGGAGTTGCAGAAGACCCGGAGAGGCAAAGCCGGCCCTCATCCTTCCGAAGAACTCCCCGGAAACCGGGGAACGTTGAGGAATGCCGCTCATCCTCACCGTCCTGGTGTACCGCCCGTTTCCCGCACGAGCCGGATGAGGTTCTCCCGCCCCTTCTTCACCTTGACGATCACACCCTTTGCATGAAGGGAATTGAGCGCGGAGCTGACCGTTGACTTTGGCACGCCGAGGGCTTTGACGATCTCGGACTGGTACTGCTCCCCCCCGGCATGTTCGAGCAGGCCGGTGATCCGGCCTTCAAGCCCTGCCACCTCCGTTTCGGACAGGGGAGCTGCCGGCTCCTCCGGCCTTGCCGGGTCTTCCTCATCCTCCTGCACGGGCTGCCGCCGTTTTGCCCGGTAGAGCAGGAAACCCGCACCGGCTGCGACAACCAGCGCGAGAACCACGATCACCGGCACGAGAGGGAACGAGGGTTTTTCGATGCTGATTCGGGGCTCCCCGGGGCCAAACGACCGCAGGCCGTACCAGACCAGCCCGTCCCGCTGAAGGTCGGGTGCCGGTTCCGTGCGGGTCACGGTCCAGCCTGAGGGGTACCGGAGGATGAGGGTGCTGTCCCGGGCAAGGTAGAGCCCCCCGGCAAAGGCATCGCCGACTGCAAGGGTACCGTCCGGCTCCGCGAACCCCGACCAGGAAAAGGAGTAGATAACCACCCCGTACCTGCCCGTGGGGGAGGTCTGCACAACGGTAGTGCCGCTCACGTTGCTGATGGCCATGGGACGGGTGGCGGCGACCGATGCCTGGGCCGCGGACCGCTGCATGAGGTCCTGTACCTGCGGGAGGTAGGTGACCGGGAGATCGCGGGCGTAGGTGTCAAAGGCGGCAAGGTCGCTCTCCGTTGCAAGGAGGGTGCGGTACTCCAGCTGCCAGAGGGCGGAACCGTCCTCCTGCACGGTGATGGTGTAGGTGGTGGTGGGGGCTGGATTTTCTGCTGCACCCGCCGTTATCAGGAGCAGCAGCACGGCGAGTACTGGTATGATGTAGCGGATTGCCGGTTTCATTCAGCAACGTTCCTGTTGAATACTATCACGTCCGGGTAATAAAAAATGCTTCAATCCGGCGGGTTCACCACAAAGAGGAGAAGGGAAAAGGCCGGCGTCTCCTCCCTTCCGCTTCTCCTGGTATCAGGAACTCATCGGCCGGAGAAGAACCCCTCAGTTCTTCGACTTGCCTTTCCCCTCCGGGGTTTTCGGGCAGTCACCGGATGGAGGGGGTCCTCCTCCCTTCGTCTTCCCGCGGAAACCCGCCTGCTCCGGATCATGTTCCCTTCCGGTATCACTTATTTTTGGAATTGCCTTTTCCCTGGTCGCCGCTGTTACCGTTCTGCCGGTCGTCCTGTTTCTTGTCCTGACCCTGGTTCTGTTGTTTGCCGGTGGCAGGTACCTGCGTGGTGACGGTAGTGGCCGGGTTGTCATTGCCGGATTTCCTGTCCTTGTCCTTCTCCCACCCGTACTGGCGCGTGGCAGGTGGTGTCTCGCCTTGCAGCGTCCGGTTTACCGTAGCATTCAGGTCCGGCCAGCCCTTACGGTTATTCTCTTTCTGCTCGAGCCGGATTGCCTTCAGGATGGTCTTGTTGTTCTTCTCCATGGTGCGGTTGAACCGGATCAGGGTCTTTTCCCCGAACTTCTCTTCAAGCCGGAGGCTGTTGTTGTATGCCCGCAAGAGGCCGGTGTTGTTGGGGTGGGTTTCCAGCAGGTGTTCCAGCACGAACTGGTGCTTGACGATCATCTCCTGTGCATGGAGGAGACCGGTGGCATTGGAACGCCACGCGGCAATCGTTATATTGGTGAGGTTCATCTTCAGCCAGTAGTTGTTGAGTGCCTGTTCTGCGGACTCGCTCTGGTTCAGCTCAAGGGACCGGCGCACTTCCGAGAGGCGGAGCCGGGCATGGTCCATCTGCTTGGCTACCCGCTCGGTCTCATTCGCCGTAAAGGACTCGTCCATATCTTCCAGTGCAAGCTTCAGCCCGTACAGGGGGCTGTCGGGACCGATGGGGCCGTTATAGGGCGCTATGTCATCGGTCAGAACTGTTCCTGAGGTGTCCGCTTCCGCCGCCACCGCCCCAACCAGGGCGATCAACGCGATCAGGAAGACAACAACCGTGCCAGCGAGTACTTTTCTCATGATCTTTCTCCAATCCGGCTCCTGCCGTCTGGTACCCTGTTGCGTGCACCGTGGTATAAGGGCCGCGATTATCCGACAGTCTGCGGTCAGTCCCTGGTGGTCTGGTTCATGCCAGGACCGTTCCGGACCGTTCTGATGGGCAATCGGGGGATGTTATTGGGTTATTTGGATCCGGGCGTTTCAGAGAATTCTCCAGGGCCTGGCATGGCTGGATCCCCGTTCCCGCGCAGGAATTTGCCGGATCCAGAGAGCGGGTGCCGCACCTGTACGGGCAGGTCCCCCGGTTCCCGCCGCACATCAGGCCGTCTTTATCATAAACCCGGTAATGGTCAGCAGAATGTTTATCAATCCGGAGAGGCTGATCCTGCAGCATGGAACTGAAGGATAAGATCGTGGAAGTCATCGGCGGCCCCCACACGGCCGCGGTCGCCACGCTGGACGGGAAGGTGCCTGCGGTACGGTTCATGCTCCTGAAAGGCTTTCCCGACATGACGCTTGTCGGTGGGACGATGAAGAGCTCCCGGAAGGTGGCCCAGCTGGAGAAGAACCCGGATGTAGCCATTGCGGTCTGGTCGGGAAAAGAGTACACCGACCCGTACGTGGAGATCCAGGCACAGGGAACGATCCACACCGATCTCGCGACCAGGAAGAAGTACTGGAACCCGATGTTTGTCCGGTACTTCAAGACGGTCGACAACCCCGAGTTCGTGGTCCTGGTCTTTACGGCGAGCGAGATCAGCTACTACATCCCGTCCATGGGGAGCAGACAGGTCTGGAAACGGTAAGGAGGTGTGAGTACTCCCCGGATGACCGAAGAATCCGGGTTATTTCTGCTGCCATCGTTTCCGTTGGGGCAGGATGGTCCCGCACAGGTGCCGTGCCCTGTCCTCCGGCATACCCTTGCGGATGCCGATCTGCACGAGGCAGCCGAATGGCGTGGCCGGGTTACCGCCATGGACCCGGACTATCCTGAAGCCTGGCTCGGCCGCGAGAATGCCCGGCTGAACCATTGTGCCGGTACCGGAACGGGCAGAACTGATAATGACCGGGATGACACGCGTGACAAACGGCATTGTGGGGCGTACCCATGGAAGACGGGCCGGAGCACGAGCTGACCGAAGGCATTGACCGGCTCCGGCAGGGAGCGTTTGCCGTGGCTCTCCTGGTCTTTGACCGGGCACTCTCCCGCAACCCGGCGAGCGTCCGGGCATGGAACGGCCGCGGTGTTGCACTCGGTAACCTTGGCCGTTTTGACGATGCTCTCGAAGCCTGCAGGATGGCGATAACCACCGATCCCGCCTCCTATCGGGCGTGGAGCAACCGCGGGTGGGTGCTCGGGAACCTTGGCCGGCATGCGGAAGCGCTGGATTCCTGTGACCGGGCGATCGCCCTGAACCCGGCCTCTGCCGAAGCCTGGTATACCCGTGGGTGGGTGCTTATGAACCAGGGCCAGCTCCCTGAAGCCCTTGATTCCTGCGACCGGGCCGTTGTGCTTGGCCCGGATAACGCTGAAGCGTGGAACATGCGGGGAAATGTGCTCCTGGCTCTCGAACGGCGTGAGGATGCCCTCGCTTCCTACGACCGGGTGATCGCTCTCAGCCCCTCCCTGTCCGGGGCATGGTTCAACCGGGCCAACACCCTCGCAGCCCTCGGCCGGCAGCGGGAAGCTCTGGAATCGTATGACCGGGCTGTCGGGCTCCGGCCTGACTACGCTGAAGCCTGGAATAACCGCGGGAACACGCTCATGGCTCTCGATCGTCCGGAAGAAGCGGCCGACTCGTACTGTGCAGCCGTGTCATACCGGCCGAAGTATGCCGAAGCCTGGTACAACCACGGGTCTGCCCTGAGTTATCGGGAGCGGTATGATGAGGCGATCGACTCCTACGACACTGCGACACGACTCCGGCCGGGTTACGCTGAGGCGTGGTACAACCGCGGGGTCGCTCTCGCCGCCCTCGGCCGGGACGGGGAGGCGGTCTTGTCGTATGACCGGGCGATCGCCCTCAGCCCCCGGGACGCCATGGCATGGCACGCCCGCGGCAATGCCCTGCGGCGTCTCGGCCGGCACCCTGAAGCGGCTGCCTCCCACGGGAGATCTGCTGCCCTTGATCCGGCGTTTGCCACCCGGTACGGCAAGGCGAACAATGCCGGGAAATCCTGAAAGCCTCATTATCTCTGCCCCGTCGCCCGTATCCAACCCTGTACCCTGTCGTACTCTGAAGGGACCACCGGAAAGACTCTTTGCACGGCAACCCTGCACACCATACCTGTTCGGCAATCCCGGTTTGCAAATATATATGGGCTGCCCGGAAGAGTCAGGTTCAGTCACTGGTGTGTGGCTCAGGAGAAAAACCATGGAAATGGCAGATTTAATTCGGGAACACGATTGTGTGGAGCACGGGAACCTCCGTGACAGCCAGGGGAAGTTCGACAAAGCGCTCTTTGCCTATAACACAGCCCTCGAAATCGACCCTGGGGATGCCGATGCCCTGTTCAACAAGGGCGCGACCCTGGTAAAGCTCGGAAAGATCCGCGAAGCACAGAAATGCTTTGACACGGCAACAAAGATGTACGTGGGCGACGACGAGTAACGCTCCTTTTTTTACATGCAGCGTTTTTATAACGCCGGTTGTCGGCGGTGCAGTACAACGATTTTTTGCCCGGCACCTCCGTGGGAGCGGTCTTTGGCAACCAGGATCCCGTGCAAAATACCTGGTTTTCAGCAGGGTAAACCGGCTCTTGTGCTGCCGGATGGAAAAGAGGAGGATGGTATCCATGATGGGGATACCCGGCCGGTTCTTCCTTCTCTTCAGCGCACTGCCTTGACGAACGTATCAAAACCGACCCGCTCGATCGTCCCGCCCAGGCGTTCGGGGGCCTTGCCATGCTCCCGGTAGAACGCGATGACCCGGTGGGCTAATGCTATTGCCTGCGCCTCGCTCAGGCCGGTCGCAATCTCCCGTCCTACCTTCGCCGTTCCTCCTCCTTTACCCCCGGCAACCGCCGTGAAGCCCTCGTCAGTGCCAAAGAACCCGAGGTCTTTCATCCACGAGTCGCTGCAACAGTTGGAACATCCCGATATACCCATCTTGAACTTGGCCGGCGCCGGCTTGCCATAGAACTCCGCATCAAGGGCGAATCCCAGGCCCGGACTATCCTGCTTTGCCTTCTTGCACGACCGGGTACCGGGGCAGATCTGGATGCTTCGTACCGTCAGGCCGATGGCCTTTTGCCGGTCGTCGAACTCTGCCCAGATATTGTCCAGATCTTTCTCCTGGAGGCCGATGATTGCAATGCGCTGGGCACCGGTCAGTTTCAGGTATTTTGCACCGTATTTTTCCGCCACGTCCGCGATCTTCCGGAGCAGTGCCGGTTCGACAAAACCGCCGGGGATATGGGGGTGGATCAAATACGTTTCCATGTCTCTCTGGACGATCGCTCCTTTTTGTGGAATGTTCGTTTTTGGCATGATTACAACGCTCTCCTGTTGACATGCTATGATTCATGGCAGACTTTAAGCACCTTGGTATTGTTACACCAGGGGCCCGGCGGAAGGGATTGCGGGTGCGGGAACTGGCGCCATCCATCCGGCCTTTTGCGCGGGACCGCTGGTGATCCCCCTTTACCCCCTGAGTTCATCCCGGTTCTCCGCGGAGGCTCACTCCCCAGGACCGGATTCGCGGGAGCGGGAGACCGTGATGGCGGACCGGGAGATAGGGACCGCTTTGGCTCCCTGCACGCGGTCTCCTGGCGCTCCCGCGGGCCGGCACCGTCGGCCGGTCTCTTTGCACGGCAATACCTCATGGCAGACCTGCACCCCGACTCGGTTCGGCAATCCAGGTTTGCAAATTCTTAAAGGC